>JAVVFG010000009.1:0-26648 GCA_032260445.1 Anaerolineae bacterium | reverse complement strand
GGCAGATACCGCAATAGGTGTTCTTGACGAGGCCGCTCGGAAAGACGCCCCACGGGCAGCCGAAGCCGCGATAGTCGCCGCTGCTACTTCCGCTATAGCACGTCTTCTCGCGGTGGCTGGCGCAGACGGCGGTATCTTTCACGCGCACTTCCAGCGGGGCCGTCTGGGCGTAGAGGCCAATGAAGCCGCCCACCGGGCAGAGGTAGCGGCAGAAAGCGCGCCGCTCGTAGACGACGGCAGTCGCCGTGGCCAGGAGCAAGAAGGCCGCCAGCACCAGCGCCGTGACGAGAGCGTTGGTCAGGACGACGGCACTGAAGAGAGCCAGCAGGAGAAAGCCGGCATTCTGCAGCCAGATGTTACTAAACCGTTTCGGCCAGCGGCGACCAAGACTAAAGCCGCGTGTCTTCTCCTGAGGGGCAAGCAGTGCTCCTTGCTGCAGCCACTCGCCGGGCATGGGGATGGGGCAGATGGCGCACCAGGCCCGGCCGGCAAGCGGTACGGCAACCAGGATGAGCAGCGCCCACCAGACGATCCACACGAAGACAATGGCGAAGTTGCGATTGCCGACAGGCGTACCGGCGATGCCGGCGATGATCGCCAGCAGGAAGCCCGCGAGGGCCAGGGCACGCACCAGGAACTGCGGCCAGCGCGCGACCAGCAGACGACGAATGAACGGTATGCGCAGCAGATCATAGCGCGCCGCGCTCTGCGCTTCGCCCTTGATGGCTGCGGCGATAGGGCTGCCCGGTTTGGCACCAGCGAGCCTGGTGTTCTGCTCCTGGCGGATCATGACCGCCTCCTTCCCAGGCCGAGACCGGCCGCGGCGGCCACAAACGCCAGAACGACCCCGGCCCACAGAAGCGGGTTGTTGCCCACGCGTAATTGGCCGATCATGAATGGATGCATGGCGCCGCAGGTGACCGAGCAGCGGAAGCGGAACGTTCCCGGCCGGTCGGCGGTGAAGGTCACGCGTTCCGTCTGTCCCGGGACAGCGCTGATCTCAAGGCCATAACCATCGAGGTAGAGGCCGTGAACAACGTCAGTGGCAACGAGCTCAATGGTTACCCGCTCGCCGCGCCTGACGGCAACGACCCCCGGATCGAACTGGTACTGGCTGGCCTCAATCTGCACGACACGCCCGGTCACACCACCCACGCGAGGCACGGGTGCTAGCGCGGCGGGCGCCTCGCCGAACAGAAACCCGATCGCCAGGATGGCTATGACGAGCTTGCCCATGCGCCAGACGGTCACCACATCCTCACTTTTGGCAGAAACTGCCTACTGCAAGGGTGTCGCCGGGCCAAAGCGACTGTACGTCTCATCGACATAGCTGACTATCTCGTCGACGCTCCGGCCATCGTCCAGCATGCGCATGGCGTCCTGCGTAATGTCGACGCAGATCTGGCAACCCAGCGCATGGTTGTCGTATTGGAGCTGACCGCTGCTATCGCTGCCGGCGACGTAACAACTGTAGTTGGAGACGTGGCCCATCGCGCCACAGCCGCAGTAGCAGGGCAATGCGTGCAGGACGCCGGGATTAGCCACGGCGAACTGGTACGCTTCACGCACAGTGCGCGGCGCATTCTGGACATCACTCGGCATCTCGTGCAGCGGCGCCAACTGGTAGGCGTGTTCGCCGCCAGCAGCCGCCTGGTTGCTACAGCCACTGGCCAGCGGCGCAAGGGCCAGGAGAAGGAGGAACAAGGGTATGATGCGCTTCATCGTCAGTTGCCCTCCGATAGCTGGCGCGGCGTGATGTTCACGGCAAGCTCGACGGTGACTTCTGGCTGGGCCGGGTCGTTGGAGTTGATGAAGACCTGCCGCACCAGCGGGCCGGTCAGGTCAGGGCCATGTGCTCCCGCGTCGTATTCAATGTGCAGCGTGCCCTGCTCGCCCGGCGCGAGCCGCATTGGCGCCAGCGTGGCCGAGGTACAGCCACAGGAGGTGGAGATGCCTTCGACCACCAGCACGGCGTCGCCCCCGTTACGCACGCGCACGTCACGGGCAGCGATTTCGCCGTTGGGCACGTCGCCAAAGTCGAACTGCAGCGTCTCGACAACAATCTGCGGCTCGCCGCGACTACACGCTGCCAGGAACGCAGCGGTCACAACTAGAAACAGGAAGAAAACGAAGTTTCGCATATTGTCTCTACTTCAGATTGACCGCTGCCTGCACCCAGATTTCGGCCTGGGACTGGTCGGGATCGTTGTTTTCGATGATGATGCCACGGCGCACCGTCTGCCCAGCGGTGTCGTGGAAGCCGGCGTCGAAGACGACCTTAACCGTCGCCACTTTGCCCGGCGGAATGACACTGGCGGAGAACTCAGCCGTGGTGCAGCCGCAGGTGGTGTAGGCGCGGCTGATCGTCAGAGGCGCCTCACCGTCGTTGCGGACGATGAACGTTTTCTCGACGATGTCTTTCGGTCCGATGCGCCCGAAGTCATAGCGCGTTTCGGGGACGACAATGTTTGGCTGCGGCTCGCCGCTGGGCAGGAAGGGAATCGGCGGCCCTTCGCCCATCTCGTGTCCGGCGACGATGGGCGCCTCGTTAGCGACGTCGGCTGTCGTGTACGCGCCGGCGGCCTGGACGTCCTGGTCCTGCTGCACATACAGATAAATGCCGGCGCCGAGCAACACGAGGCCAAGCACGCAGAACACGGCTGTCAGGATGCTGCGGCGCCGCTGCTGTGCCTGCCGGCGCTCGATCTGCTGTTTGCGATAGGCCACACTATTCATCGCGTTCTCCTTCCGGGGCCTCGTGTGCCCCTACTGCAAATTCCAGGTAAATGTGCGCGCCGGCGCGTCGACGCCGACCAGCGTCAGGGTGAGCGTCAACGCGCCGTCCAGCAGGCGGCCTTCTTCCGACGCAGCGGGGAAAGAAAGCACGCCAGTGGCATGGTGGCCGCCCAAAGGGGCATCCCACGAGCTGGCAGCCACTTCTTTACCTGTATCAGTGGTCAGGGTGGCCAGGGCGGCCAGGTCCATGCTGAGGTCCACCGAATGCGTGTTTAAGGCCACTTCAAAGTCGATCGTCGCCGCGCCGAGGTCAAAACTTAAAGGCTTAACCGACACGGCAATTGCGCCCTGCTCGTCGACAAGCGTCTCGTCTGGGACGGCAACGGCGGGCGCTGCTGGCGGCGGGTCGGGCACAGGCGCTGCGGTCTCCCCGTTCTGTCCGGTCTGGACAGGCGCCGCTGCCCCGGCCACTTTTTCAGAGCCGTTACTACACGCTGCCAGGACGACCACCGCCAGGAAAAGCACAGAAATAAGAGCAAGCCGTTTCATACAGCCTCCGTAGAAAGCAAAAGGTGTTGCATCGCCTTGCGGCGTTCTCTCCATAATGTGACGACCATGACCGCGATGCCCACTAGCGTCATGCCCAGACCGGCGATCATGAAGGGGAGGCGGTACTCGGCGAGGAAGGTGGCGGCTGCTGTGAGACCGAGGATGGGCAGGACGTCGCTGACATGATGGGCACAGCAGGCGACCATGGCGATGGTCGACGTGCCGCCGCTGGCGCCGGTCAGGGCGGTGCTCGCGCCGGTGTGCGCGACCGGAAGAAAGAGCTGCTTCTTGAGGATGGTGTACAGCGCTGCCTGCACGCCAAAGCCGAGAATGATCGGCAGAACAATCCAGCGATCTTCCCAGAACAGGGACAGCGCGTGCTCCGCGCTTTCGGCCCAGGAGACGATGCCAAAATAGAGCAGGGCTAGCGCGCCGCTGCCCAGTAGACCGGCCGCGAGCGGCCAGATAACTCTTTTTCGTCTACTCATGCGAAAACCTCACCAACATGTGAACACACCCTAAGCATACGCGTGTGGCACGGGCACCAACGAGCGCTAAATGGCCCATCACCTGCAAGAAGTGATTTCCATCACCTTACCGCCCCGCCAGATGGCCTACATACCCAGTGCGCCAACTGGCGCACGGCGACGCGCTCTGTACGGGTGCACTGGTAGGCTGTTGCCTGAATTGGCTCTCCGCTGATACAGGCGCCGTGCCCGACACCGCCAAATGGCCTAACGCGATACCCCGCATTCTGCTGTCGCCACAGCGGCGGTCGCCCGGGTACGATAGAGGCAATTGTGATCCGTAAGACGCGTACCGTTTGTGACGGTAAGGAAATGAGATGGTAGGAACTGAACTCGGCACGCTGCCATTCAGCAGTAACGAAGCGAAGGAGTGGGTGACTGCCCGCCTGGAGAAGGCAGGGATGCGCGTCTCACCTTCGTTTGACCTGCGCAGTGCGCGTGCCGTTAGCAGTAGCTGCACCTGTCCTTACCACGGCAGCGACGCCTGTGACTGCCAGCTAGTCGTATTGCTGGTCTACCAACCACAGCCGCGGACACCGGCGACTGTCGTTCTCCATAGCCATCAGGGTCTTACGTGGATAACCCTGCCAGAGACGCCTAACACGCCCCTCGCGGAAATGATGGTGCGGGAGCTACTCACTGCCGCGGGGCAAATCGACGTGGTCGCAGCCGCCACGAACAGGACGTAAGAGAATGACCCACCAGCAAGCAGGCAAACAGACACCCTTCGAAGACGGCGCTCGCAGCCACGGCGACAGCAGCGGAGCAGCCCGCCTCAATCGCGCTGTCTACTGGGTCGGGCGCCATTGGCTGCTCGTCTTTCTCGCTGGCTGGGGGGCGTTCAACTTGTTACCGTGGCTGGCGCCAGTTTTCATGAAAGCCGGGTGGGACGCTGCCGGTCGCGCCATCTATACGATGTATACCTTTCTGTGCCACCAGCTGCCGCAACGCAGCTACTTCCTCTTCGGTGTGCAGCCGATGTATGAACTGAACGAGGTGCAGGCGGTGTGGCAGAACACCGACAACCCGCTTATCCTGCGCCAGTTTATCGGCAATCCGGAAATGGGATGGAAGGTGGCCTGGTCGGACCGCATGGTTTCTCTCTATACCGGCATCCTGCTGTGGGCGGCAGTCATCGGACCGTGGCGGCGGCGTCTACCGCGTTTGCCACTGTGGGGCCTCGCCTTGCTGACGCTGCCGATGGTCATAGACGGCGGCACGCATATGGTCAGCGACATGCTCGGCGGGATCGGCGGTGGTTTCCGTTACGACAACGCGTGGCTCGCTGCGCTGACCAACACCAGCCTGGCATCCGGCTTCTATGCCGGCGACGGGTTCGGCACGTTTAACTCCTGGATGCGCCTCATTACCGGCCTGCTTTTCAGCCTCGGCGCGGTCTGGTTTACCCTGCCGGTCCTCGACAGTGCCTTTGCCGGCACCCGGCGCACGATCGAGGGGAAGTTCGAGCAGGCGGGTCTGCCGTTATAGTCCGGCGCCCCTTTCCTCAGGCACCAGGCCCTTTGGCGCTCGTCCGCCGCGCCTGTCTCAGAGAGAATGGTCTCTGTCTGCCGGATGGCTGACAGCTGAGGGGTTGACGATGGCGAGACGTGGGACTCCAGGGGAATACGACAGCGACGAGCTCGAACTACTGCTGCGGCTGAGGAAGTATCCACTCCGTGCCGAGCGACGGCGGCGCCTGCAGGCGCTGGGCCGTGTCGTCGACGTGCCCGGGCTTTCGCCGCCACATGGCAGCATCCAGCCTACCAGGTTAGCCAGTGGGCAGCTTGCGCCCCCGCTGCCGCCCGCAAAGGTCGCCAGCGCGGGCGACCAGACAGCCGGACGGCAGGTCACAGGCCGCGCGATGGCGGGATGGGCGTGGCTGCTGCTGGAGGTGGCCGTCGTCGGGCTTGTCATCTTCGCAGCCATCAGTTTATGGCGCACCGACCGCGAGCTAAACCGTACACTGACGCAGGTGCAGCGCGTGGAAAGCGCCGATCTGGCGCTGCCGACGCCGCTAGCGACCCCGGTGATTGATGTCGTCGTCCTGCCGGGCGGGCACCGCTATCCGCATTCGGGTGAAGCGCCGCAGCCCGGCGAAGCGGGCTATATCCCGGCCCATCTCCTCCCGGCGATCAACAACTACGAGTCGCCGCCAGTGCCTACCCCGGCGCCGGAACACGCACGGCGCATCCAGATCGAAGCGCTCGGCGTAGACAGTGCCGTTTACCAGGACATGTATGACTGGGAGGTCTTGAAGAGAGGTGTCGCCCAACATATTGGCTCCGCCGCGCCGGGCCAGAAGGGCAACATGGTGCTGGCCGGGCACAATGACGTCTATGGCGAAGTCTTCCGTGACCTCGATCAACTGGCGCCGGGTGACGAGATTGTCATCAGCAGCCAGCGGCGGGCCCACGTCTACGTCGTGCGCGAGACGGTCATCGTCGACCCGGCCGAAGTGTGGGTAATGGCCCCGACCGAGCACGCGAGCGTCACGCTCATCTCCTGTTATCCCTACCGCGTGAACACCAAGCGCATCGTCGTCTTTGCCGATCTGGCAAGCTGATTGTTACCAGCCGCCTACGGGCGCCTGTGCTAGAATGAACAGCGAT
The DNA here is from genome assembly GCA_032260445.1 of Anaerolineae bacterium. GTDB lineage: Bacteria > Chloroflexota > Anaerolineae > Promineifilales > Promineifilaceae > JAAYYY01. The sequence goes on along the minus strand of JAVVFG010000009.1, from coordinate 20,227 downwards.
CATGGCCCACAAGATCCTGGTCGTCGACGACGAGCCGGCGCTTGTGCAGACGGTGCGTAGCTATCTGGAACAGGAAGGTTACGCTGTACGCACGGCGCTAAACGGTCAGGCGGCGCTGCAAGAGGCGCGCGCCTTTGAACCAGACCTCATCGTGCTGGACGTGATGCTGCCTGGTCTGGATGGCCTGGAGGTATTGCGGCAGCTACGTAGCGGTGATGTGGCGCCGGGCCTGCGCGGCGTCTACGTGATAATGCTGACGGCGCGGGCGGATGAGATGGACCGGGTGCTTGGATTGGAGCTGGGCGCAGATGATTACGTCACCAAGCCGTTCAGCCCGCGCGAACTGGTGGCGCGGGTCAAAGCATCGCTGCGCCGCGTCACCGGGCTGGAGGGCGGGCGCCCGACGCAGTTTGTCTTTCGCCACATGCGCGTTAACCCCGATGCCAAGATGGTATGGAAAGACGGCGAGGAAGTGGAGCTGACACCTATCGAATTCGATCTCTTGCATGCTCTGGTGCGCCACGCTGGGCGCGTCCTCAGCCGCGAACAGCTCGTGGAGCAGGTGTGGGGCGTTGACTTCTACGGTGATGAGCGGGTTGTGGACGTACACATCGGCCGGCTGCGCAAGAAGATTGAGGCAGATCCTGCCAACCCAGAGTTGATTACGACCGCGTGGGGGCTGGGATACCGCTTTGAGGACGAGCCGGCATGAGATTCCTGGAACGTGTGAGACGGCAGTTGGGGGTCAAGCTCTTTTTATCGTATCTGATTATTATCGTCGTTGGCGTCGTATCGCTGCTCTTTGCTGCCCAACTGTCCGCGCCAAACGCGTTGGCACGCCATGCGGCGCGGATGGCCGAGATGCTGGGCACGGTTAACGGTAGCCGGGCCCTAGTCGACGATCTCAACGAGAGTTTCGCGCAGGCGGTCAGCCAGATTCTGCTCGTCGCGGCGGGAGCCGCCGTCCTCACCGCGCTATTGGTCAGCACGTTCGTCACCCGGCGTCTGGTCGGGCCGATCCAGCGGATGAAGGTGGCGAGCCAGCGTATCGCCGCAGGGGAGTACGGTGAACGGATTGAGGTGGTGGGAGAGGACGAACTGGGTACGCTCGCACGCTCCTTTAATCAGATGGCGCGGCAACTGGAAGAGACGGAAGCAAGGCGACGGCAGCTTATCGGCGACGTAACGCACGAGCTGCGCACCCCGCTCGCCAGCATGAGAACTGTGCTCGAAGGGCTGATCGACGGCGTGCTCCCGGCCGATCCTGCCACGTTGCACCAGGTGGAACATGAGTTAGTCCGCCTCCAGCGGCTGGTCCAGGATCTCGAGGCGCTCTCGCGTGCTGAAGCTGGCCAGCTTCTGCTAGAACGGCGCCCGGTGGATCCCGGCGCGCTCATCACGGATGTTGCCGCTCGTCTGCGCCCCCAGTATGAAGACAAGGGGGTTGCGCTTGCCGTTGCGCTGCCGCGGCAGCTACCGGCGATTTCCGCCGACAAGTGGCGTGTTACCCAGGTGATGACCAACCTTCTGGGCAATGCGTTGCAGTACACACCTGAGGGCGGGCAGGTAACGGTGACGGCCAGCCGTGACGGAGATCAGCTTGTGGTCCAGGTTGCCGACACCGGTATCGGCATCGCCGTCGAGGATATCGACCACATCTTTGAGCGCTTCTACCGGGTTGACAAGTCTCGCTCTCGTGCTGGTGGCGGCAGTGGTATTGGTCTGACGATTGCCCGCCATCTGGTCGAGGCACACGGCGGGGAGATCTGGGTGGAGAGCGCCGGGCTGGGCAAGGGGACCTCTTTTACCTTCACAATGCCGGTAGAGATAGAGCAGAGCTAATCTCTCGATTTGTCACAAAAGTGTCATACTTTCGCTAATGGTCCGTTACAGATGGCCGGTATTCTTATGGCTGTAGATTGAGAAACAGACAAGATACCTGCCCGCGGGCAGGCATTAATGGAGGAAGAGAACAATGATGTGGGGATGGCATATGGGTTATGGCGGCTGGGGTATATTGCTCATGGCGCTTTTGTGGATCGGCTTTATTGTCGCCGGTATCTGGTTGCTGGCCCGGCTCTTTCCCGGTGTTCGTAATGGCGCGCAGCGTCGTACGACGCGGGGTGAGGACGCAGGCACAGCCGGAACTGGTACTGACACCGCCATGGAGATTCTCCGGCGCCGGTACGCTCGTGGCGAGCTGACCAAAGAAGAGTATGAGACGATGCGACACGACCTGGCTTCATAGGCCGGGCCAGGAGCACCGTCGACAAGTAGACAAGTTACAGGAGTAAGATAACAATGATGGGTTTTGGTTTGATCTGGGTGATCGTGCTTGTTCTCGTGGTCGCCTATCTAATGGGCTGGCGGCCAGAGAACCTGAATCTGGGCGGGCAGCAGGAGCGTTCTGACGAGAAGACGCCACTTGAAATCGTGCGCGAGCGCTATGCCCGCGGCGAGATCGAGCGAGACGAATACGAGCGCATGCGCGTCGAGCTTCAACGATAAGAGTGGACAACACAAACGGGGCCCGGCGTTCCGGTTCCCGTAAAATAGATAGTCACTGGCAACGCGCGAGAAGGACACCTCGCGCGTTGCCGCGTTGTGGCCCCGCGGGGCGCGCTTTGGCCGCTAAGGAGCCAGGTCGAGGGCTTGCTCGATGGTTAAGCGCAGCGTCTCATCGCTCTGCGGGCCGAAGAAGCGCTCGACAACAGTACCGCTGCCGTCGAGGATCACGAAGGAAGGGTGGCCGCGCACACCGTATTGAGCCTGTAACGCGGCGTTGTCGCCGTCGCCGGCATTGAGGCGGACGACGCGCATTTCCCCGCCGAACTCCTCCTCTAGCCCATTCACGATGGGCATCATTTCCTGTCAGGGTACTCAGTTGTCGGTGTACCACATCACCAGTGCTGGCCCTTCGAGGACTGGTTCTTCCTGGCTGGCATCGTCTGCGCTACAGGCGAGAAACAGCGCTGGCAGAAACAATAGAAAAAGGAGGTATAGGCGCTTCATATTCAACCTTACCTAGGGGCCCGGGTCACTGAGGGTTATCCCAACCTGCATGTTACGGATCTCTTCGGGCCAGGTGCTCTTAATGTATGCCAGAACGGCATCGACTTCACGCTCGCTTAGGGTCTCCGCAAATGCGGGCATGTTGCTGGTGCCGAATGCGCCCAGCCGCTCGCCACCCTGTAAGATGGCCTCGCGTAGAACGCGATCGCTATGATGCCACGTGTGACCAGTGGCGTCATGCGGTGGGGCGCGAAGAGAGTTGTCGGGGTTCGGCTCTTTCCAGTCGGCCTCTCCTTCTAGATTGTCGCCGTGGCAGGACGCACAGGCGCGAGTGTAGACTTCCTCGCCCAGCGAGACAAGCGCTGCATCCGGGGTAGGCGGCGCAGATGAATCTGAATCCACTACCGGGATCGTGGTGTCCGGCGCTGGCGTCGCCTCCTCGCCGGCTGCGCAGCCGGACACGAGGAGCAACAGCAGCAACGTTAGCAGGCGAACGTTCATACTCGGGTATCAGGATCCAGCCAGCCAAGTGAAACGGCGCGCATCACGGCTTCCGTGCGGCTGTTGGCGTCGAGTTTGCCGTAAATCTTGGCCAGATGGCCCTGTACCGTGCGATCGCTGATGCCGAGTTGCATGCCGACCGCTTTGTTAGTGTAGCCTAGCGCCGTCAGCTGCAGAACTTCCGTCTCCCGTTCGGTCAGGGGCGTGTAGGTGGGCGCCGCATACTGGCCGGCGATGCGGGCCATCAGCTTGCCGGCGATGACCGGATCCAGCGCTGACTTGCCCTCGTATACGTCGCGAACTCCCTGAATGATTTCTGACGGCAGGGCCGTCTTCAGGACGTAGCCGTTCGCCCCAGCCTCCAGCACAGCCATGATGTAGGGATCATCGTCGTAAGCGGTGAGGACGAGTACGGCGACTTCTGGATGGTGGGTTCGTACCCAGCGCGTTACTTCGATGCCGCTGGCTTCTGGCATTTGAATATCGAGGACGGCAACGTCAGGTTGATGCTCGGCGATCAGGGCGCGCGCCATCGCGCCGTCATCCGCCTCGGCGACGACGCGCATATCGGGTGCGTGTTCCAGAAACTGGCGGATGCCGGCACGCACGACGGCATGGTCGTCGGCAAGCAAGACGCGGATGGGTTCAGTTTTCGCGTTCATCTTGTGCCGTGAACTCCTCTACTCGTTATCCACGTGAGCCAAATGTACGGGTATTTGCCCGCTGGGCATAGCGCTATCCCGCGTAGTGCATACCCGCCAAACGGCTTGGCGTGCCGCAGGGGCGGCCCGCTGGTTGACATTGCCTGCTCGATCTGGCATAATCGTCGCAAATGTGTCGCCAGGACGTCGCGCCTGGCGATGACTTTTATGAGTAGAATAGCGATGATGGAGACGAGTAGGATCGGCGTCTCTTGCAGCGAGCCTGAGATGGTGTGAGCCAGGCAACGGCCGGACCGAAAATCACTCCGGAGCTGCCACCCGAACGGCATTTCTGCCCAGTAAGCGTGGCCGGACTCATCCCACGTTACCGGGAGTGCAATGATGCCGCTGGCGGCGTCGTTGACCGAGTGTCTGGTGTGGCCCAGGCGGTTGCACCGGGAAATTGGGTGGTACCGCGAAGCGCGCCTTCGTCCCAGTGGGATGGAGGCGTTTTCATTTGTTGGAGTAGTTATGACTGACCTGCTTTACCTGACCGATGCCTATCTACAGACGTTTACGGCAACTGTTACCGGACATGTTGACGGCGGCGTCGTGTTGGACCGGACCGCCTTCTACCCGGGCGGTGGCGGGCAGCCACACGACGAGGGCAGGCTCGGCGCTGCTGGACAGGAATGGCACGTCACGAAGGTAAAGCGTGTACAGGGCGTGCCGGTGCATTACCTGGCGGGCGACGACCTGCCGGCTACCGGCACGACGGTGACCGGCCAGCTTGACTGGCAGCGCCGTTACCGGCTTATGCGCACCCACACCGCGATGCACGTGCTCTGCGGCGTGATCTGGCGCGATTATGGCGCTTCGGTCACCGGCGGGAATATGGAACCGCTGCAGGGCCGGATGGACTTCGAGTTTGAGACGATGCGCGCCGAGCTGGTCGAGGAGATCGAAAAGGCCGTGAACGCGGAGGTTGCCGCAGCGCGCCCGGTAGAGGTCAAGATCCTGCCGCGCGCGGAGGCTTTCCAGATTCCGGACCTAATACGCACGAAAATCAATCTGCTTCCTGAGGGAATCGAGGAAGTACGTACCGTCGAGCTGATAGGGCTGGATCTACAGGCTGACGGCGGTACCCATGTCGCCAATACCCGCGAAGTCGGCCCAATCCGTGTCGTCGACTACAAGAGCAAAGGGAAGATCAACAAGCGGATCTACGTGGAACTGCAGGAGAACGGAGACGCCTGATGCGCAGCCTGATTCGCGAGCTGCCCTATGAGAAGCCGCTCGTCGCGGGGCGATACCTGTACCAGCGCGATGGCGTTCCCACAGGCGCTGTGGAATCTTGGCGCCTGTCGCTGGCGCGCGATGGCTATCGTTTCTTGCGCGTCGATCTGAACGCGGAAGCCGGCGACGGCAAGGATAGCACCCTGTACCACCTGGTGTTGGACGCGAGTGGCGAGCCGGAGCGGCTGTCGTTCCGTCATTTCCGGCGCGGGCGGCAGCTCAGAGGTAACGTGCTGTTTGAGGGGCCCTATGTCACGCTCACGCGGCAGAGCGGCGATGAGCGTCATGAAGTGACCCTGGAGCGACCGCACGGTACCCGTTTCTGGTTCCCGGCTACGGCCGCGTTAGGGCTGGTCGCGGCACCTGGCGCCGGTCCTGCTCTGACGCTTAATAGGGCTGACGACTTCAATCTGTGGCCGACTCATCTGGAAGCGAGTGAAGGCGCGCCGGTATCGCTGCTGATCATGGGCAAGGCGGTTACGGCGCGCCCGGTAACGCTGGCCTGGGCTAGCGAGCGACGTGTCGTGTGGCACGACGAAGAGCCGTGGCCGCTGCAGATGGAACGCGATGGGCTCCTCGCCGTGGAAAGCCGCCGACTGTACTACGGTGCGACCAGGAGTGCACAGCCATGAACGAAAAACGAATTGGCCGGCCCGATCGTTCGCGCAGCGGTCGGGCACATCACAGTGTTCGCAAAGGGAAATGAACACGACGAGAGACGACCAACCGGAGAAAGTGACGACGATGGGATTTAAAGAGGTTTCGAACAAAGCAGACTTTGTTAACCTTGAAAAAGAGGTCCTCGAGTTTTGGACTGAGAGCGATGCATTCCGGGCGCTTCAGCGCCTGCGCGCCACATCTGACGAGCACTGGAGCTTTCTTGATGGCCCGATCACGGCGAACAACCCGATGGGCGTGCACCATGCCTGGGGCCGGACCTACAAAGATGTCTACCAGCGCTACAAGGCGATGCAAGGCTACAACCAGCGCTGGCAAAATGGCTTCGACTGCCAGGGGCTGTGGGTTGAAGTGAATGTCGAAAAGGAGCTCGGCTTCAGCAGCAAACAAGACATCGAGCGCATGGGTATCGCCGAGTTCGTGAAGTACTGCAAGATGCAGGTACTGAAGTGGGCCGCTGTGCAAACCGAGCAGTCGATCCGCCTTGGTTATTGGATGGAATGGAATGACCCGGATCGGCTGCGCGAGCTACGCGAGCAGTTGGAAGCGGACCCGCAACAGGTGGTCACCTACGAAGGCCCGGCCGGTCCAATCACGGGGACGGTCGAAGAGGTGATCGGCAAGCTAGGCCATCGCGACGTCGGCGGCTCCTATTTCACCTTCAGCGACGAAAATAACTACATGATCTGGACCTTTCTCAAGACGTGTTTTGAGAAGGGTTGGATCTACAAAGGGCGTGATGTCATGCCCTGGTGCAGCCGCTGCGAGACAGGAATCAGCCAGCACGAGATCGTGACCGACGGCTACTTCGAGGTGACCCACGATTCGATCTTCGTGCGCTTCCCGCTGCGTGATAGGGAGCAAGAAGCCCTGCTAGTGTGGACGACGACGCCGTGGACGCTGACCAGCAACGTGGCGGCGGCTGTCGGGCCAGAATTGACCTACGTCAAGGTCCGGCAAAAAGACGATGGCTGGATCTACTACCTGGCGAAAGACGCCGTGCCGAACGCGCTAGCCGGCGACTACGACGTGCTCGGCGAGCTGCCGGGGTCGGAGATGGTCGGCTGGGAATATGACGGTCCCTTCGACGAGCTGCCGGTGCCGGCGGATGAGATGTTGGGTTACACTCACCGCGTCATTCCGTGGAAAGAGGTTGGCGCCGAAGAGGGGACGGGCATCGTGCACATCGCCCCGGGCGCAGGCGCCGAAGACTTCGCCTTGTCGAAAGAGCACGATCTGCCTGTTATCGCCCCCTTGCACAGCAGCGGCGTCTATCGCGACGGCTTCGGCTGGCTGACGGGCCGCCACGTGAGCGAGGTGACCGACGAGATCTTCGCCAATCTGCGCGAGAAAGAGCTCTACTACCGCAAACAGCGCTACTCCCACCGCTATCCACACTGCTGGCGCTGCGGCTCTGAGCTCGTCTACCGCCTTGTGGACGAGTGGTTCATCGATACCGGCCCGCTCTATGACAAGCCGCGGGCAGAGGTGATGCCGGAGGAGAAAGCAGCAAGCCTGCGTTACCAGATCATGGACGTGGTCGACGAGATCACCTGGATCCCCTCCTTCGGCCACGGGCGCGAGATGGATTGGCTGCGCAACATGCACGATTGGATGATCAGCAAGAAGCGCTACTATGGCCTGGCACTTCCCATCTGGGTCTGCGAGGAGCCGGACTGCGGTCATTTCCACGTGGTAGGCAGCAAGGAAGAGCTACGGGAGCGGGCTATCGAAGGCTGGGACGCGTTTGAAGGCCACTCACCGCACCGGCCGTACGTCGATGCCGTGAAGATCACCTGTCCGGAGTGCGGCGGTCGCGCCAGCCGGATCAGCGACGTGGGCAACCCGTGGCTGGATGCCGGTATCGTCGCCTATAGTACGCTCCACTACCGCGATGACCGCGACTATTGGGAGAAGTGGTTCCCGGCCGACTTCATCACCGAGAGCTTCCCGGGCCAGTTCCGCAACTGGTTCTACAGTTTGCTGGCGCAAAGCACGGCGCTCACCAATCGCGCCCCGTTCAAGACGATTTTCGGCTACGCGACCCTGCTCGCCGAGGACGGGCGCGAGATGCACAAATCGTGGGGTAACTCCATCGAATTCAACGAGGCGGCAGATACGATGGGCGCCGACGTCATGCGCTGGCTATACCTGTCGCAGAAGCCGGAGCAGAACCTGCTCTTTGGCTATAACAAAGGCGATGAGGCGCGGCGCCGTTTCCTCATCCCGCTGTGGAACGTCTACAGCTTCTTTGTCACCTATGCCAGCCTCGACGGATGGACGCCGGATGACCTCGCAGACGAGGTTGAAGGGCGCGGTTTATCGGAGACGCGGAGCTTGCTCGGCGAGCCGTCATCGCCGGTAGAGGCAAACGACCAGCTCGACCGCTGGATCGTGGCGCGGCTGGACGAGACGATCCTCGACGTTACTGAGCAGCTTGACGCCTACCGTGCTGACGGCGCTACCCAGTATCTGGAGGCGTTTCTCGACGATCTGTCCAACTGGTACGTGCGCCGTTCGCGCCGCCGTTTCTGGCAGAGCGAGATGAACGACGACAAACAGGCGGCGTATAACACGCTCTACCACGTCCTCGTCACCCTTAACCGGCTACTGGCGCCGTTCATCCCCTTTGTCACCGAGGCGATGTACCAGAACCTGGTGCGCAACGTGAATGCTGCGGCGCCCGCCAGCGTACACCACACCTTATGGCCGGCAGCAGACGAGGAGTCGCTGGACCATGCCTTGCTGGACAAGATGCGTCTCGGCGTCACGGTCGCCAGTCTCGGCCGTGCGGCGCGCAGCGCCGCCGACATCAAGTTGCGCCAGCCGCTGGCCCGGGCGCGCGTGAACGTCGCCACGGAGCAAGAGCGAGAGGACATCCTGGCCCTTGCCGAGGTGCTCGCCGACGAGCTGAATGTCAAGGAGATCGAGGTGGTCTCGGAAGTGGGCGAGCTCGTCGACTACAAGCTGCTGCCGAACAACCGGCTGCTTGGTCCGCGCTTTGGCGCCGACTTTCCCCGTGTGCGGCAGGCGTTGCAGGCGCTCGATCCTGCCGAGGCCGCCGCCGAGCTGCAGCGCAGTGGCGCCCTCCAGATCCAGCTCAACGGCGAGCCGCTGACGCTGAACGAAGACGACGTGCTCGTGCAGACGGAGTCGCGAGGGGGCCTCGCCGTCGCCAGCGACCAGGGTGTCACCGTCGCCGTCGACGTTACGCTGACGCCAGAGCTCGAGCAGGAAGGCTATGCACGTGATCTCGTGCGTACAGTCAACGCCATGCGCAAAGACGTGGGTCTGGAAATCAGCGACCGCATCCATCTCTATTATCAGGCAAGCGACGCGATCGAGACGGCCGTGCAGCGTTTTGCCGCGTACGTGCAACAGGAGACGCTGGCAACGACGCTGGAGGCCAGTCATCCGGGCGACATGTCCGGCTACCATGAAGAGACAGTGACGGTGGGCGGCGAGGATGTCGTGCTATGGTGGCGCAAAGCGGCGTCTTAGCCGCCAGGGTCGCCTTTGCCGACGGAAAGGCCCCTCACACGAGGGGCCTTTTCTTTGCACATGCCGCTCTGTAGGAGCGTCTTCGTTGGCCCCGGGTGAGCAAACGGCGGGCGAATTTCCCGTTTGCCTTTAATTTTCCCTGAGAGCGGGTACAATGAACGCCATTGACCAGGAGGATCCCTATGGGCCGTTCGCTCTTGCTTCTCATAGTCCTGCTGTTTTCCAGCATCATCCTTGCTTCTGCTCAGGGGGAACCGGTAGAGGGCGAGGTCATTACGGTTGCGCGCGACCCGGATGGTCCTGGCTTGTTCGGCCCCATTGATGGCGTGTGGGAGCCGATTGAGCTGGAGCCCGTCGCGGCGCCCGAGTTTCCCGCGGTCCCGGGCGCGCACGGCGCCGATACGTGCGAAGCGGCAACCCAGCTGACCATGGAGCACGGCACCGACGGTGATTTCATCGCCGTCAACGATATGACAGTCTCGGCGAGCGACCCCATTCTGAGCTGTATGTGGGGGCAGCCGATCAGCCCGCGCGGCAACCGCACTGTCTGGTACAAGTTCGTCGCCCCGGCGAGCGGGCACCTGGTCGTCTACACTGACTTCAACCCGTCGGATTACGACGACAGCTATGATACGGTGCTGGCCCTGTACGAGAGCCCGGACGGTACTTGCGACAGCCTGCAAATGCTGGCCTGTAATGATGACTACAGCGGCTTCTTTTCGAAGGTGACCAACTTCATTATCGAGGGACGCACCTATTACATCGAAGTTGCCGACTGGCATTTCTCGAGCCAGCAGGCTGCCTATCTGCGGCTGGCAGTGGTCTTGGAAGAAGGGCCGAGCAATTGGGAACGGTTTGACTGGGACCCGGGTTCGGGCGACGATCTTTGGCTGCCACGTACGCGCCATATGGTCGTTACGGACGGCAACTTCATTTACATAATCGGCGGCGAGACCGAGGTCACCGAGTTTTCGAGTCGTGACGGGGCCGTACGGCGATTCGACCCGCGCACCGGCGAATCGGTCGGACTGTACCCCATGCCGGGCGTTGACGACCCCTGGGGATATTCGCGGACGGATGCGGCGCTGATCAACGGCAAGATCTATGTGCCGTCCGGTTACGTGGGTAACAACAGCGCCTACGGCGGCTCCCACTTCACCTACGTGATTGCCCAGGACCGGTGGTTGGAGAACGACGATCCCCCCGTGCCGTGGGGCAGCGCCTCGCCGACGGGCCAGCCGTATGCCTGGGCGCAGCTGGCGGCGGCGCCGGGGCGCGGCGGCTACTACATGGCCGGCGGTTTGCTTTCTGGCGATCCCGATCCGTCTGAGCCAGCGGACGCCGAGCCAACTGGCAGGCTGCTTTTCTACAACACGGTGAATAAGACGTGGGTGACGAACCTGCCGGATATGGAGAGCGCCCGCTACGCGCATGTGGCGGCGTTGCTGCAGACGCCGCGCGGGCCGGAAGTCTGCGTGGCAGGAGGCGTTGGCAAGGTCGACGACACAACCGCCGCCGCGCTGGCGACGACAGAATGCTTCAATATCAACAGCGGCTCATGGAGCAACCGTGCGCCGCTGAACTTTGCGCGTTTTGCCGCAGACAGCGCGGTTGGACCCGATGGGCGCTGGTACATTTTCGGCGGCATTAACGCCTCGCTCGGTATGGTCACCAGCAGCGAGGTGTACAACCCGGCGACGGACACGTGGCAGGTGTTGGATTCGCGCTTCAGCATCTCAAACCCGGGACGGGCGCTCGCCCAGGGCGTTTTTGTGGGCAACAATCTGTGGATTTTCGGCGGTGAGATGTGGAGCGGTGTCGTCGGCGGGCAGCGGCAGATTCTCGTCGTGCCGCTCATGGAGCGCATGTTCCTGCCGAGTACAGCCAGCTTCATGCCGATGTTTTCGTATGATACAATGAGCATCGAGCCGAATGAAGTGATGGCGCGCGCCTGGCCGATCAACTTGAACGAGCCGCAGTGGCATGATTTTGCGGGCCAGGAAGATTACTTTGACATCTACCGCTGGAACATTCCCGCGCCCGGCCGCTATGAGGTCGTCGTCAGCAACATACCGAGAGACCACGACTACAACATCTATCTTTACGACGAAAACAAGATGCTTGTCGGCTATGGCGTCGCCGTCGGCAACCAGACCGAACGGGCAATCACCCTGCCGCTGGTCACCGGTAGAGACTATTACGCGGTGGTCGTCCGTGTCTTCGGCGCGCCGACGGCAGAGCAGTACCAGATCGTCGTGCGGCCCTATGTGCCGTGAGCCGCTACAGGGAGCGTTGTGAGTAACCAGAAACCACTGAAGATTTTACATTTCGCCGACGCGCACATTGACATTGCCAACTACGGGCGGCACGACGCCGAAACGGGTCTGCCGGTGCGCGTCGTCGATTTCCTCAACGCGCTGGATCAGATCATTGATCGCGCAATTGAGGAACCGGTCGACCTCGTCCTCTTTGCCGGCGACGCGTACAAAGATCGCAATCCGCAGCCGACCTTCCAGCGAGAGTGGGGCAAGCGGATGATGCGGCTCGCTCGCGCCGGCATTCCCACCGTGCTTCTGGTTGGCAACCACGACGTCTCTCCTGCCAGCAAGCGCGCGCACACGCTCCAGGAATATAGCACATTTGAGATCCCGCAGATCCACGTCGCCGACCGGCTCGGGCTCATCCGGCCGGAAAAGCTCGGCGTTGGCGTGCAAATCGCCACCCTGCCGTGGGTGTCGCGCAGCGCCCTCCTCACGCGCGAGGAGACCTACGGCAAGAGCAACGACGAGATCATGATGATGCTGGAGGAGCGCGTGGCCGAAGGGCTGTCGCGGGCGATGGAGCAGGCCGATCCCGAGCTCCCGCTCATCCTGCTGGCGCATGCCAGCGTCAGCAGCATGGGCGCTACTTACAGCAGCGAGCGGGCCGTTATGTTGGGGCACGAGCTGACGCTCGGGCCTGCGCTCGTGCGCGACAAGCGCTGGGATTACGTTGCGTTGGGGCACATCCACAAACACCAGAGCCTGAACGAGGAGCGGCAGCCGCCGATCGTCTATCCAGGCTCGATAGAACGCATTGATTTCGGCGAGGCGAAAGAACAGAAGGGGTTTGTGCTCGCCGAAGTTGCCCGCGGGAGGGCGAGCTGGGAGTTTGTTCCGCTGCAAACGCGGCCGTACGTCGATATCCCCATCGACACACCGCAAGCGGCCACCTTCATGGACGATGTGCGGCAACAGCTCCCTGCGCCGGAGCGCATACGCGGGGCGGTCTGCCGCCTGCGTTTCAGCTACCCGCGCGATTGGGAGCGGCTCCTGGAAGAAGCCGTGATCCGCGAGCATTTCGCGGAAGCATTTGAGCTGAAACTCCTCAAGCACCATACCCATAGCCAGCGCTCTCGCCTCGGTCACGTCGCGGTCGAATCGATGGCCCCGGAGGATTTACTCGTCCTTTACTGGCAGGATCTAGGGCTGGAAGAAACGGAGATCAACGCCATGCGCGAACTGGCGCGCGACGTGTTGGGCGGGGTAGAGGTATGATCGCGGGAGGCCCTACGATCTACGGAAAGAAGCAGTTATGATTCCTATACGTCTGCAACTGACAAACTTCCTGTCGTACCGCGGCACAACCGAGCTCGACTTCGACGGTCTTGACCTGACCTGCATCGCCGGACATAACGGCGCGGGCAAATCGAGCCTGCTCGACGCGATGACCTGGGCTTTGTTTGGCCGCAGTCGTAGCAAGAGCGACGACGACGTCGTCAACCGGATCGCCGGGCGAAATGGCGAACAGGCGGAAGTGCGCTTTGAGTTCTTGCTGGAAGGGGATCACTATCGCGTCATGCGGCAGAAGCAGCCGGGGCGCACGACCTCGCTTGAGCTGCAGATTTGTGCGGGCGACGGCGATTGGCGCACGCTCAGCGAGCCGGGCGTGCGCGCGACGCAGACCGCCATCGAACAGCTCCTGCGCATGAACTACGATACCTTTGTGAACGCCAGCTTCTTCCTGCAGGGGCGCGCCGACGAGTTCACGACGAAGACGCCGGGCAAGCGTAAGGAAATCCTGGCCGAGCTCCTTGGCGTCAATCGCTGGGACAGCTATCGCGATGCGGTGCACCAACGGCTGCAGCTTGAGGAGGGGCGTCGTGCTGTGATCGACGCGCAGATAGAGGCGATTGAACTCGAGCTGGCAAAGGAGGCGGAGCGGTGCGAGGCGCTTGCCGAGGCGGAAGCACGCCACGCTGCGCTCGCTGCCCAGCGCGAAGTGAAGGAAAAGCTCGTCGAGCAGATGCGCCACGTACAGAGTGCCATCGTGCAGCAGAAGCAGCAGGTTAAGAACCTGCACGCGGCCCTGGTGCGCGGGGAAGCACGCCTTGCTGAGCTGGAGCAGGCAAGCGAGAAGCGCCGGGCAGAGCTGGCGCAGGCCGAGGCACTATTGCAGGACGCGCCGGCCATCCGCGCCGGCTACGAAGCGTGGCAAGTAGCGGAGCGGGAGTGGAAAGGCTGGCAGGAGAAGGCCGACGCCTACCATGCACTGCAGCGCGAGCGCCGCCCCCACGAGCTTGCCGTGGAGAGCGCGCGCAGCCGTTTGCAGCAGCAACAACAGGAACATCTGGCACGCCAGGCCGAGGTCGCGGCCATGGCTGGCGAGCAGACAACGCTGGCGGAGAGCATTGCCGAGACACGCGCCGCGCTCGCCAAGCTGGAGGCGCAACGGAGCGCCCTGGCCGCCCAGCAGGACGCCTTTCATGATGCGCGCGCCGCCTTACAGAAGCTGGAATCCCAGCGCCAGTTGTGGCAGCAGGAGCAGAAACAGCTGGACTTGCGCCGGCGCGAAGTTAACGTGCTGCAGCAGGCCGAGGGGGAGGTTCGCGCCAACCGCGAGCAGGCCGAGCAGGAGCTGGCTCGGCTGGACGAAAAAGCTGTGCAGCTGGCCCAGCAGCGCGAGCAGTACGCGCGCGCGCTGGGCGATCTTGACCGGCTGCGGAACGAGCAACCGGCGCTGGAAGAGCAGATGAAGCGCCTGCGCCAGCGCATTGACCAGCTCGAGGACGAAGCGGGCGGGAGTTGCCCGACTTGCGGCCAGCCCCTGACGGAGACCCACCGGCAGGAGGTGCTCGCCGCGGTGCAGGAGGAAGGCAAGGAGCATGGCGATCGCTGGCGCACGAATAAGGAAAAGATCGCGGCGCTGGAACAAGAGATCCCTGTCCTTGAGCGGGCCATCCGTGATGGCGAGCGGCTGGATCGCGAGCGCCGTAGCCAAGAGCAGCGGCTCGCCGCCGCCACGGCGCGCCTCGAAGAGACGGCGCGCAAGGTGGAGGCGTGGCAGGCCGAAGATGAGCCGCGGCTGGGAGTGCTCGCTGCGAAGCTCGCCGATACGGTAGCGCTGGTTGCCCAGCAGGGGAAAGTGCAGGAGCTCGGCAAAGGGCTGGAGGAACGCCCGGCTCTCGAAACGGCCTATAACGGCGCCCAGCGGCAGCTCTCTGATGCCGAGGCGCGCCTGGCGTCAATCGAGAAGGCGCGGGAAAGCTGGGAGACAGAAGGTAGCGCCGCGCTGGCGGCGATCACGGCGCGCCTTGAGGCCAACGACCTTGCCCCCGGAGCACAGGCAGCCCTCGCGTCTCTCGACGAGAAGATGGCTACACTTGGCTACGATGAGGCGGCACACGCCGGGGCCCGCCAGACGCGCGACGAGCTGGAGGAGGCGCCGCAGCGCTACCAGGCTTTAGTGAAAGCCGAAGCTGCCGTGCGGCCGGTGCAAGAGTCGCTCGCCGATCTGGAGGCACAGTTGCGCGACCAGCAAGCGCAGGTGGTTGAGGCCCGCGCCCAGCATGAGGCGGCAGCGGAAGCGCTGGCTCAACTGGAGGACGGCGCCGGCGATGTGGCCGCTGCCGAACAGGAGCTTTTTGACCTGCGCGAGCAGGAAATCGCCGCGGCACGGCGCGTCGGCGCGGTGCAGCAGTCGCTGGCAGTCCTCGAGGATCAGCGCAAACGGAAGGCGGAGCTACAGGAAGAGGGCGAACAACTGAACCAGTTGATCCGCCGTCTCGACCTGCTGAAGAAGTCGTGCGGCCGCGATGGGGTGCAGGCGCTGCTGATCGAGCAGGCGCTGCCAGAAATCGAAACGGATGCCAATGACCTGCTTGAACGGCTGAGTAACGGCGAGATGCGCATCACCTTCGAGACGCAAAAGGCGCTGAAAAGCCGCGATGAGCTCGCCGAGACGCTGGACATCACGATTAGCGACAACGCCGGCGACCGGCCGTACGAGAATTTCAGCGGCGGCGAGCAGTTCCGCGTGAACTTCGCCGTCCGTCTGGCGTTATCCCGTATCCTCACGCGGCGTGCGGGCGCGCGCCTGCAGACGCTCGTCGTCGACGAAGGCTTCGGCAGCCAGGATACGGAAGGGCAACAACGGCTGGTGGAAGCGATCAACGTCATCCGCGATGACTTTGCCCGCATTCTGGTGATCACGCACCTCAGCGAGCTGCAGGACGCTTTCCCGCGCCGGATCCAGGTGCAGAAAGGGCCGGCCGGCTCCCAGCTTACGGTGTTCTAGCCGCGCTTACGCCGCGTCCTCGACCACCGCTTCCCACCCTGTTTCCGTCTTCTGATACTGGAGGATGCCCGGCACTTCGTCGAGAACGGTCTGGATAGGCACCAGCCGCCCCACCGTCACGTAGTGTCGCTGCCCGTTGGCAACCGGCGTACTGGTGCGCCGCTCGCGAAAGCGGTGCATGTTGTCGTCAAACCAGGGGCGCACGCCATGCATCGGCAGGCAGTAGAGACGGCCGATCTCCAGAAAGTAGTAGAAGAGCCAGTCTGCGCGCGTGTAGAGAAAGCAGCCTGCGGTTCCTTTTCCCTCGTTGCTCACCGTCTCAAAGAAGAAGTTGCCGGTGCGGTGGTAGCGATCCCCCTTGATCTCGATAGAGAGAATGCGCAGGAGACCGTCGCCGTCGACGAAGCTCCACAGCAGGTCGACGTCGTGCGTCTGGTATGCCGGCTCGTCCTCGACGTTGTGCACGGCGACCGTGTGCGGCCACGTCGTCTCCAGAAAGTGGGTGACGTCACTGGCGGCGCGCCGGGCGACGCTCGCCGTATAGCTCATCTGGTGTTGTTTGATGGCGCGGCTCAAGCCTCAACCCCCGTGGTAGGCAACTGCACGGAGCGCAAACGCTGCCAGATCGTTGATCACGGCATCTGCGCCCCGCTCCGGGTCGGGCTGATTGAGCAGGTTGAGGATCACTTCGTCGCAGGCGCCGGCCAGCGCTTCGGCCGTCCGCCGTGTGTTCTGCTCCGCGATCTGGTTCCGATCGAGAGCGAAGTCGAGCGGCTTCTGCCAGACAGCCGTCAGCCGCTCGCGGAACTGCCCGCGTTTGGCGTCCAGCGCGGGAGCGGCGCCGGCGCCGCCGACCAGGAGAAGCTGGACAACGGCTGGTTCGAAGATCGCAATGTTGACGTAGGCCCGGATGCCCGCCCCAATCTGGTGGGGCAGGGTTGCCCGGCCCGCGACCGCCTGCTGCAGGGTCTGCAGCAGAAAGTCGGCAGTCTCTTCGTAGAGGTAAATAAAGAGGCTCTCTTTGTCCGGGAAGTAGAAATAGAAGGTGCCGATGGCCACGTTGGCAGCGTCGACAATGTCGCGCACCGTAGCGGCATAGTAGCCTTTTTCGGCAAAGACGCGTACCGCGGCCTGCATCATGGCGGCGCGTTTAGCGTCTTTCTTCTGGCGGGTTTTGTCACTACTTCGGTAAGGCATGCCGCTGGTGAGGATAATGCAGCGGGGGCATCCTGTCAACTGGCTCCAAAACGCTCGAAGCGGACGAGGCAAATGCCAGTGTCCGCTTCGAACATCCCACTATTTCCCACTGAGCTGCGCCATGAGCGCAAACACATTCATAGTATACGGAAGTGGCAAGGGGGAGGTCTACGTGCAGGTTGCCAGAATCGGGGCGAATGACCGTTGTACGCTTTGTACAAATGCTCAGGTATCGAGGCGCAACTGCCATAATTTCAGGGCAAGTTGCAGGGCAAGGCGCATGTCCGCCTGATTGATGTCCTGCCCGGTCAGCTCCTGGATGCGCTCGAGGCGGTAGAGGAGGGTGTTGCGGTGGATGAACAAGGATTCAGCCGTCTGGCTGACGTTGGCATGGTGCTGGAAGTAGGCGTCGATCGTCTCGACCAGGCTGCCACGGTGGCGGCGGTCGTACTCTGCCAGGGGACCGATGATCTGCTCGGCAAAACGCTGCACCGTGTCGATGTGTTCGATCTGGCTCAGGAGCTGGTAAATGCCCAGGCTGTTGTATTCGACGAGGTGATTGGCATGCAGGCGGCGCGCCAGATCCATGGCCTGTAGCGCCTGCTGGTGGACGATGGGCCACTCGTGGATAGCTGCCGTCGGGCCGCTAAGCCCGCTGATGATGCGTACGTTGTCGTACTCTTCACCGTACTCCACCTGTACATGTTCACGCAGACGCCGGTCAAGTTCGGCGGCTTCAGCGCGTTCCTCTTCGGGTGTCAGGGCTGGGAAGACGACAATATGGTCGTCGGCAAAATTGTGCATCAGCGCGGGGCGCTTGTGGCTCGACAGCAGCCAATGGATGGTGGTCTCCAGATGAGCGAGGCCAGGGGCGAGGTCCGGAGCGGCCCAGGTAAAGGTCATGATCACGTGCGGCTGGCTCGTATCGTGGTCCAACCGGCTCTCTAGCCGTTCGATCTCCTTGCGCGGCAAGGTACCCGCCAGCAACCCTTCGAGGAAGTCGCCGCGCAGCGCCTTTTCCGCTTCGCTGACTGCCTTCGCCTTGGCCATCTCCAGCGCGCTGGCGACAGCGCCCTGCTCGGCGGTCAGGCTGTCGAGCAGATCGAGCTCACCGGCCGGGCCGACGACCGAGACGTAACCGCGCGCCCGGTCGCCGGAGATGATCGGCGCCACGAGCCGGCCCACGTTCTCGATGGGCAAGATTTGTTGCCAGTAGCTCTGGTGGGTTTTTGCCGCCGCCTTGCGGTTGCGCAACACTGTTGGCAGGCTGTCGCGCTGGGCAAGCACGGCCGTCAATTCGCCGACGTCGATCTCATTACCGGGTGGCACGGCAAGCGCACGTACGTCGAGCCGTTTGTCCTGGATGACAACGATCTTGCCGGTTACGGTCATCATCAATGATGCCAGCGCTTCCAACCCTCTTTCTTCCAGCGACATCTCGGAGAGCCGGCGATACAGCTCCATGCCCCGCTCGGTCGTTTGCGCCTGGCGATCGAGCAAGAGCGAGGTAGTCACCCGCTGCACGTAACGTAACGCGGTGTTCGCCGGCAGGACCAGGATGGGAAAATCGAGCTTGAGCGCTGCCTTCTTTACGCGTGCGCTGACGTCCTTGAAGATGACCAGCGCCGCCGCATGCTGGGCAGCCAGCGCTTCCAGATGTGCGGCGAGGGCAGGATCTGCTGTCTGCTCCTGCAGTGCCGGCGGCAACAGCACGACGTCGCGCGCCTGCACTTGCTCGGACAGGTTGCTCCAGTCAATCAGCGTCACGACCCAGGCTACTTCGCGGCCGAGCTGGCCCGGTCCGGTCGAAACCATCGTGCCGAAGGGGAGAGCTAGGCGAATGAGATCGCCGAGCGTCACGTCGTTGTCGTGCGCGGGAAGGTCCATGTGACTTAGCTTACTCCCGGATGGCGTGGATCGGCAAGCGCACGATAAAAGTTGCGCCCTTACCGGGCTCGCTCACCACCTCAATCTCGCCGCCATGCTGGTGGACGATCTGCTGGCTGGTGGCCAGACCGAGGCCGGTTCCGTGACCAGGATCTTTCGTCGTGTAAAAAGGTTCGAAGATATGGGCAGCTTCGGCAGCAGAGAGCCCTACACCGTTATCGGCGATGATCACCTGAACCTCGTTTTCGGCCGTCTGCTTAGTCACCACCTCGATGTGGCGTTGATCTTGGTTTACTAGCAGTGCGTCGCGCGCGTTAATCAGGATATTCAGCCACACTGACTTGAGGTGCTCCCAACTGGCCTCGACCTCGGGCAGGCTCGCTGCCAGCTTTTGCTGCACGTCGATCTGCGCCGTGCGCAGCTGGTAGGCGACAAGTTGTAGGGCCTGCTGCAGAGACAGGTTCACGTCGCCTGGCTCGAAGCTGTAGTGGTTCTGCCGGGCAAAGTCAAGCAAGCTATGCACGACGCGGGAAGCACGATCGCCGGCGCGGGCGATCAGGTCGACCGATTCGTACAGCTCGTGGTCGCTGTTGATGACCATCTTGAGAATCTGCGCGTTGACGTTGATCGCCGTGAGTGGATTGTTGATCTCGTGCGCAACGCCAGCAGCCAGCTGGCCAATCGCCGCCAGCTTGCCTGCCTGCATCAGGGAATTCTCCAGCCGCCGCTGTTCGGTACGATCTTGCCAGACGATGACGGCACCGCGGGTTTCCTGTTGCCGGCCGGGTAGGGGAAAGGCGGATACCTCCCATTCCTTCAAAAAGTGGTCGTCGCCGAGCCAGCGCACCGGCCATTCTTGCGGTTCGCGCTCCTCAAAGAGGCGCCCGACCAGGCAGTGCGTACACGGCGCGTCGCGGTCAAAGAAAACTGCGTAACAGCGCCGGCCCAAGAGCGTCGCA
>JAVVFG010000008.1:19584-26865 GCA_032260445.1 Anaerolineae bacterium | reverse complement strand
CTGCTGTTTACTCGCTTCGATGCCGGCGAGCACGATGTCGGTCTTCTTTTCGCCGAAGCCCTCCAGGGCAATGAGTTCGTCCCGCTCCAGATAGTAGATATCGCTGACGTCGTGGAGCAGCCCTTCCGCGATCAGCGTAACACCTGTCTCCTTGCCAAAGCCGCCGACGTCCATGGCGCCGCGGCTGACGAAATACTCAACACGCCGCACCAACTGTTCGGGACAGGCCGGGTTGTCGCAATAGATGCCGACCTCGCCGGGGACCTGGGTCACCGGCGCGCCGCAGAAGGGGCAATGGCTGGGCGGGACGATGGGGACTTCGTCGCCGGCGCGGCGCTCGACGACGGGCCCGACGACGTAGGGGATGACGTCGCCGGCGCGCTTGACGATGACGTGGTCGCCCACGCGGATATCTTTGCGCGCGATTTCTTCAAAGTTATGCAGGGTGGCGTTCTGCACGACGACGCCGCCAATCTCCACCGGCTCAAGCTGGGCGTTGGGCGCGAGGACGCCGGTGCGCCCCACGTTGACGACAAGCTGATTGAAGCGCGTGACCTTCTCCTGGGCGGGGAATTTGAGAGCGAGTGCGCCGCGCGGGTCCTTGCCGACGTAGCCGAGCGAGCTGGCGAGCGGCTGGTCGTTAATCTTGATGACGATCCCGTCCACTTCATAGTTGAGCGCGTCGCGCGTCTCCTCTTGCCAGGTCTCATACAAAGCGGCGACCTCGTCGAGCGAAGTGCAGAAATGGACCTCGGAAGACACGGGGAAACCCAGCGCCCGCAGCAGCTCCAACCGCTCCCACTGCTCGTCGGGGATGGAGCCACCGTCCCAGGCGACGACATCGTAGACGAACAGGGTCAGCGGGCGTGACGCTGTGATCTGCGGGTCAAGCTGGCGCACGGAACCGGCGGCGGCATTGCGAGGGTTCATGTAGCCTCGCTCGCCGGCAGCAATCAGGCTGGCGTTGAACGACTCGAATTTGTCGAGCGGAAAGAACATCTCGCCGCGAACGACGAAGTAGGCAGGCGGTTGTACAGTAGCTGAGGAATCGATGGGGATGCGCTGCGGCACGGCATAGACGGTGCGCAGGTTCTGGGTGATGTTCTCGCCAATCTGCCCGTTACCGCGGGTTGCACCCAGGGTGAAACGGCCGCTTTCGTAGGTGAGGACGACGGTCAGACCGTCAATCTTTGGCTCGACGACGTAGTCGAGATCGCCGGCATCCGCAGGCAAGTGGCGGTCGAGCCGCTTGCGCCAGGCGACCAGCTCCGCGACGCCGTGCGCGCTCGTCAGACTAAGAATGGGCGCGGGGTGTGCCACTTTCTCGAAGGCATCAAGTGGCTCGGCGCCCACCCGCTGCGTTGGCGAGTCAGGCGTAATCAGCTCAGGATGCTGCCGCTCCAGCTCCTCCAGCTCGGCAAAGAGGGCGTCAAACTCAGCGTCAGAGATAACGGGATCGTTTAGGACGTAGTAGCGATAACGGTGATAATCCACCTGGCGGCGCAACTGCTCAACTCGCTCCTCAAGGCTCATTGGTCCTTCACCCTCTCAAGGTTGGTCTTCGTAGCGCGACGACTCAAGCTGGCGCCGCAGCCGTTCCTGTTCGCTGATTCCGGGCTCTTCTACCGCCGGCTCGCCGTCGAATTCCCGTTCGACCTCCGCCAGCGTTTGTGGCGACTGGCGCCGCGTGAAGCTCCATTTGCCGCAGTGCCGGCAGCGGTCGAGGCGGCCGGCAAAGAGGTTGACACTCCATACATGGTAGGCAAAGGGCCGGCCACAGTGGGGACAAACGGTGCCGCCGAGCATGCCATAGTTGGCCGACTCGCTGTTACGGGTGAGGACATAGCGGAGCACGACGAAGGCAGCGACGAGGCCGAGGACGGCGAAGAGGAAGGTGTTGGCCGTGCTTTGCGGGACAAACTCGCGGCGAATGCTGTTCGAGGCGAGCGCCTCGCCGGTGGCGGTATAGCCAATGGCCTCCATCGTGTGCCAGCCGTCTTCAAACTGGCCGGTGTTGAAGCGGTAGATAAAGGGCGCCTCGACGTCCTCCCCGACGACCTCGCCGTCGACGAGGAAGGCAACGCGCTCGACGGTTCCAGGCGCCGCCACGCGCATGGAGAAGCGACCCTGCATCTGCAGGCCGCTGCCATAGCCAAAGTCGCGGCGCAAGCGCAGCTCGACAGGCGGCTCATCCTCCTGTGCCAGAGCCGGCGCAGCGAGCGCCAACGCCAAGACGGTTGGAAGAAGCAGCCAGACGAAAAGCAAGGTACGCATCCGGTTCTCTCCTGCTAACTCTCCGGCGTGGCCGTGGCAGTCTCGCCTTCGCCTGGTTCCACCGTGCCTTCAGCCGGCGTCTCCTGCGGCTGCGGCGGCCCCTGGCCCGGCGCAGCCGCAGGCTCGATAAACTGCCCGGCAACCCAGCCTTCCTGGCCAGAGAGCAGGCGCACCTGCCACCAGACGTAATCTTCGGCTTCCTCCGGCCCGCCGATGACGATCATGAGGGAGCCATCGCGGACATTCTGCAGGCTGGTCGTCAGGGTGCTGGGGCCGCCGCGCAAGGTCAGGCCGGCGTTCCCCGTGCCAGAGACAGCCGCATAGTAGCCGACAGTGACCGTCTCGGGTGGCTGCGATAGATCGCGGGTGGGCGCCGGGGTAAAGGTGGGAATCGGCGTCGGCGACGGGCGGGCGACGGTGGGCGACACGGGGACCGTCGGCGGCGCCGTGAGGAGGATGACGGTCGGCGTGGGCAGCGACGTCGCCAGGGGCTCGCGTGCCAGCAGCCGGTTCACCAACAGGAGCGCAAGCCCTATGCCGATGATGGTGACGACGATGCCGAGGCCAAACCACAGCCAGGGGATAGGTTCGTCCCCGTCCGCGCCAAAGATGCGCCGGCGGCGGGGTCGCAGGTCGCTGTCCCGGGGATCCGGAGGTTTTTCATAACGAGCCATGTCTTGCTGTCTGCTCCTGAAGCTTAGCCAGCGCCCCTCTGCGCCAGATAGTCCAGCAGTTGCGGCAGGGGCCAGGTGTTGGCGATGGTGGCGGCGGTGGCCCAGCCGCGCTGGGCCGTGACCACGCCGTAGGGCATGAGGTCGAGCTCTTCGGCGCGGTGCGCGTCGGTATTGATGGCCAGGATGACGCCAAGCTCGACCGCGAGCCGCACGTGGATATCGCGCAGGTCGAGGCGGTGCGGGTTTGCGTTGATTTCCATAATAGTGCCGGTGCGGCGTGCCACCTGCAGCAACGTCTCCATGTCGAGGTCAGCCCCGGGGCGATCGGCGATCAGCCGGCCAGTGGGATGAGCGAGCATGTCGACGTGCGGGTTTTCCAGGGCAACCACGGAGCGCGCCATGACCTGCTCGCGACTCTGGCTCAGGCCGGTATGCAGGCTGGCGGCAACGAAGTCGAGCTGGGCGAGCACCTCGTCCGGGAAGTCGAGCGTACCGTCGGCTTTAATCTCCATCTCCGTGGCGTGCAAGATGCGGAACTCAGGGCCGAGTTCCTCGTTTGCGGCGCGAATCTCTTCGCCCTGTTGCAGCAGCCGCTCGACAGACAGCCCGCCGGTGATGCCGAGGCTGACGGAATGGTCGGTGATGGCGATGTACTGCAGGCCGCGCTCCTTGGCGGCTCGACCCATCTCGAGCACGCTCAGCTTGCCGTCGGACCAGGTGGTGTGCATCTGCAGGTCGCCCTTGATGTCGTCGAATTGGACCAGAGCGGGCAAGCGGCCCTGCTGCGCGGCCTCAATCTCACCGCGGTCTTCGCGCAACGGCACCGGGATAAAGGGCAGGCCGAGCACCTCGTAGACCTCTTCTTCGGTGGCGCAGAGGATTTCACCCTCGTGGGTAATTTCGCCGTCGACGATGGGCCGGAAGGCGTGTTCGTTGAGGCTGAGCCCCTGCTTCAGGGCCAGCTCGCGCAGGCGGATGTTGTGTGCCTGGCTGCCGGTGAAATAGGAGAGCAGGGTGCCCCAGCGTGCCTCGGGCAGCACGCGCAGGTCGGCCTGCAGCCCGTTGTGCAGTTGTACGGTTGTCTTCGTCGGCCCGCCGGAGATCACTGTCTCAACTTGGGGCAGCGCTTTAAAGCGGGCCATGATTGCCTCGGCATCGTCAGCGGCGACGAGGAGGTCGATGTCGCCAATTGTCTCCCGCCCGCGTCGCAGCGAGCCGCCGGCGGACCAGCGGGTGACGCCGGGCATCTCCTTCAGCGCGTCGAGAAGCTCGTCGGCAACCGGCCCGGCGACCCACAACGGGGTACGGTCGGTGCCGTGCCGCTCCAACGCCTCGAGGGCGGCGAGGATGTTCTCTTCGGTCTTGCGTCCCATGCCCGACAGAGAGCGTATCTCCCCGGCAGTAGCGGCTGATTTGAGGGCGTCCAGGTTGGTGATACCGAGTGCGTCGTACAGGATTTTGACCTTCTTCGGGCCGAGCCCTTCGACGCTAAGCAGCTCGGTAAGCTGCGGCGGCACCTCTGTGGCCAGCTTCTCGTAGAATTCGAGCCGGCCGGTGGTGAGCATTTCGTCGATCTTGCTGGCCAGCGTGGCGCCGATGCCGGGGATTGCCTGCAGCTCGCCGGCATCGTGGAGGACGTTGATGTCGCGCCCCAGCCCGCGGACGCTCTCGGCCCCTTTGCGATAGGCAAGGATCCGGTGGAAGCTGTCGCCGCGGATAGCCAGCATATCGGCTACCTGTTCAAACATGGTGGCGATTTCACGATTATTCATGCCCAGATTATAACGTCATGTGGGCGACAGCGCCGACTGGGGCGTGCGGTGGCGGTCGTGTCCGGTTGTGACGCTCTGTTTGAGGATTGCCTGTGCGGGCCATTGCCAGTGTGCTGTGGTCATGCTACTATAGCCGTGTCTTTTCCAGACGCGCGGTTAGGTAGAAGCACACCGTAGAGACGCTTGATCGTCAACCTAGACAAGGCCTAAACAAGGAAGGAGAAGAGACATGAAATTCCCGAATCGCTATCTTCTGTTTGTAGCGCTTCTCGTGCTGGCCCTGGTAGCCGTCGCCTGCGGCGGCAACACGGCCGGGAACGTCGAGAATGCCGCAGAAGACGTCGCGACGCAGGTGGCGGAGGAGATAGAAGAACCGGCAGAGCCTGTGGAAGAACCGGCAGAGCCGGTGGAAGAGCCGGAGCCCGTCGAAGAGCCGGAGCCTGTTGAAGAGGAGCCGGTGGAGGAAGCGGCTTTTGAGCCACGTATCCTCGAAGATCCCGATTGCGCCGGTGCATTCCAACGGATCGAAGCCCTCGACGAATTTACCGTCGAGTTTGAGCTGTGTGCACCAGACCCCGCATTCCTTTCGAAAATAGCCTTTACCGCTTTCGCCGTCTGGCCAGAAGAGTATCTGGAATCGACTGGCGGCAGCGGTGAGCTCCTCGAGCGGCCGATTGGCACCGGCCCGTACAAGATCGACGTATGGAATCGCGGCGACAGCATCATCTTCAGCCGCAACGAGGATTACTGGGGCGAGCCGGCGCTGACTGAAACACTTGTCTTCCGTTGGAGCACCGAAGGTGCGGCCCGCCTGCTCGAGGTGCAGTCGGGTACCGTCGACGGTATCGACAACCCCTCCCCGGACGACTTCGAAGCCATCGCCAATGACCCGAACCTGCAATTGATTGAGCGGCCGGCGCTGAACACCTTCTATCTGGCAATGACCAGCACCTTTGAGCCGTTTGACGACGTCAACGTGCGGCGCGCAATGGCGATGGGTATCGACCGGCAGCGCATCGTCGACGATTTCTATCCTGAAGGTTCCGAAGTTGCCAGCCACTTCACGCCGTGCGCGATCACCAACGGCTGTGTCGGCGAGGAATGGTATGAGTTCGATCCTGAAGCCGCACGCGAGCTACTGGCGGAAGCCGGTTATCCGGATGGCTTCGAGACGAAGATCTTCTACCGGGACGTGTTCCGCGGCTACCTGCCGGAGCCTGGTTCGGTCGCCCAGGAGATTCAGGTGCAGCTTGCGGAGAACCTCGGCATTACCGCCGAGATCGAGGTCATGGAATCGGGCGCGTTCATCGCCGAATCGAGCGCCGGTAATCTGGACGGCTTCTACCTCCTCGGCTGGGGCGCAGACTACCCGCACGTCACCAACTTCCTCGACTTCCACTTCTCGCAGGCTAACCTGCAGTTCGGAGACGTCCATCCGGAGATCTATGAGGCCCTGGCTGAGGGCGCCCAGATCGCCGATCCCGACGAGGCGGTTGCCGTCTACGAGCGGGCGAACAACGCGATCAAGGAACTGGTTCCGATGATCCCGGTGGCGCACGGTGGCTCTGGCGTGGCGTATCAGGCTGACGTCGAGAATGCGCATGCCAGCCCGCTGAGCAACGAGTACTTTGCCGTGATGGATCCGGGCGGCCGTTCGCAGTTCGTCTGGATGCAGAATGCTGAGCCGATCAGCCTCTACTGCGCCGACGAGACCGACGGCGAATCGCTGCGTGCTTGCGAACAGGTGATGGAGCCGCTCTACGGCTACGAGGTGGCTGGCACGGACGCTATTCCGCTCCTCGCGGAGGTCTGCGAGCCTAACGATGAGTTGACGCTGTGGACCTGCACCCTGCGCCAGGGCGTCGTCTTCCACGACGGTTCGTCGTTCGACGCCAATGACGTGGTGGCCTCGTACACCGTGGGCATTGACGCTTCCAGCCCGCTGCACGTGGGCAACACTGGTGTCTTTGAGTACTACTCGTACCTCTGGGGTCTCATGAATGAGCCCGAGGGCGATAGCTAATTACGTTGGCTTTGCACGCTTCTACTAGACCGTGACTTACGGCAGGCGAGGTGGCACGGGAAACCGGCAACACCTCGCCTGCTGTCTTGTGGAATGATGCTATGATCCAATACAGTATCCGCCGCCTGGTGGCAGCGATTCCCGTCGTCCTGGGGGTGTTACTGGTCGCGTTTATTCTCGCGCGCGTCATTCCCGGGGATCCGTGCCGCGCCATCCTCGGCGAAAAGGCGACCGTCGAAGCGTGCGAGCGCTTCAATAAGAATAAGGGACTGGACAAGCCCTTGCCGGTGCAGTTTGCTGTCTATGTCACTGATATGGCTCGCGGTGATTTTGGCGAATCGCTGCGCTTTAAGCGGCCGATTACGACTATTCTGCTGGAGCGGCTGCCACTGACCGTGGAGCTGAGTCTGGCTGCGGTCTCGCTTGCCATCACCGTCGGTATCCCCCTGGGTATTCTCTCGGCGACGCGAAGAAACAGTATCGCCGACGTCATTACGATGATTTTTGCGAACGTCGGCGTGTCAATGCCGGTCTTCTG
>JAVVFG010000008.1:0-19574 GCA_032260445.1 Anaerolineae bacterium | reverse complement strand
CTGGCTGGGCTTGATGCTTGCGTATCTCTTTGCCCTCGTGCTGCGCGATACGCCGCTGGCGCTGCCGCCGACCGGGCGGCTGTCGCCGGGCACGGTGCCTGTGCCGTTCTATCGGGTCGCCGGATGGGACGTACCGAGTGAGGGGGCCGTCGCGGCGTTGCTGACGTTTATCTCAAATATGTATATCGTCAACGCCCTTCTCTCGGCCGACTGGACGGTATTTAAGGATGCCGTGCGGCATATGATTCTGCCGTCGGTAGCCCTGAGCACGATCCCGATGGCGATCATCGCGCGCATGACGCGCTCGTCGATGCTGGAGGTGCTCGGTCTTGACTACATCCGGACGGCGCAGGCGAAAGGGGCGAAACGGTCGCGCGTTGTGCTCAAGCACGGATTCCGCAATGCGCTGCTGCCGATCGTGACGATTGTCGGCCTGCAGATGGGCCTGGTGCTGAGCGGGGCAATCCTCACCGAAACGATTTTTAACCTGGCCGGTGTCGGCCGGGCGATGTACGATGCAATTACGGCCCGCGATTTTCCGATTATTCAGGGTTTCCTCATCGTCATCTCGGTCGGCTACGTGCTCATCAACCTAGTTGTTGATTTATCTTATGCGTATCTTGATCCCCGAATCCGGCTGGACTGATAGCGCTGACTGCGTGAGAACTAATTATGTCATCTGTTAGTGAAATTGACCTGACCCTTGACGATCCATCAGCCGGAAGCATTCTTGACTACCGGTCGAACAGCCTGTGGCGCCTGACCCTGCGGCGCTTGCGACGGCAGCGCTCGGCGGTTTTCGGCGCCACCATCCTGGGGCTGCTCATCTTTGCGGCCATCGCCGCGCCGCTCATCGCCCCGTATGGCCCGCAGGAGCGGCTGTCGGGGGTGGAGAAACGCAGCGGCCCGTGCATTCACCTGCTCGGTTGTCCCGAAGAGCAGGCGCAGCATATCCTCGGCATTGACGGTAACTTCCGCGATGTTTTCACGCGTATTCTGTACGGGGCGCGCGTTTCCCTGCGCGTCGGCTTCGTCACTGTCAGCTTTGCGATCACTGTGGGCACGTTCTTGGGGTCGGTCTCAGGCTATTTTGGTGGCTGGGTCGACCAGGTGATCATGCGCATACTTGACGTGGTGCTCGCCTTTCCCTTCTTGCTGCTGGCTATCGCGATCGTCAGCATGCTCGGCGCGGGGCTGACGAACGCGATGCTGGCAATCGCCGTCGTGACGATACCGCAATACGCGCGCGTGGTGCGCGCCAGCGTGCTCTCGGTGCGCGAGATGGACTTTGTGGAAGCATCGCGGGCGCTGGGGGCCAGCCACAGCCGCATTCTTTTCGGCCGGATTCTGCCGAACGCGCTGCCGCCACTCATCGTGCAGGCGACGCTGGGCATCGGCACGGCGATCCTGGATACTGCGGCGCTGAGCTTTATCGGCCTCGGCGCGCAGCCGCCGACACCGGAATGGGGCTATATGCTCTCTAGCGAGCGCAATCAGGTCTTCAGCGCGCCGCATCTCGTCTTCTTCCCCGGCTTCGCGATCATGCTAACCGTGCTGGCGTTCAACCTGCTTGGCGACGGTCTGCGCGATGCCCTTGACCCGCGCCTGGCGCACGCCGGGTTCCGGCGCTAATCTAGGCGCTCCCCGTCTGAAAGAAACAGCGCCCGGTCGCAAGGCCGGGCGCTGTTTTCTCTGCTAGCACGTTGCCAGGCTTAGCTGGCGAGCTCGCCCTCGTAGGTCTCGACTTCGGTTGCTTCCGGCCCTTTCTTGCGCTGTTCCACGTCGTAGAGAACCCATTGGCCCTCGTCGAGCGCGGTGGGATCGATCAGGGCGCCGGTCTTGTGGAAGAAGATATCTTCGCCTGCACCCCGGGCGATAAAGCCGTAGCCGCGCGCCGGGTTGTACCATTTGAGGCGGCCGATGTACTTGCCAGTTTCCGGGTCAATTTGCATGGTCTCGGGCATCAGGTCATCCTGCGCGGGTTCTTCGTGGCGCGCCGTTTCCGGTTGGTGGTCGCGGACCGGCGTAGGCGCCGGCGCCTCGCCCAGTTGGTCAAGGGATTCCGGTTCGACCGGCAAGCCTGCCTCGTGCAGTCTACGCTGCAATTCTACCGTGAACACGAAGCGGTTTCCGTCAGCGTCTGTGGCCCATCTGTCAGTAAAGTTCATCTCTCGTCTCCTTTTTCACACCGCAACTCTTGGCCCGCGTATTAGGCCAGGAGCGATAGTTGCTCGGCCCCGCCCGGTTCGTCACCTTCTGCGTCGAATGTTGGTCGCCCGTAAACGCGCACAACACCGGCAACGCCGTTGCGTTCGCCCGCGCGCAGCAGTACCTCCGGCTTGATATGGCGACTCCCCGTCTTGGTTTTTCCTAGCCTGATGGTCTTTGTCGAGCCTAATTCGGTCGTGATGATGATGCGTGTTCCTTCGTCGCCGGCGACGGCAGCCACGACTTGCGCGGCGCCGCCGGATAGGTTCATGTTGATAACCCCTTTCCCGTAACGGCCCTGGGTGGGGTAGTCGTCTAACGGCGATGCCTTGGCCATGCCGTTGTCGGAAATGCTCCACAGGTAAGTGCCGTTCCGTACCAGATCCATGGCGACGACGCCGTCGGCAAGGTCATCCAGCTTCATCGCCATCACGCCGCCGGCGCGTAACCCCATCACGCGAACATCCTGCTCCGCGAAACGGATCGCCTGTCCAGCAGCGCTAGCGAGAATAACCTCATCTGCGCCGGTCGTCAAACGGGCCCAGCCGAGCGCATCGTCGGCGGCGACGTTAATCACCGTGAACGGCTCGGTGGTGATGCCCGGAAGATCCTCGAGCCGGATGCGTTTGCACGTGCCGCCGAGGGTAGTCAAGAAGACATAGCCGCTTGCCTCTGGGGGCGCGACCAGAGCATCAGCCACGTAGTCGCGGCGCGCGAGCGCGGTCAGGGTTGCCCAGTGATCGCCCTTGACCAGTGTCTGCGCCTGCGCGAGCTGGTAAATGGGCAGGCCGGTAGCCAGCCCGCTGGCGGTAAAGAGGTAGAGGATGTCCTGGGTGTTTGCCTCGAGGAGCAGGCGCGGCACCTCGAGCGGTTTGGCGGGCACGGCAATCATCGTTGCCGTGGCAGTGCGGGCGAGCGTGCCTTCCTGGCCGACGACGACCCAGGTGCGCTCCTCGGGCAGCAGGGCCGGGCCTACGCTCGGCTCATCGCTGCTGCCGCCGGCAATTTGCGTGCGCCGCAGGTCGCCGTACTTTCCGCGCACGGCGAGTAGCTCTTCTTTGACGACCGTACGCATGAGGGCCGGCGTCGCCAGCAGCCGCTCCAGGCGAGCAATGAGGTCCCGCTTTTCGTCGTATTCTTGCTTGATTTTCTGCCGCTCGAGCGCTGCCAGGCGACGCAGGGGCATGTCGAGGATGGCCTGTGCCTGCACTTCTGAGAGGCTTAAGGCGCGCATCAGATTGAAGCGCGCCATCTCTACGCTTTCCGAACGGCGGATGATGTCGATCACGGCGTCCAGGTGGTCGAGCGCCGTGAGCAGCCCTTCGAGAACGTGGGCGCGGTCGCGGGCGCGGACCAGGTCGTGCTCGCTACGGCGCCGCACGACGTCCAGACGATGGTCGAGATAGTGGCGCAGCGCCTGTTTGAGGGTGAGTAGACGCGGCTCGCCGTTGACGAGAGCGATCATGATGATGCTGAAGGTGCTCTCCATCGGGGTCAGCCGGAAGAGCTTGGCCAGTACCTCGTCTGGCGCGACGTTGCGCGTTGTTTCCACGACGATGCGCATGCCGGTGCGATCACTTTCGTCGCGCAGGTCAGTCAGCCCTTCGATTCTGCCGTCGCGGTGCAGGTCGGCGATCTTGGCTATCAGGTTAGTCTTGTTGGTCTGGTAGGGGAGCTCGGTAATCACGATGCGCGACTTGTTGCGGCCCATCTGCTCGACGTGGGCGCGCGCCCGCACGGTGACACGGCCGCGCCCGGTGGCGTAGGCGTTGACCAGGACATCCTGGTCGCTATCCGCGCGCTGCCGGAAAATGACGCCGCCGGTCGGGAAGTCGGGTCCCTTGATGAAGGCCATCAAGTCCTTAATGGTGATCTCGTCGAGGCTGTCCCAGTTGTCTAGCATGTGGATCAGGGCGGCGGTGACCTCGCCGAGGTTGTGCGGCGGGATGCTGGTAGACATGCCCACGGCGATGCCTGACGAGCCGTTGACGAGGAGGTTGGGCACGGTCGCCGGCAGCACCTCGGGCTCGCGCATGGTGTCGTCGAAGTTGGGGTTGAAATCGACGGTGTCTTTGCCGATGTCCTCGAGCAGCTCGGCGCCCATGGGGGCGATGCGCGCTTCGGTATAGCGCATCGCCGCGGCGGCGTCGCCGTCGATGGAGCCGAAGTTGCCCTGCCCATCAACCAGCGGGTAGCGCATCGAGAATCCCTGTGCCATCCGTACCATCGCGTCGTAGACCGACTGGTCGCCGTGTGGATGGTATTTGCCGAGCACTTCGCCGACGACGCGGGCCGACTTGCGGTAGGGTTGGTCGGGCCTGAGGCCCATGTCGTGCATGGCATAGAGGATGCGCCGCTGTACCGGCTTGAGGCCGTCGCGCACGTCGGGGAGGGCGCGCGAGACGATGACGCTCATCGCGTAGCTGAGGTAGGAGTCGCGCATCTCGTCGTTGATGTTGATTTTCTTAACAGTCCCGATGTCCATGGCTGCCCTTATCAGACGGATATTGCCCCGCTGGCAAACAAAAATGGGTGGGCCATACCGGCCCACCCATTGGTCAGTCTTACGCAACCAGCCGCACGCGGCTGTTGGTCATCACCAGGCGTCAGGCGATTCGACGTAGAGGTCGTCGCCCTCGACGCGGGTACGGTAGCAGGGGACCGGCACCACCGCCGGCAACCTTACCGCATCGCCATCGCGGATGTCAAACCGGGCGCCGTGGCGGGGGCACTCAACTTCGTAGCCGTCGAGCTCGCCCTCTTCCAAGGGGCCACCGTCGTGGGTACAGAGGTCGGCGATGGCGTAAAAGCGCCCGCCGGCGTTAAAGATGACAACCGTTTCTTCTTCGAACTCAAACCAGCGCCGCTCCCCTTCCGGAATGTCACTTACTTTGCAGACTTTTACGAACTCCGGCATCCATCCTCCCAGGATTGTGTGGTGTGCGTAGCCTTAGGTGGTCCCGCTGCCCGCCGACTACTCGCGGTCGTGAATCTCTTCCGGCTCTGGCAGCCCGTACGCGCCGGCCTTGAGGACCTTGAGCGCGAGGAGGGCGCATTTGACGCGGGCCATACTCAGGGGCACGCCGATGAGCTCCAGGAGCCGCTCCTTGGGGAAGCTCTTCAGCTCCTCAAGCGACATCCCCTTAATCTCTTCGGTGAGCAGCGAGGCGGAGGCCTGGCTAATGGCACAGCCCTCGCCGCGCCAGCGCACGCCGGCGACATGCCCGTCGTCGTCAAGGCGCACGTCGATGCGGATGACATCGCCGCAGAGCGGGTTGTCCTCCTCGTAGCTGAAGTCGTGGGGATCGAGCTCGCCGAAATTCAGCGGGTTCTCGTACAGGTCGATGATCTGCTCGCGATACAGGTCGCTGCCCATCATGGTTTCACGTCCTCTACAAACGGAATATCTGCCGCGCCCGCTCCAGGCTGCGCACCAGCCTGTCTATCTCCCCGGTCGTCGTGTGCACGTAAAAGCTGGCCCGCGCGGAGGCGCTGACGCCGAGTTTGCGGTGTAGCGGCATGGCACAATGGTGCCCGGCGCGAATGGCGATGCCGTCCTCGTCGACAAGCTGGGCAATGTCGTGCGGGTGCATCCCCTCCAGCATGAAGGTGGCGATGCCGCCGCGCTGGGCGGCCGGCGGGCCGAGGAGCTTCAGCCCTGCAATCTCGCTCAGCGCCTCTAGGGCGTAGTTGGTGATGAACTGCTCGTGGCGGTGCACGTTGTCCATACCTAGCCCGTTCAGGTAATCGACGGCAGCGCCGAGGCCCACGGCTTCGGCAATCGCCGGGGTGCCTGCCTCAAATTTGTACGGCAGCTCGTTGGCGACGAAGCCATCAAACGTAACGCGGCGGATCATGTCGCCGCCACCCATATACGGCGGCATTGCGTCCAGGAGGGCGCGCTTGCCGTACAGCACCCCAATGCCGGTCGGGCCGCACATCTTGTGCCCGGAGAAGACGAGGAAATCGCAGTCCAGCTCCTCGACGTTCACGGGCAGATGCGGCACGGACTGGGCGGCGTCGACCAGAGCCAGGGCGCCGGCCCGGTGCGCCGCTTCGACCAATTGTTTGACCGGGGTGATGGTGCCCAACACGTTGGACATGGCGGTGAAGGCGAAGATCCTGGTGCGCTCTGTGAGCAGGCTGTCGAGGTTGGTCAGGTCGAGGAGCCCGTCGGTGGTAACCGGCACGTAACGGATGGTTGCGCCGCGCTCCTCGGCAAGCATCATCCAGGGCACCAGGTTGGCATGGTGCTCCATCTCGGTGAGCAGGATCTCGTCGCCCGCCCCCAGGTTGCGCCGGCCCCAACTGCTGGTGACGAGGTTGATGCCCTCCGTCGCATTGCGCACGTAGATGATCGTCGCCGGGTCGGGTGCGTGGATGAACTGGGCTATACGCGTGCGTGCCCCTTCGTAGGCGTTGGTTGCGGCTTCGCTGAGGCGGTGGATGCCGCGGTGGACGTTGGCATGGTCGGCGCGATAGTAATGGTCCATCGCCTCGATGACCTGACGCGGCTTCTGCGAGGAGGCGGCACTGTCGAGATAGACGAGCCGGACGCCAGGAGCTATCTCCTGCCGCAGAATCGGAAAATCCTCGCGTACCTTCTCGACGTCGAACATCGCACTCACTGAGGTTATCGTTTCCATTTGTATCGCCGCCGTGCGCTGCTGCCAGGTGCCGGTTATCAGCCGTTTCAACGCCAGATGTCACCAAACGCGGTGCGTGGCGCCGACTATATCAGAGACGGCGCGCGCCAGGCAACCTGGCACGCAGCGGCCATGCAGGCATCAAGTGCCGCCCGAAATCGTCTAGGATGCAGTCTCCGACCGCGACGGGTTTTCAATCGGCGCGCCCACCAGGTTGCCCCACTCCGTCCACGAGCCGTCGTAGTTGCGCACGGACGGGTAACCGAGGAGGTAGGTAAGGACAAACCAGGTGTGGCTGCTGCGCTCGCCGATGCGGCAGTAGGCGATCACATCCTCGTCGGGCGCGAGCCCTTGTTCTTCCTCGTAGATGGTGCGCAGTTCGGCGGCGTGCTTGAAGGTGCCGTCCTCATCAACCGCCCGGCTCCAAGGCACGTTGACCGCGCCGCGGATATGGCCGCCGCGCAGCGCACCCTCTTGGGGGCTGCCGGGCATGTGCAGCAGCTCGCCGCGATATTCCTGCGGGCTGCGTACGTCTACCAGCGGCTTCCGGGCGTCGATGTGCTTGAAAACCTGGTCGCGGAAGGCGCGGATCTCCTCGTCCTGGCGCATCTGCGCGGTGTACTCGCCCGGCGGGAATGACGGTGCCTCGCGGGTTAGCTCGCGCCCCTCGGCAACCCATTTCTGGCGCCCGCCGTCCATAATCTTCGTATTCTCGTGCCCGAAGAGCTTGAACACCCACAGGGCGTAAGCGGCCCACCAGTTATTCTTGTCGCCGTAGAAGATGACGGTTGTATCGCTGCTGATCCCGTGACGCCGCATAAGCGCTTCGAAGGCGCTGGCGTCAATGTAGTCCCGCCGGATGGGATCGTTGAGGTCGGCGACCCAGTCAATGTGAACGGCGTTGGGGATATGGCCGGTGCTGTAGAGGAGGACGTCCTCATTCGATTCCACCAGCCGGATCTCGCCGGTGCGGTGCAGGTTCTCCGCTACCCAGCCGGTGCTCACCAGCATGTCAGGGTGAGCATAACCCTTGTCATTCATTTGTGCCTCCTTTCCTCTGACAGGACTCGCTGCGCTGAGGCCGCAATCCTACAAAAAACGGTGGCAGGTGCCGCAACCCAGCTCTCTGCCACCGCTGTTCTGGCGTCTTACGCCAGCGTCTACTGCATCTTGTCCAGGATGCGCTCGGCAATGCGGGCGCGCACACCCTCGAAGGGGATGCGCTGCATCACGGGATCAAAGAAGCCGAGAACGACCATTTCGACGGCCGTTTGCCGCCGGATACCGCGGCTCATCAGGTAGAAGATTTCGGTCTCGTCG
Source organism: Anaerolineae bacterium (assembly GCA_032260445.1). Taxonomy (GTDB): domain Bacteria; phylum Chloroflexota; class Anaerolineae; order Promineifilales; family Promineifilaceae; genus JAAYYY01. The sequence goes on along the minus strand of JAVVFG010000008.1, from coordinate 11,400 downwards.
AGGTGGCCAATCGTCGAGGCGTGGGTGCAGCGCACGTCGTCCGCCTCAATCTCCAGACCGGGAATCGAGTCGGCGCGTGCGGTGCGCTCCAGCAGCAGATTGCGGTTTGCCTGGAAGCCGTCGATGCGCTGCGAATCGGGCAGCGCCTTAATCATCCCCTGCCACACAGAGCGGGCCTTGTCCTTCAGCGCTCCTTTGTAGAGGAGGTCACTGACGGTGTCCGGAGCGTTGTGATTCTGCTGCGTGTCGAGATCGAGGTGCTGGCGGCGGTTGGCAAAGAAGAGGCCGGACATACGCGCCCAGCCGCCGCGCCCGTCTATCTCGGCCGTCTGGAACGACTTGGTGAGGCGCGTACCCATGGCGCTGATCACCCAGTCCAGCCGCGCATCGCGCCCGACGCGACCGCGCTCGTGGGTGAACTGCCAGGTGTTCGTGCCGAAGTCCTGCAGGGAGACGTAGGTCAGGCTGGCGCCATCGCCGACGATTAGCTCAACGGCGCCGTTGTGCAAAGCCGGCGCCTCACCGGTCTCCGAGCCGTATTCGTCGATCATGATCGCCTCGGCGCCTTCGTCAAGGACGACGAGGGTGTGGGTATAGGTATTGCCATTCACGGCCCATAGCGAGTTGTGCAGGGGCGCGGCTGCCTTGACGTGGCGAGGCACATAGACAAAGGTGCCGCCGCGCCAGAAGGCAGCGTGCATCTGGGCAAACTTGCCATCTTCGGGCTTCACCGCCTGCGTCATGAAGTAGCGGCGCACGAGCTCGGGATGCTCACGGACGGCGGTGTGCATGTCGATAAAGATGACACCCTGCTCTTTGAGCTGGTCGCTCAGCTCGTACTTCGTGGCGACACCATTCACCTCGACGAGCACGCCGCCGGCCTCATCTTCGGTGAGCTGCGCGGCAAGATAGTCCGGCACGTCGGCGCCAGCGTGCTCGCCGTTCAGCGACGGGCCGAAATCCTCGAGGCGGAAGCGGCGCAGGTCCGTGCGCCGCCAGGGCTCGTCCTTGGTTGTGGGTAGCGGCGTCTGGGAGAACTGATCCCAGGCACGCAGCCGCAAGTCGCGCATCCAGTCAGGCTCACCTAACTGCGACGATAGCTGTTCGACGGCTTCCCGGCTGTAGGCAGTATCTGTGTGTGCAATGTCAATCGTCATCTGTTCTTCGCTCATTAACCGATCGAACCTTCCATCTGTAGCTGGATCAGGCGGTTCATCTCGATGGCGTACTCCATCGGCAGCTCCTTGACCAGCGGCTCGATAAACCCGTTTACAATCAGTGTGTTCGCCATCTGCTCGTCAATGCCGCGGCTCATCAGGTAGAAGAGCTGCTCCTCGCCGACCTTGCTGACGGAGGCCTCGTGGCCGATGGTCACGTCGGCTTCGTCAATCTCGATGTACGGGTAAGTATCGGAGCGGCTCTTGTCGTCGAGCAACAGGGCATCACAGACGACGTTCGAGCGCGAGTCGCCGGCCCCTTCGTGTACCTTGAGCAGGCCACGGTAGGACGCACGCCCGCCACCCTTGGAAATCGACTTGGAGATGATGCGGCTGGTCGTGCGCGGCGCAACGTGGACGACCTTACCACCGGCGTCCTGGTGCTGGTCGTGCCCGGCGAAGGCGATGGAAAGCACCTCGCCGTGGGCGCCTTCTTCCATCAGGTAGACGGCAGGGTATTTCATCGTGACCTTAGAGCCAAGATTGCCGTCGACCCATTCCATCGTCGCATCCTTATAGGCGACGGCACGCTTGGTCACCAGGTTATAGACGTTATTCGACCAGTTCTGAATCGTCGTGTAGCGGCAACGGCCGCCTTTCTTCACGACAATCTCGACCACGGCCGAATGCAGTGAATCGGACGTGTAGATCGGCGCCGTACATCCTTCGACATAGTGCACGTAGGCACCTTCGTCGACGATGATCAGCGTGCGCTCAAACTGGCCCACGTTCTTGGCGTTAATGCGGAAGTAGGCCTGCAGCGGCATCTCCACGTGCACACCCGGCGGGACGTAGATGAAGCTGCCACCGGACCAGACGGCCGTGTTCAGCGCGGCAAACTTGTTATCATTATGGGGGATGATTGTGGTGAAGTATTCCTTGACAAGGTCGGGGTACTGCTTTAGCCCTTCGTCCATGCCGAGGAAGATTACGCCCTTTTCTTCCAGCTCTTTCTTGATGTTGTGGTAGACAACCTCGGATTCATACTGCGCGGCGACGCCGGAGAGGAACTTCTGCTCCGCCTCTGGAATGCCCAGCTTATCAAACGTCCGCTTGATGTACTCCGGCACGTCGTCCCAGTCATCTTCCTGCTGGTTCGAGGGTTTGATGTAGTAGTAGATGTTATCGAAGTCGATGCCGCTCAGGTCGGCGCCCCAGTCGGGCATCGGCCGCTCGTTGAAGTGCTCAAACGCCTTTAGCCTGATGTCGAGCATCCACTGCGGCTCGTTTTTCATCATGCTGATCGCGCGCACACCTTCTTCGGTGATACCGCGCTCGGCCTTAAACACATAATCTTCGTCGTCCGAAAATCCGTACTTCGACGCATAGTCGGCGTTGACCACCGCGACTACTTCATCTTCGGTTAGTTCCTGGCGTTCAATCAATTCTGTCATTTACGCCTCCTGGGTCAGACCGTGCTTGTCACGCAACCAGTCGTAGCCCTTCTCTTCTAGCTCTAGGGCGAGCTCGGGTCCGCCACTCTCGACGATGCGGCCGGCCATCATCACGTGCACATAGTCGGGCTTGATGTAGTTGAGAATGCGCTGGTAATGGGTAATCACCAGGACGCCCATATCGAGCTGTTCTTTCAGCGTGCTGGCGCCTTCGGCGACGACGCGTAGCGCGTCGATGTCCAGGCCGGAGTCGGTCTCGTCCATAATGGCAATTGCCGGCTCGAGGGTGGCCATCTGCAGGATCTCGTTGCGCTTCTTCTCACCGCCGGAGAAGCCCTCGTTCAGGTAGCGGCCGGCGAATTTGTGGTCCATGTTGAGCATGTCCATCTTTTCCATCAACAAGCGGCGGAAGGCCGGGATAGAAACGCCTTTATCCTCGGGGTCGGCGCCACGGCGGCGTGCGTTGAGCGCCTGGCGCAAGAAATTGGCCACCGTCACCCCAGGAACAGATACGGGGTACTGGAAAGCAAGGAACAGCCCTTCGCGCGAGCGCTCGTCGGGCTCCATCTCCAATAAATCTTTCCCGTCAAAAATGACCTGACCTGCGGTGACTTCGTAGGCAGGATGGCCGGCCAATGCGTAGGCCAGCGTGCTCTTACCCGAGCCGTTTGGTCCCATCAGGGCGTGAATCTCGCCCGCGCGTACCAATAAGTCGATACCCTTGAGGATCTCTTCATCCCCAATGGCCACATGTAGGTTTCTGATCTCCAGCGCCGTCATCGATTGTACATTCTCCTTTTGCATGCTAACGCCGTGCGGATGAGCTGCCGCAGGCAGGCATCATTGTCCGGCGGCTATGAACGCGCCCAGTATACCATGGGGCGGTAATAGCGTCAATAAATATCATAAAAATGATAATAATAGCGCAAATTGACAAAAACCAGGGGGCATGATAGAATCTTCGCAACGTGGCGGCGGGTACGGGCCACCTTGTTCGGCGCGTCCATGTAACGGGTAGCCACACCATAGCTAAGGAATTCTATCGTGAAATCGGGAACGGACAACCATAAGGAAAGCACCCGCGAGATTATCTTGCGCACGATCCGGCAGCGGTACCAGGCGACTGTAAATGAGCTCGCCGAAGCTGCGGATGTGTCGCCGGTCACTGTGCGCCACCACCTGAATGCCCTGCAGGCTGACTCGCTTTTGGAGCTAGAGAGTGTTCGCCGCAAAGTTGGGCGCCCGTACCACGTCTACAGCCTTAGCGAGAAAGGGCTTGAGCTGTTCCCGAAGCGTTACGCCAGCCTGAGTATGCGCTTGCTCGAAGAGCTCAAGCACCAGTTCCCGCCGGAGGTGGTGCAGGATATCTTCCACGGCGTGGTCGAGGGCATCATCGAGGAGCACCGGGAGGCGTTTGAATCGCTGACGTTTGAAGGGCGGCTGCGTTACCTGGTGGACCTGCTCGCCGAGGAAGGATTTCTTGCCCGCTGGGAGAAGCGCGACGGCCGCTACCATCTGGTCGAGTATAGCTGCCCGTATCGCTCGCTGGGCGACGAGCACGCCGAAGTGTGCAGCCTGGATCGGGATTTGATCGTCGCCGTTCTCAACACCGAAGTGACCCAGCATAGCTGTATGCTTAGCGGCGATAACGCCTGCGAGTTTTCGTTTGTGCCGAACCAGGCGACGGCGGCCCGCAATAGCCGGCGCATGTCAAAGGAAAGAGACGCATGATTACCAGTAAAGAAGAAGAAGTCCTCGAGTCGCTGCGCGAAGTCATCGACCCCGAGATTGGCCTCAACGTCGTCGAGCTGGGCCTGATCCGTAACCTGGAAATCGACGACGAGGGCAACGCGCACATCGTGATGATCATGACGACGCCTTTCTGCCCGTATGCCCCGCAGCTCCTGGAGCAGGTGCGCGTCAAAGCGGTGCAGGCCACCGGCGGCGAGGCCACTGTGGAAATGGGTACCGAGCTATGGGACCCGTCGCTGATGGAAGAAGGCGCCGGCGGCGATTGGGGCCTCTTCTAGTTCAAAGGAATTCTTCGCCCCGGCCCAGCATTGGGGCTTTTTTATGCGCGCGCCAGCCGAACGACCCAATCTACTCGATTTCGACCTGCCTGGCCTGACCGCGCGGCTGGCGGGCTGGGGCTACAGCGGGTTCCACGCCATGATGGTCTGGAGCTACCTCTATCGCCACCACGCGACGGCCGTTGCGGCGATGAGCGAGCTACGGCCTGACCTGCGGGCGCGGCTGCAGGCGGAAACGGTGCTGCGCTGGCCCGAGCTCGTGTTGGCCCAGCGGAGCGGCGACGGCACGCGAAAGTTCCTCCTGCGGCTGGACGATGGCGAGGTGGTCGAGGCCGTGCTGATGCCGTACCGCGACCGCTATACCGCCTGTATCAGCACCCAGGTAGGCTGCGCCATGGGCTGCGTCTTTTGCGCAACAGGGCAGATGGGCTTCACGCGCCATCTCAGCGCGGGCGAAATCACCGGGCAGATCCTGTTCTTGCAGCAGGCGGCGGGGGACGAGGCACGCGAATTGCGCAACATTGTCTTCATGGGCATGGGCGAGCCGCTGCACAACTATGAGGCGACAATGCGCGCCGTCGATATCCTGACCGACGACAGAGGACTGGCCTTCGGGCCGCGCCACCTCACGTTGAGCACGGTGGGTCTGCCCGCCGCGATCCGCCGCCTTGCCGACGAGGAACGGCCGGTTAACCTCGCCGTGAGCCTGCACGGGGCGACCGATGCCGCGCGGCAGGCGCTGGTCCCCGTCGCCCGCCACTGGTCGCTCGCAGAGCTGCTGGAGGCCTGCCGCTACTACGTCGATAAGCGCGGCCGGCACATCTTCTTCGAGTGGACACTCATCGCCGGGGAGAACGACACCGCGGAGCAGGCCCACGCCCTCGGCGAGCTGCTGCAGGAGCTTGACGGGCACGTCAACCTCATCCCGCTCAATCCGACGGGCGAGTATGAGGGGACGCCCAGCCAGCGTGAGGCGATTCGCCAGTTCAAGGCGATCCTCGACGGCTACGGCCTGCCCAGTACCGTGCGCCAGCGGCGCGGCATCGACATCGACGCCGGCTGCGGGCAACTGCGGAAGCGAGCCGGCCTTGCGCCCGCTCCCTAGTCCAGCACGTCGCGGCGGGCCGGCGTCAGGTAGATGAGGGGCAGGCTGAGGAGTGTCACCGCAAATTTGACGATCAGGTTAAAGAGGAAGATTTCCCACACCGTCTGCCACGGCGCAGTGAGAAAGTGATCTTCGAGGCCAGGTAGCGCGCCGAAGGCGCCGACGGCGAAGATGGCGTTGTCCAGCGGCACGCTCACACCGTTGCTCAGGAGCACGCGCGCCCACTGCTTGTCGCGCGTGACCTTCGTGACGAACCAATGGTACACCTCTGTATCGGCGAGCTCGGCCACCACCTCGGCGAGGATGGAAGCAAGGGTGATGCGCCACAGGGGCCCCCACACCATGCTGTAGGCGGCGCCGAACGTGCCGCCGGGGTCGGCGCCGGGATCGCCGGGCACGGTCGCCGTCCACGAGGTGTAGATGACCATGAGCAGGTTGATCACTGCCGCCGTGATGATCAGCACCTGGGCATTCCGCTTGCCCAGCACTTTGTGCACTAGGTCGCGCAGGGTAAAGGTGATCGGGTAGACGAAGGTGCCCATATCGACGGCGAGACCGGCGACCTCGCCGACGCGAACACTGGTGATGTCGGCGATCATCTGCGCCGCGGCATAGACGGCGACGACGATCACCGCCGCGCTGGGAATGTGCGCGCGTGTATCGTCTGCAATTGAACGTGATGGGGAAACGGCCAAGGGCTTTTCTCCTTGTTTTGATGAGGCGGGTAGGCTGCGACCGCCGCAGTTTTGACCGGGTTGTCTGCCACCGGGTGCGCGCATTATAGGCGAGCACGGCAAAAGAGGCTAGCGGGGCGCCGGGGTGGAGTTTTGGGAGGAGCTGGCGGAGACCGGACGGCGGGCGTGGTGGCCGCTTCGGGCCAGCAGGATGCTCGCGGTCCGACCATGTGCCTCCTGTCCACTTCGTGGTATAGGCGGCGCCCCGCGGCTCGTTGCTCAGTTATCGCAGTACGGTGTCCATCCAGGCGTCGATCCACGCCTCGCGATTGGCGTCGATGTCGGCTGGCGAGACATGGGCCGGCTCCTCAGCGATCTGCGAGTAGGTTACGAATTCCTCTGGCAAGTCAGCATTCTCATTCGCCGGGAAGACAAACATGCGCAGCGGGATGTCTTCCTGGAAGCGCTCGCTGAGCATGAAGTCGACGAGGGCCTCGGCAAGCTCGCGCTGCCCGGTGCCGGCGAGGATGCCGACGAACTCGACCTGGCGGAAGCAGGTGCCGGGCGCGGTGACGGCCGCGCTCGGCGCCTCATCTACGGGCGGGTCGGCGAAAATCACCTCGGCCGGCGGGCTCGTCGCGTAGGAGACGACGATCGGCCGGTCGCCGTCGCTGGCTACCGAGAAGTTGCCGTAGTACGCTTCATTCCAGTCGTTCGTCACGCGGACGTCGTTCTCGCGCAGGTCGGCCCAGTAATCAAGATAGGCGTACTCGCCCTCGGTGCCGAATGCGCCGATGGTGGTCAGCAGGAAGGCCAGCCCAGGGCTGGACGTCGCCGGGTTCTCGACGACGAGCAGGCCACGGTAAGCCGGGTCGGCCAGCGCTTCGAGGTTTTGGGGCGGCTCGAGGTCATTCTCTGCGAACCAGGCCACGTCATAATTGAGGCAGACGTCGCCGTAGTCGACGGGCAGCAGCCGGTACTCAGGGTCGAACTCGAGCTCGTCGGGGATCTCCGCCAGTAAGGGTGACTGGTACGGTTCGAAGATGTCGCCGTCGAGCGCGCGGCTGAAGAAGGTATTGTCGACGCCGAAGAAGACGTCGGCGAGCGGGTTGTCCTTCGCCAGCAGCGCCTGATTCAGGGCCGTCCCGGCGTCGCCCGCCGGCAGCAGGATCAGCCGCACGTTGTGTTCGTCCTCAAACGCGGCGATCACCTCTTCGCTGGCGTCGAAGCTGTCGTGGGTCATCAGGGTTAGCTCGCGCGGCGCTTCTGCAGCTGGCGGCGTCTCAGCCGGCTCGACCGCTGGCGTCACCGCGGGCGCGGCAGAGTCTGGTGTCCCTTCGTTGTCATTCCCGGCGCAGGCTGCCAGAAGCAGCAGCGGCAGCACCAGCAGATAGAACCAGACTCTTCGCATCGTTCGTTTCGCATGCATTCCTGTTCTCTCCTCCGGCCGCGGTAGCAAAGCTACCGTAGCCACCGTCGTGTCGTATGCACACAGAGGAGGTCGCCGCTGGCGACGGAGACGGTCGCCCGGCTCGAGGTCATCTCGTTGCTGACGCCGCGCGCCGGCCCCACGGTCAGGACGTCGTCCTGTAGGGGCCAGGCCAGTCCGGTTGCCGTCCGCACGTGCACGTCGCCGCCGAGCGGGATGAGGGAGACCTTATCGCCGGGCTCGCCATGCACCACGGTGTCGCTCTGCACCAGCCAGATGGTCTGGTGCGGCGTGAGGAAGCGGATCTGGCGCCCGCGCAGCGCCGGATGCAACAAGAGGAAGACATTGGCGAGAAGCTGGTCGAGACGGCCGCCCAACCCGGCGATGATCTCGATCGGCTCCACGTAGGTCGCCGCGGCGTGGAGCAGGGCCAGCTCAAGATCGGTCTCGTCCTTGGCCTCCGGGTGCAGCAGAAAAGTGACGCCCGCTTCTTCCAGTGCATCGCGCTGCTCTGGGACGAGTGAGTCAAGGTCGCCGATGACCACGTGCGGCCAGTAGCCGGCAGCCAGGACGTACGCGGCGCCGCCATCGGCGGCGACGATCGCCGTGGCGCTGGCGAGGCGTTCCTGCAGCCACGCGCCCGGTTGAAGATCGCCATTGGCAAAGACGAGTACGGTCACACCCTTCTCCTTTCCACAGACGGCGGCCCGGGACAGCAAAAAAGCTACCCGCGGGTAGCTTCGTAAGCATGTTTTCACATCCCTACGCCGGCATTACCCGGGTCAGGTTCTCAGGTCGGCGGTAACTGACCGCCCTCTCAGCCAGGCTAGTCCCGGCTCCCTGTGCGCATACTATTGCATTGTCACCACGATTATAGCCGCGGCGCGCAACGCTGCAAGGCGCTTGCCCGCTCCCCGTATGGCCTCTATCATTCCTCCTATGAAGTTCGATTTCTGGAAAGAGCTGAACCGGGAGCTAGACGAGGCGTGGCGGGAGCTACGGTTTGCCTGGCGGCGGGCGTGGGTTGGCCTGCGCAACGCCCTACGCCGTGCGCGACCGGGCCGGCTCGATTATGTGGTCCTGCCGCTCTCCGGCCCGCTGCCCGAACGCTCGGGCCCGCCGCGCGGCTTTTGGCAGCGCCGTTTTCTGCCGCCTGAGCCCGTGAGCCTGCAGCAGCTCAACGGGTGGCTGCGCGCCATTGCCGATGCGGATAATGTGAAAGGGGTCGTCTTTGTCCTCGGCCGGCTCTCACCCGCCGGGCTGGCGACGGTGCAGAATCTGCGGCGATCGCTGCAGCGTCTGCGAGAGGCCGGCAAAGAGGCGATCGTCTTCACCCCCAACCTCGATCTCACCCACTACTACGTCGCCAGTGCTGGTAGCCGCATCGTCGTGCCGCCGAGCGCGCAGTTCGAGCTTCTCGGTCTGCGCGTGGAGGCGGTCTTCCTCAAGGAGGCACTGGCCCGGGCCGGCGTCGAGGCTGATATCTTGCAGATTTCGCCGTATAAGACGGCCGGCAACATGTTCGACAAAGCGGAAATGACGCCGGAACAGCGCGAGCAACTCTCGTGGCTGCTAGACGACAATTACGAACACCTCAGCGCCGACATTGCCGCAGACCGCGAGCTGGATCAGGCGACGGTACAGGGCCTGGTGGATCGCGGCCCGCTGACTGCTGCCGAGGCGCTCGAAGCGGGGCTGGTAGATGATCTCGCCTACGAAGATGAGCTGCCGTTCCTGCTATACGATGGCGACGGTGCTGCTGCGGCGGATTCCCCTGAAGGCGAGGCGGCGGGAGAGGAGAAACGGCCGCGGGCACGGCTGCGCTCCTGGTCGCGCGCCGGGCCGCTGCTTATGGAAAAGGCGCGGCTGCCCTTGGGCCGTTTCGTCGGCGTCGTCAGCCTGGAAGGGATGATCGTTGCCGGGGAGAGCCAGCAGCCGCCCATTGACCTGCCGCTGCCATTCGTCGGCGGGCTCGTGGCCGGGCACGAGACGATCAACCGCCTGCTGCGTCGCGCCGAGCGCAACAAGCGGATGGCCGCGCTCATCTTGCACGTCGACTCCGGCGGCGGCTCAGCATTAGCCTCCGACCTGATCTGGCGCCAGCTGCAGCGCGTGGCGCGCAAGAAACCTGTGCTCGTCTATATGGGCAACGTCGCCGCCTCGGGGGGCTATTACGCCGGCGCTGCGGCGCAGCACATCATGTGCCAACCGCTGACCTTGACCGGCTCGATCGGCGTGCTGGCGGGCCGCTTTAACACCGATGGCCTGTACGAGCGGCTGCACGTCACGCGCACGGTGCTCAGCCGCGGCAAGCACGCCACCCTCTACAGCGACGTCGGGCCGCTTGAACCCGGGGAGCGCGAGCTGCTGTGGAAAACTATCAGCACGGTATACGACCAGTTCCTGGAAGTCGTCGCCACAGGACGCGACCTAAGCCGCGAACAGCTCGAAGCCGTCGCCGGTGGGCGTGTCTGGACCGGCCGGCAGGCCATTGCCCACCACCTGGCCGACAGCCACGGCGACTTCGTCGATGCTGTGGAGAAGGTGGCCGGGCTCGCCGAGATTCGTGTGGCCGCCCACCAGATGCTGCCGGTTGCCAACTTGCACGGGCCGGGTGGCGGTTTCCGCCTGCCGCTCCCCTTCCGCCCGAGCGATTATGGCGCTCTGGTCGAGACCTACCGCCGGCTTTACCAGCAGGCGCTGCTCCTCTTCCCCCTGCATCTACGCTGGTACTAACCAGTTTCGCACCTGCTGGAACCTGAGACGATAGACGTTCGCCTTAGTAGCAAGCGCGTGTGCCGCGGCTTCCGCGGTTGCGCAACAGGCGTAGGCGACGCGGCGGCAAAATCGATAGCTGCCGTCAGGTAATGGCTGGCGCGAATCTGGTATACTTACTGTGCCGTCACAGGCGCAGGGTCCAGTAAGGTGAAGCGAATGAGTAAGCGAACGACACTAGCCGAACAGCCAACCCAGATGTACCGGCCACGCCGCGCCTATCACCCTGCTCCACCGCCGCCTGACAACTACGTACCGGTCGCGCAGCGTGCCGCTGCGCCGCGCCGTCGCTGGTTCTGGGTATCGCTTCTGCTTTTGGTGGCTCTTTCCTTTCTCGGTTTGGCCGTGGTCGCTGGCGCGGGCTATCTCGTCTATCGCAGCCCCAAGATCCTGCCGGGCGTCCATACGTTGGGTGTCGACCTCGGCGGCTACAACGAGGAGACGGCGGCGACCATGCTCAACACGAACTGGCAGGCGCACACCGTCGTCCTCGACGGCGGCGACGGCGCGCGCACGACGATCCCGGCGACCACGCTCGGCCTCATCCTCGATGCCCCGGCGACGGCGCGCCGCGCCCACAGCCATGGGCGCGACCTGAGAGCGCTTCCTGAAGCCCTGCAATATCGAGACTCCGAGCACGGCTTCCCGCCGGTCTGGTACTTCAATCCAGAGGTTGCACGGACCGCGCTCGAGAATGTGGCGCCGCAACTCGCCGTCCAACCCGTTGACGCCGGCATCGCACTCGAGAACGGACACGTCGTCGCCACGCCGGCCGT
>JAVVFG010000007.1:0-27740 GCA_032260445.1 Anaerolineae bacterium | reverse complement strand
CGACGGGTTACACACCAGACCCGGTTGCGTTCGCGTTAGATTTCTTCGGACTCGACCTCGACGTCTACTGGTACGGCGTGATCATCACGGCCGGTATCGCGCTTGGGGCGTATGTCGTGGCCAGCCTGGCCCAGGAGCGCGCGGTGCGCACCTGGCTGGCGGAGGTGCCGGTAGCGGTACGGCGCCAGCCCCTCTCCCGCCTGTCGTTGAGCGAGGATGTGGAGGCGACATTGACCGGCCACGGCATGACGACGGTTGGCGAGCTCCTATTGTGGTGGGGCGCCGAGCCGGAACGGCTCGGCCTGAAAGCAGCAGCCCGCGAGCAACTGGCGGAGCGAATGCTGGCACACACATCGATCCGGCCGGATTGGGTGCACCGCCCGCCGTGGTACCAGTGGTCGACCAATCATGTCTGGTCAGGGTTGTTCTGGTCCCTGCTCCTTGCCGTTATTGGCGCCCGCCTCTATCACGTGCTCACGCCCTCGCCCAGCAACATGCTGACAACCGAGGACTATTTTGCTAACCCGTTGCAGTTGATTAACGTCAGGAGGGGTGGCCTTGGCATCTACGGGGGTATTGCCGGCGGCGCGTTGGGTCTGGCACTCTATGCGCTGCGCAACCGCATTTCGGCGCTGCGTTGGGCGGATCTGGCGGTGATCGGCTTGAGTCTCGGCCAGTTTGTCGGCCGTTGGGGCAACTTCGTCAATCAGGAGCTTTATGGCCGGCCGACAGACCTCCCGTGGGCCGTTACCATCGAGCAGCCGCTGCCTGGTTCCGGCTACGAGGCGTTCAGCCGCTTCCACCCCGCGTTCCTCTATGAGTCGTTGTGGAACCTCGGAGTCTTTCTCGGGCTGTGGTTTCTCAACCGGCGCTACCGCGACCAGCTGTTTCCCGGCGAGCTCATGGCTGCATATCTCGTCGCCTATGCCGCCGGGAGGATGCTCCTGGAGACGGTACGGCTCGACAGCAACATGGTGACAGTCGCTGGCCTCGACGTGGCGCTGCCGACGGCAACGCTGGTCTCTCTAGCCGTTGCGCTCGTCATGATCTTGTGGGTTGTGTTCCGCCGGGTGAGAAGTCGCTGACAGGGAGCACGCCGGAAGCCGCTAAAGCGGTATAATCCGGCGAAGTCAGCGATCGATTCTTCAAGACAGGGTACCAGTTGTCCGTAATTCCGGTAGGTAAACTGCCGCCCTCCCTCTTAGCCCGCCTGTTGGCGGACGCGCCTGGCGGCGCCGATGTTATCCTCGGCCCGGCGCCAGGCATGGACTGCGCCGTCGTTCGCGCCGGCGACTTTCTCCTTGCGCTTAAATCAGATCCGATCACGTTCGCGACGGAGAACCTGGGCTGGTATCTCGTTCAGGTCAACGCCAACGATCTGGCGACCGTCGGGGCGATTCCGCGCTGGTTACTCGTAACCCTTCTCCTTCCGGAAGGAGAAACGACGGCAGAGCTGGTTACCGAACTCATAAACGAGATCTATGCTGGGTGCCGCGAATTGAATATCGCCGTCGTCGGTGGGCATACAGAGGTAACATATGGCCTGGAACGCCCGCTCGCGGTTGGCTTCATGGCCGGTGAGGTGCCCGCCGGGAAGCTGGTGACGCCGCAGGGCGCCGAACCCGGCGACCGGCTGCTGTTGACGAAAGGCATCCCGCTTGAAGGAGCCGCCATCCTCGCCCGCGATTTCCGCGAAGAGCTACACGGTGCGTTCTCACCTACCGAGCTTGACGAAGCTGCCGGCTATCTATTTAAGCCTGGCATTGGGGTTCTGCGCGATGCGCAGGTGGCTCAGGCCGGCGGCACGGTGCACGCGATGCACGATCCAACTGAGGGGGGTCTGGCAACGGCGCTGTGGGAGCTGGCTGAGGCCAGCGGGCGCGCGCTGCTCGTCGCGCCAGGGGACATTCCTGTGCTCCCGCTCGCCGCGCGTCTGTGTGCCTTCTTTGGCCTCGATCCGCTTGCCCTCATCGCGTCGGGCGCCCTGCTGTTGGCCGTGCCCCCTGGCGAGAATGCGCGGCGGGTTTGCGGCGACCTGGGGCGGGCCGGCGTTGTCTGTGTAGACATCGGCGCCGTCGTCGAGGGCGAACCGGCCGTATGGCAGGAAACCGAGAATAGGCGTGTGCTGCTACCGCGCCCTGCACGTGACGAGCTTGCCCGGCTGTTTGAGCGCGAAGAGCCAGAGGCGGGCAACAACCGCTTAAGAGCACAGCCATGATTACTGCTGAAGGCCTGACCAAACGTTTTGACGACTTCGAGGCGGTACGCGGCGTCAGTCTGGAAGTTCGCGAAGGCGAGCTTCTGGCGCTACTGGGACCAAATGGCGCAGGCAAGACGACGACGGTGCGTATGCTGAGCGCTATCCTGCGGCCGACCGCCGGGCGCGCCACGGTGATGGGCTACGACGTCGTCGCCGAGGCCGACCGAGTGCGCCGCTCCATTGGCCTGCTCACAGAGCAGCCGGGCCTCTACCCGCGCATGTCCGGGTTGGAATACCTCGTGTTCTACGGCCGCTTGTATGGCCTGGACGACGAGGTAACCGCCCGGCGCAGCCGCGAGCTCTTTGCCCGGTTTGCGATGGCCGATGCGGCTGACCGGCGACTGGGTACCTATTCCAAGGGGATGCGCCAGAAAGTGGGCATCATCCGCGCCATGTTACATGAGCCTTCTGTGCTGCTGCTGGATGAGCCGACCTCGGCAATGGACCCGCGTAGTGCCAAAATCGTGCGCGATGCTGTGGCCCAGCTGCGGCGCGACCAGCGCAGCATCATCGTTTGTACGCACAACCTGGCCGAAGCCGAGGCGCTGGCCGATCGCATCGCGATCATTAATGCCGGGCGCATCGTTGCCCACGGGACAGTCGCCGAGCTCAAACAGGCCCTTCTCGGCGCACCGCTGATGCAACTGCAGCTCGACCGTTCGCTTAACGGAGAGACACAGTTCCTCGACGAGCTGGTCACGGTGGAAATGGTCGATGGTCGCGTCATTCGCTATCGCACGGCCGAACCTGACCGGCATAACCCAGAACTGGTGCACCGGCTGAGCGCGCTCGGGCTCGGCGTCGTCAGCCTGCAGGCGCTCCCACAGAGCCTGGAAGATGTTTACCTGCGCGTCGTGGGCGCCGTGCCCGCGGAGGGAGATGAGCAGTAATGGCAACGATTGAACAGGTGCAGCGCCCGCAGACTGGTGACACCGGTGCCGGGCTTTGGCCCTTCAGCCGCCACGACGTACGGATGGCGCTGATCGTCACGCGGCGCGAGGTGCGTGACGCCTTTCGTGACTGGCGCATCATCATCCCGATCATTCTCCTGACACTTTTCTTCCCGCTGCTGATGAACTTCACGGCGGCGCGTATGCTGGGCTTCGTCTCTGAATACGGCGCAGAGATAATTGGCACACGCCTCGTTCCCTTTCTGCTCCTCGTGGTTGGCTTCTTCCCCACCTCGTTTTCCCTGGTAATCGCCCTGGAGACCTTTGTGGGCGAAAAGGAGCGCAGGAGCCTGGAGCCCCTCCTGGCAACGCCGCTGACCAACGCGCAGCTGTACCTAGGGAAGATGCTGGCGGCAGTCGTGCCGCCGCTGTTTGCCAGTTATCTGGGCATCCTCGTCTATCTTGTCGGGCTGGCGCTTACCGTCAACTGGGTCCCCACCTGGCAGCTCCTCGTGCAAACGTTGCTCCTGACCACAATTCAGGGCTTCGTGATGGTGGCCGGCGCCGTTATCGTCTCCAGCCAGACGACAAGTACGCGGGCAGCCAATCTGCTAGCCAGTTTCATCATCGTGCCCATGGCGCTGCTCCTCCAGTTTGAAGCGGTCGTCATGTTTTGGGGCAACTATGCCGGCCTGTGGTGGTTGATTCTGGGGCTGGCCATTACCGCCCTGGTGCTCATGCGCACCGGCATCCACGTCTTCAATCGCGAGGAGCTTCTGGGGCGGGACATCGACCAGATCCGGATTGGCTGGATGTGGCGCCTTTTCTGGAACCGGCTGACCGGCCGGGATGAACGCGGCCGCTATCCGTCCCCAGGGACTTGGCTACGCCAGACCCTGGGGCTGCTGCCGGCGCTGCGCACCCCTTTTGCGGTCGTGCTGCTTGGCTTCGCCGGCGCCGTGGTTCTCGGCTACGTCCTGGCCCACCGCTACGCATTCCCGGCCGAGGTTCAGGAACAGCTCGCCAGCGTCGACCACCTGCAGAATTTGGCGAGCATTCGCGGCGCGCTCTCCAGGCTGCCGGCGCTGATCTTTGCGCATAATCTGCGCGTGGTCGCACTCGCCTCGCTGCTGGGCGTCTTCACCTTCGGCGTGATGGGTTTCGCCATCTACATGATCCCCTGGGCGTTTATCGCCTACATCATGACCCAGCTCGCCTTCGCCGATCAAAGCCCCTGGTCGTTCTTGCTGGCAACAATTGCCCCGCACGCCACGATTGAGTTACCCGCTCTGCTGTTGGTCGCTGCTGCCGCACTGCGCTGGCAGACGGCGTTCATTGCGCCGACGGGCGACCGGACGATAAGCGAAAGCTGGCTGGCTGCGGCTGCCGACTTTACACGTGTCTTTGTGGCGATTGTGGTTCCCCTCTTGCTACTCGCCGCTCTGGCGGAGGCCTATATCACGCCGTCGGTGGTGATGGCGGTCTACGGCCGGTAACCGTTCTCAGCGCCAGGGTTTGATCCCCGTCATCACCTGCGCGCGCGTGCGCCGCTTATGCAGCGCCGCCGAGAGCGTTTCCTGTAGCGCAGCGTCATCGCTCTTGCGCTCGGCGTAAATGGGCTCTCCGATGGTTATGTGGATGCGGCCCAAGGGAACCGGCACCTGGTAGTGGTCCCAGCGCGGCAGCCGAATCGCCTGTCGCGACCAGAGACCTATCGGGAGAATAACGGCTTCCGCCTTGCGCGCGAGAAAGGTCACGCCCGGCTTTGGCACGTACGGCGGTCCGTCGGGCCCATCCGGCGCCAACATCGACATGCGCCCTCCCTGAAGGCCTTCGATGACCCGCAAGACGGCACGACCGGCGGCGACCGGGTTGCCACCCATATCCACCCGGTAGGGCGTGGAGCCAAAGTGCGAACCGTACGCACCAAGCGTGTCGCCACGCTCGTCACCGACGATGACTGCCACAAAATTGGCACGCTCCAGGAAGCGGTCGGCGAATACGACAAAGGGCATCATCTGACCGTGCCACAGGCTCCACAAGATTGGCCGGCCGCTTTCCTGAGCGGCGTGCATGTGCTCCCACCCTTCAACCCGGTAGCGACCGGTGAGCATCACGAGGCGCGAGTAGGCAAAGAGGCCGTGTCCAAGGAGCTGCCGCCACCAGACTCCCAGTCGAGCAAGACGGCTCTTAGTTGCTTGCACGATTCCGCCAAGCAAGTGCCCGCAGGAGGGCGGCGCTTAGAAATCCAATATTGAAGAGCAACCAGACCGTGACCGCGGGTAGCCGGAGTGCGATAAGCGTGACGGCGAAGAAGAGCAAATAGATCACATTAGCCCGGCGATAGGAAAAGACCCAGGTCAGTGAGGGGAATGGGATCCAGCTAACCATCAGCAGGCCGAGGACGAAGAGGAGCGGCAGGAAGAAAACCGCCGGGATCAGCTCGCCGTTATTGGCAATGTCGGAAACGACTGCCAGGGTTAGGGTTGCGCCACTGGTGGAGATCGTCAACCCAACTGAATCTGTCTGGCCCGTCTTAGCAGGCAGCAAGTTGAAGCGCGCCAGCCGGAACGCCCCGGCGATGGTGTAGAGGATCGTTAGCAACCAGAGCATGACGAGAAGCCCGGTGCTGTCGAGACTGGGCCGCAGGTGGAAAAAAGCCAGAACTGCCGGCGCCGTCCCCAGGCTAACCATATCGACGAGGGAGTCGAGCTGCAGGCCAAAGCTAGAGCCCGCCGACAGGCGGCGCGCCATTTCCCCGTCAAGAAGATCCAGGATGTAACTGAGCAGGATAAGGGCGCCCGCTGTCGTGAGTGCCCCGGTCGCGCTGGCGAGGATGGCCGCGACGCCGAGGCCAAGTGAAAGGAAGGTAATACCGTTGGGCACCGCATAGCGGGCGCGGCTGCCCTGGAGCCGCCTAAGCATGGATGCTGCCAGACACCGGGCGCAGCCTGGCGACCGGAGTGAGGCCCCCCGCGACGCGATCCCCCTCCGCTACCAGCACCTCGGCGCTCACCGGCAAAAAGAGATCGACCCGGGAGCCGAAGCGGATGAGACCGTAGCGCTCTCCGCTGATGACCTGTTCCCCGACTGATGCATAGTTGACGCAACGTCGTGCCATAATCCCCGCGATCTGCTTGACAAGCACGGCGCCGTAGGGTGTCTCCAGTTCCATGGCAATCGATTCATTTTCCGTCGAAGCTTCGGGCCGGAAAGCCTGCAGAAACTTGCCCGATCTAGTGATAATGCGACGCACGACGCCGTCGATGGGGATACGTTGGACGTGCACGTCGGTAATGTCCAGGAAGGTGCTGATGCGCAGCATGTCCTGCTTTAGGTAGATCGGCTCTGTTTCTCTTGTGATGGCGACGACTTTGCCATCGGCAGCGCTCATGACGAGCCCCGGCTCACTATAGAGCGGGCGATTGGGATCGCGGAAGAAGTAGAGGATCAGAAGCCAGACCACGCTCGCGGTGGCGAACAGGACGCCTGTACCCGCACCCCGCTTTGCCCGCCATAGCGATAGCACACCTGTCCAAAGTCCAGTGGCAAGCGCGATAGTTGGACCTCCGCCCTGAGCGAAAGGCCAGAAGCGGTCTGTACGATCTTTCTCCATGTTTCCTCTTGGCCGTTGCCGCAGCGAATTTTAACATTCGCCCCAGAGGACCGCAACCGCCCGGCACAGCCGCAAACATGAGAATCGCGGTAATGGGCAGAAGGCGATTTCGATAAGTCGCTGCTGCTTTGGTACACTGTGCGTATGGTCGACAAGCAACGCTTTGCACTCATCGTCTCACTCATTGCCGTGGTCGTCGTGGCGGGATTGCTCGCCATCGGGTGGCGGCTGATCCGCGGGGACGATAGCCTGTTGCGCCGTGTTGCCGTGGCCGAGACGCTGATCTCTCCCAATGCGGACGGCGACAAGGACATCACCGAGATCTCCTACACACTGTCTCGCAATGCCACGGTCTCGATCTACGTTGAAGATGACGCCGGGGACCGCTATTACTTTCGCCAGGAACAGCCGCGCGGCGCTGGCGATTATAGCGTTTACTTCAGCGGCGTGGTCGATGGCTACCAACTTCCCGGCGAGGACTATGCCGGGCAGATCCTTGCCCGGCTGCTGCAGGATGGCGCCTACACTTGGGTGGTCGAAGCGGTCGACGAAAACGGCCATGTCGAGAACGATAGCGGCAGCCTGACGATCGTCGAGGCGGACGCTGCGCTGCCCGAAATTCGCGATTTCACATTGAGCCGGCGCACCTTCACGCCGAATCAGGACGGTATCAGCGACCGCGTGCAGATGGAGTTCTTTCTGCCAAAAGAGGTCGAGACGATCCGGGTCTTCCTACTGCTGCCCGATGGCACAGAGCTGCCGGTGCCCGAGCAACCCACTGAGGTGCCGCCCGGCGCGGAGGGTCGTCATGTCTACGATTGGTCCGGTGGTGTCGACGAGAGCGTGTCGCCGCCAGATGACGGAACCTATCCCGTCATCGCGTATGCGGCCGACGCGGAGGGCCAGAAGTATCGGGTTGAGGAAGAGTTGACGATCGAGCTCGGCGGCGTACCCTATGCCAACATCATTTCGCCTGTGACGGGGGACACCCTCGCGTTCAACACCACCTCTATGACCCTGTGCGATACAATCTACTTCACCGTCACCGTCGAAAACTATGGCGACGCGCCAATCCGGTCGGTCGGTCCCTGGGTCGATGCCGTGTACGACTCCGACTGGAACTACAACACGATGGGCTGGCCTACCGAGGCGGGCGCCTGGCGCGTGGGAATCGGCTATGAGAATGCGCTGTCGGACTATCCCTTCCGGTGGGGGCTCGGCTCTCCAGAGACGCTGACGGAGATAGATGGGCAATATTACCTCATGCCCGGCGAGCGGGCCGTGGTTCGCGGTGGTATTCGCGTCGTTGACGTCTTCGGCGTCCGCAATCCGCAGCCAGTATGGGCCGGCCTGATCCACGAAGACGTCGATATTGCCGAGGTTAACCAGCACGTCGATACGCAGCAGATCCGCGTGGAGATTCCCAGTGGCGTCGAAGTGCCCGATTGCGAGCAACGGACCGCACCGGTGCAGGAAACGGCAGGGAAGTGACGAGACGATGGCTGGGGCAGGGCAGGTACCGGGAGCTGTGCGCCAGGCTATTCAGGGGTTGCTAATCCCGGCCTTAGCTCTTTCTCGTTTTCGCTGCGTATACTGGCTGCAAACCGCGGTACTCTACCGGCGGACGACGCACATCAACCATGCCTACCGGGATTCATAATGCTAGACGTTGCGACCATTATTGTTAGCTGGAACGTTCGAGATTACCTCGCCGAATGTATCTCGTCTGTCTATGCCGATTTGCGTTTTTCCGGCCTTACAGGGGATGTCTGGATCGTGGATAACGGTTCCACGGACGGCACACTTGACCTGCTAGACAACCTCTTTCCCAATACACACGTGATTGCTAATCAGAAGAACCTGGGTTTTGGTGCCGCCAACAACCAGGGAATGGCCGCCGCAGCCGCCGCGAATCCGCGTTTCTATTTCTTCCTGAACCCGGATACCCTTGTTCGCCCACAGGCTATGCGCTATATGGTCGATTGTCTGGAAAGCTGTCCAGAATCGGGTATGGTTGGTCCCCGTCTGGTCTATCGCGACGGACGCTTTCAAGATAGCGCATTTGCCTTTCCCGGCGTGGCCCAATTGCTGTTTGAGCTCTGGTCCGTGCCCGAGCGTTTCTACGATTCGCGGTTAAATGGCCGCTACCCCCGCCGCTTCTATCGTCCCAATGCGTCGCCCTTCGCCATCGATCATCCGCTGGGTGCAGCGATGATGGTGCGGCGCGATGTCGCTGAGAAGACCGGTGGTTTTGACGAATCCTTCCACATGTACTGCGAGGAAATCGACTGGTGCTGGCGCATCCGGAATGCCGGTTGGTCGATCTACAGCGTGCCAGCCGCAGAAATCGTACACTATGGTGGCGAGAGCACCAAGCAGGTCCCGGCGCGCAGCATCATCAATCTGTGGAGCAGCCGAGCACAGCTCTACCGCAAACACCAGGGCCGTTTGCGCTGGGAGATAGCACGGCGCCTTGCGCTTACCGGTCTGCGGCGTAAGGCGGCTCAGGCGCTGACGCCGGCGCTGAAAGAGGCCTATTTGGACGCTGCCGAACGGTGGCAACCCGAGCCATCCGTCCGCCACGCCCCGGGAGAAGTGGTCACGAACTAATGCCCGAACTGACCGCGATTATCCTCACCCTCAATGAAGAAGCGCACATAACTGGCTGCATTGACAGCCTTGGCTGGTGCGATCGGGTCGTGGTCTTCGACGCGCTCAGCCGCGATAAGACGGTGGCCCTGGCGCAGACGGCCGGTGCCGAAGTGCACCAATCGCCTTTCGCCAACTACGCCCAGCAACGAAACGCGGCGCTGGCGGCGATCCGTACCGACTGGGTCTTTTTTGTCGATGCCGACGAGCGCGCGACGCCGGCGCTGGGCAAGGAAGTGCACGACGTAATCCGTTCTGGTGACGAGGCCGGCTGGTACGTGCCCCGCCACAACTACATTTTCGGGCGGTTGACCCGCGGTGCCGGCTGGTATCCCGATTACCAGCTCCGTCTCTTTCGCCATGGCGCCGTCCGCTACGAGCGCCCCGTTCACGAGATTGCCCTTGTGGATGGCACGGTTGGATATCTGAAAAACCCGCTACTGCACCACAACTATCGCAGCCCGGCCCAGTTTCACCAGAAGCAGCGCCGCTACACGCACTACGACGCCACTGTCCTGCACCAGAACGGGATAGAAGCGCGCTTCTACACGCCATGGAGCCAGGCGTTGCGCCATTTCTGGTGGCGTTTTGTCACGCTTAAGGGGTATCAGGATCGCTGGCACGGACTGCGGCTCAGCCTGTATATGGCCTACTATGAATGGCTCAAATACCGCCAGTTAGGCGGCCTCCAGCACGGATAGAGCTCCCCGGCCGCCGCTGCCCCTAGATTGCCTGCGGCTTTGGCCGCGATACCAGTCGCCACGCCAGATCGTGTGCGGAGAGCACGAGCTCTTTGATCTTCTCGTCCGGGAGCATCACAAGTACGTGCCGTCCTTCCTCGTCAAGCCATTGCCGCCCCTGAGCGACGGCCGTCCACCGGCCGTCGAGCTCGATGCGCCGGACGCGGACACGACCACTGGCCTCGAAGCTGCATGCTACCCCGATGCGCTCCATTCTGTGTCCCATTTTACAGTCTAAGCTGCGGCACGATATAGCGAAACAGGGCTAATAGATCCAGCCCGATCAGGCCGAGGGAGAGCCCAACCGGCAGGAGCCAGTGCAGCCACGAACGTGACCCGATCAGGAGCCGCAGCCACGTCGTCAGCCCCAGAGCAACGCCGCAGGCTATCGGAATAAGCGCGGGGAACAGATAGCGGCCTTGCGCCTGGACAAAGGTTAGATTGTAGCCAAGGTATAGGGCGATACTTGCCAGAACGGTGAGCACTAACAAGAGCGTCTGCTGCTTCCGTGTCTCATCCCACTTCGCGCGTCCCCAGGCAATGGTCAGCCCGAGGATGATCAGTGCCGAGAAAACGGCGAGCGCCGCGTAGACCCACCGGTCCATGACAACACCCATCCAGCCGAACTGCCCCCAGAAGCTCTGGAAAGTGGTGACGGCAAACTGGCGCAGAGAGGGCCCCAGACCCGACTGTGCCACCCAATCGGCCGTGCGCAGCTGGCCCACGACCACACGATCGTGCGCCGCCTTGCCCAGTACGTCGAGGTCGCCGTAGACAATGAGATTGCGCACCCACCACATGGCCCCGAGCGGGAGCGCAGGTACGCTGACCTTTACCGAGGCGCGCCAGAAAGCGGGCGCACGCCCCCGGTATTGGCACCACAGCGCGAACAAAACGACCGGTGCCATGAGGTAGACGGTTGCTTTGGTGAGGAAGCCGAGCCCCAGTAATGCGCCAACCAGGGGCCACTGGCGCGAGGCCTGAGCGGGCCGTCTCGCGCCGCGCAACAACAGCCAGAGAATGGCGGCGATAATTAGCTCGGCGAGACTGTCGTTGTTGACGGTTGCCAGACCAGCCACGTGCTGTGGAAGGAAGGCAACAAACGCAGCGGCGGTCAGGGCCAGCCATTCGTGCCGGGGCCACAGCTCGCTCGCCGCGTTGTAGGCCATCCAGATGAGCGCCGCCCCAATGAGCAGCGTCACCAGCCGCAGCGCGAACAGGGATCCTTCTGTCAGCCGGAATACCGGCGTGAGGAGAAGGTAATAAAGCGGCGGCTGCCAATCCTCGTAGGTCAGCGGCTCAATGGAGAGATCGGGAGGGAACCGTTCGCTAACAATCCGGTCACGATAGAGTTCGTCGTAATCCTGTGCCTCGATGACCGGGAGTGTGCCGGCGGCGAGCTGCCGCACGTAGTTGTAGTGGGCCGGCTCATCTGGCGCCTGCCACGCGGGAATTCGATCCGCATACATCGCGCCGACCAGCAGGAAAGCCAGGACGAGAAGCAGGAGGAACGAGTGAGAGCGCATTCTCTTGATGATAGCCTAATCTACGGTAAAGGCTAGCTGAGGCAACCCGGCCGGAAGGTTGCCGGCAGCCCGGCGCACACCGGCCGGATGGCCTGGACCAGGCCCTTGCGCCGGCGCGAGTGGAGATCGATTCTAGCGCCTGATGGCCACGCTCAAACCGTCGCGGATCGGGACGAGAGAGGTGATCCATTCGTCGCTGGTGGCTAATAGGTTCGCCGTCTCGCGAATCGCCTCGGTCGCTTCGCCCGTATCGGCTTCATCCAGGACGCGCCCGCCCCACAGCATGTTGTCGATGAGCAATACCCCACCCGGCCGGAGCTTCTTGGCGATGACTCCGATGGAAGCCGGATAGCCAGACTTATCGATGTCGTTAAAGATGAGGTCAAAGTGGCCCTCTGTTGCCGACAATGCCTCCACCGCTTCACCGACGTGGAAGCGGACCAGACCGCCGTAACCCAATGCGTCGAGATGGTTGCGCGCCCGCGCGCTGAGCCCTTCGTCCCAGACGGTGTGGAAGACTTCGCCACCTCCGTTCTCCTTGACTGCCCGGGCGAACCAGGCTGTCGAGTAGCCGTAACCGGAGCCGAGCTCGAACACCCGGCGGGCGCCGGCGAGGCGAGCAATGAGGTAACAAAAGTGGCCGGCTGCCGGCCCGATGATCGGGAAATTCTCGCGGGTGGCAAACGCCTCCATCTCCTGGAGCTGTGCGTCGCGCGGCGGCACCAGGGCCTCAAGATAATCGCTGAGCTGTTGTGAAGCGTAAGACAAGGGGCACCTTTCCTTTCTACAGGGTAAGCGCGGTCACCGCGTGACTGCGCCCTGTTATGTCTGTTCAGCGAAAGCCGGCGCTCCGTCCGTCAGTCTACCGGCCGGACGAGTCGGGCAAGCTCTTCGGCGGCGACATCATCGTCCAGCTTGCGAAAGAGGGGCTCCGGTTGCGGCAGCTCGCGCCCCGGTGGGATCTCGGAGCGTAGCCATTCGCCGATGGCGCCGCTGCTATCGTAGACCAGCGCGCGATGGCTTTGCCCGTTTTCCTCGAATTCTCTGACAATTGAATCTCCAAAAAGCTGGCCGTCGCAGCCGAGCATGCTGTGCAAGCGCTCGCTGGTGAACGGCAACACTGGTGAAAAGAGCATTTTCAGCCCATTGATCGCCTGCAGCGCGGTGTAGAGGGCGCAGGCTGCCGCCTCGCGGTCGGTCTTCACCGTTTTCCACGGGCTCGTTTCCTCAAGGTACTGGTTAACACGTGTCGCCAGCGCCATGGTCTCCTGGGCGGCTGCCCGGAATTTGACGCTGTCGTAGAGGTGGCCGACCTGCTCGAAGCCCTCGTCAATAGCCGAGAGCAGCGCCCGGTCGCGCTCGCCCAATACAGCCGGCTCAGGGACGATGCCATCGAAGTAGCGGTTGAGCATATTGAGTACCCGATTCACCAGGTTGCCCCAGTTCGCTACCAATTCGTTGTTGTTGCGGTCAACGTAGCCTTGCCAGCTCCAGTCACTGTCGCGCGTTTCTGGCATCGTGATCGTTAGGTAGTAGCGCAGCGGATCCGGGTCGTGGCGTTCCAACGCATCCAGGATCCACACACCCCAGTTCTGGCTGCCGCTGATCTTGCGGCCCTCCATGTTCATAAATTCGTTGGCGGGAACGTCGTACGGCAGATTGAGCCGCTCGCTTTCATCGGTTTCGTAGAGCCGCCGCACCCCGATTAGCTGCGCCGGCCAGATGACCGCATGGAAGGGAATGTTGTCTTTGCCAATAAAGTAGACGGTACGCGCGTCGTCGCCGTACCACCAGTCCTTCCACGCCTCGGGCCTGTCGTTATTCATTGCCCATTCGATAGCTGCAGAGAGATAGCCGATGACCGCTTCAAACCAGACGTAGAGCACCTTGTGCTCGTACCCGGGCACGGGCACGGGAATGCCCCAGTCCATATCGCGTGTCACGGCGCGGCCCTGTAGCCCTTCGTGCAGAATGAGATTTCGCGCAAAGTTGATTACCTGAGGGCGCCAGTGTTCCTTGTCCTCCTGGATCCACGCCGCAAGCGCTTCGTCGGCAAGTTTCGGCAAGTCTAAAAAGAAATGCTCGGTATCGACCAGCTCCAATGCGCTGTCGTCGAGTTGGCTGCGCGGATCAATCAGCTCGCTCGCGCTTTCGAACAGGGTGTTGCAGTTGTCACATTGGTCGCCCCGCGCACGTGGATAGTCGCAGTTTGGGCAGGTGCCTTCGACATACCGGTCGGGCAAAAAGCGACCGGCGCTCGGCGAATACATCTGCGCGGTAACTTTGCGGAACAGATAACCGTTGTTCAGCAGGGCAAGGAACATATCCTGCGAGACACGGTGGTGATTCGCCGTGTCCGTGTGCGTAAAGAGATCGTAGCTGAGGCCCAGTCCCTGGAAGACTTCGAGGAAACGATCATGGTAATGGACGAAGAGCTGCTCCGGTGATTTGCCTTCGGCATCGGCCCGCACCGTAACCGGCGTGCCGTGGCTATCGCTCCCAGAAACCATCAAGACCCTATTGCCGCGCAGCCGGTGATAGCGTGCGTAAATATCGGCCGGCAAATAGGAACCGGTCACGTTCCCCTGGTGGATCTCTGCGCTGGCGTACGGCCAGGCAACACAGACAAGGATATGCTCGTGCTTCGACATTTTATTCGTCGTAATCCTCTTCGTCCTCTTCTTCTCCGTCTTCGTAATCGGTGTTTTCTTCTTCGGTGACCTCGGTCAACAGCTCTGCCAAAAGCTCAAAATCATCTTCGCTCACCTTGAGATAGGTGCCCGGCTTCTGCAAGAGTGACCGGAACTGCGGCTCGCTCTCGAGCTCGACGGCATCCAGCTTCACCGCGTTGTGGATATCGTATGCGTGCTCGTCGAGGTCGATAGGATAGAAGCGCAACGTCCGCGCTTCCTCGTCGGAGTAGAAGAAGCCTTTGGGTACCGTGTCCATCATCTCGCCGGTCACCGTGGCGACGGCGAAAAAGACCTTGTCTTCGGCCGCGTAATAGATGATGCGGTCGCCGGCATGTAATGCTGGTCCCGTATCCTCGACCACCGTCACTCGTTCGCGCCAGCCGGGTAAGGTGAGGTCCTCCTCGACCTCCATGCTTAGCGATTTGATGTAGTACGCTACCCCACTTTCCTCACGCTGCTGGCGGGCGGCGCGGGTGGCACGCCGCGCTTCAAGCTCGCTCTGAATGTTCTCCCAGATGCGCGCCTGGATGTTCATGTTCAGCTCTGCTGTCGTCCCATCTTCGTAGCGGACTGTCATCTTTGGCTCATCGATTGACAGCACCGTGTAGGTGCCTTTTCGATTCGCATAGGTCCCATTGACTTCAAACATCTTCGCCTCTTTTCCCCATCGATTTTGCGCGTAGCATATTAACCTCATCAGGGGGTGATTGCAAGCAGGCAGACAGGAGAAGGTGCCGCTGGCACGGCCGAGCGGCGGCCAGCCTGGCTGGCGCAAGGCGGCCGGTGGCGGGAGTGCCCCGCCAGGTGTGAACTAATCGGCGGTCGTCGCGCGCCGCGCCAGGAGCCCGAGGCTCGCCAGGAGAATGCCAAGGCTGGCTATCTGGACGACGTGGTAACCGTCGGCAGTTAGCGAGACGTTGGCGCGGTAGGCATCGACAAACAGGCGGCCGGCACTGTAGACAGCCAGGGCCATTAGCGCAGCTTGTCCGGGTAGCCTCTGGCTATGAACCGCCCGGCGCCACGCCAGCAACGCCACGAGTCCGACCACGATCTCATAGATCTGCACCGGGTGACGGCGTACGCCAAACAGGTCGATGCTCCACAGAAGATCGGCGCGCTCGCCAAAGCCTGGACCAGCCAGGAAATCGGCGAGGCTGATCGCGAGCAGGGCGACGAGCAGGGCGGGGACGAGGGCGTCCAGCGTGGGCCACGCCGGCAGCCTTTTGGCGCGTGCATAAAAGAAGGCCGCTGCAAGCCCGGCGATCAGGCCGGGCAGAAGACTAAAACCGCTGGTCAGGGGCCAGACGATACCGACCAGATTCTGGCGATAAGCGTCCCAGTAGCGCGCTACGAATGCCAACCGAGCGGCGATGACGCCTACCGCGAGGCCAAGTGCGGCGAGATTGTAGGTGACAGGTACGTTGAGGGCGAGGCGTGCGGCGCTGCGCTCGACTACGGTCAGCGCCAGCCAGATGCCGAGGATATAGACAAGCCCGGCCGTCGGCAGGGCTACGGGCCCGAGGTCAAGTGTGGGAAGCATCGAATCAGGATCCCTGGATGAGCGATTCGATTTTCTCTTCCAAGACGGCCTGGTTGATGAGCCCGATGTGGACGTTTTGAATCACGCCGTCGGCACCAATGAAGAAGGTTGTGGGCAAAGAATTGACCTGATAGCGACGCGAGACAACACTGTCTTCGTCAAGGGGAACCGGGTACGTCATGCCCATCTCCTGGACGAAGGGGCGGACTCTCGTGACCGGTTCGCCGTCGTCGATGCCCGCGATGACCACCTGCCCGTTGTACTTCCGGCTCGCCTGCTCGAAGTGAGGAATCTCCACCCGGCACGGCGGGCACCAGGTGGCCCAGAAGTTGAGGACAACCGGCTGACCGCGCATCGCACTCAGGCTGAACGTGTCGCCGTTGAGCAGCTCCAGGCTGAAATCGGGCGCAATATGGCCGGCCGTCGGCGCCTCCGTTAGCCCGTCGGCAGCTGCAGCCGCTGAGTCCTCACGCGAATAGAGGATCCAGGCGCTGCCGAGCAGCAGGGCGCCCACGAGGAGTAGTGTCCACGTGAAGCGTGACGGTGTGGCAGTGACACCATTACCAGACGGCTTGAGGGATCGATCGGTGCTCTTCGTTGTTGCGGGCATAAAGCGCTGCCTTCCCTAAAATGAGCCTACCTGAATGACCGTATTTCCGGCTTCGTACGCGGCAGGCATTCCGGTCAGATCGTAAACGGTGGCACCGTCGATCACGACCGGCACGATTTCGCCGGTTGTTAGGACGCCGTCAATCGCGACGTAGCCGTCCACTTCCGGCGCATCGCGGTATGTTCGTCCAACACTGATCCCCGTCTCCGGATCATACCCTTCGACGAGGACATCCAGCGTCCGGCCAACCTGTGCTTGGTTCCGCTCCAGCGAAATCTCCTGCTGCAGCGCCATCAGCTCGCCGCGCCGCGCTTCTTTCACGTCGTCCGGAACTTGCCACGACACGGTGGCCGAGGGGGTCGACGCCTCGAAGGAATAGGTAAAGACCCCGACGCGATCAAACCGCATCTCGCGCACAAACTCCTTGAGAGCGGCGAACTCCTCATTGGTCTCGCCCGGGTAGCCGACGATGAAGGTGGTGCGGATGGCGAGGTTAGGCATGGCCGCACGCAACTTCCCGACCGTCTCGTGCACCCACTCGACGTTGGCAGGGCGCCGCATCCGTTTCAACGTCTCTCGGTGTGCATGTTGCAGTGGAATGTCGAGATAGGGCAAGATCTGCGGGTGGCGCGCCATCGTCTCGATCAGCTCATCGGTGACATAGCCCGGGTAGGCGTACATGATGCGGATCCAGTCGATCCCTGGCGCCTGGACAACCATGCGTTCTAGCAGCTGACTGAGGCCGTTCTTCATCCCGAGGTCGTGGCCGTAATCGGTCGAATCCTGGCTGATAATAATCAGCTCACGCACCCCCGCTTCCTGCAGCCGCACGGCCTCGTCGACGATGCTTTGTAACGGCCGGCTGACCAGCGTGCCCTTGATCTCGGGGATGGTGCAGAAGGCACACGGTCGCCGGCAGCCGTCGGCGATTTTCAGGTAGGCGCTGGCGCCATGCTGCGCAACGCGTAGGACATTACGCTCGTCCCGGCCAACCGTCGTCGCTTCGTCTGGGAGATGGTACACGGGCTCAGGATGCTTGTGTCGGCGCAACTGGTGAATGAACGGTACGATATCCATCCAGCGGCGCGTACCGATGACCCCGTCGAGCTGGGGAACCTCCTGCGCGAGCAGGGGACCATAACGCTGCGACAGGCAGCCGGCGGCGATGAGCAGCTGCTCCGGCTTCTTGGCAGCGGCGAGCTCGCGCAACGCAGCCAGCGACTCCTCCTTCGCTGCTTGGATGAAACCGCAGGTGTTCACGATCAGGACACCGGCTTCATCTGCCTCAGCCGTGCCACCATAGCCTGCGCGGTTGAGTAGCGTCGCCATACTCTCGGAGTCAACCGTGTTCTTACTGCAACCAAGACTGAGCAGATAGAATTGTTTTTTCCGTTTCTGTTTGCTCATTGGCTCAGTTGCCCGTCGTTGTCCAGTTGCCTTCGCCCACCTCACCCCGGCCCCCCAGCCGCCCAATCTCAATTTCATTAATCGTGACAAAGACGCCGGCGGCGTTACCGGTCAGCAGGCTTGCCTCTGCCTCCGCTTCCCATTCGAGCGGGCTATCGTCCTGGGTGACCTGGTCTTCAAAGACAACCTCGCCGTCTATCGTCACCCGGATCCACGTCCGTTCGGTGATGTCCAACCGCAGCACAATCGACTCCATCGTTGCCGGCAGCGCCGGCTGTGGGGGTGGGCTTTGGACGGCCGCGGTACCGGCGGCCTCGGGGTTGTTGCGTTCGGTGGGTAAAATCGGTTGTGAGGTCACTTCTGGCATGAGGCCATCTGCCGGCGCCTCGGTGGTCGTCTCGTCGGCGGCAGCCGGCTCCGGCTCGTCGGTGGCCAGCAGGGACTCGATGATGGCCGGCAGGTTGTCGCGCCCGTCGCCCTGACCGCGGAGAAGGGGAATAAAGCGGCTTGCGGCAAGCCCAATCGTAATCAACAAGGCAAGCACGATGACCAGCCGCATGTTTCGTTCCGGTCCGCCGACAGCGCTCCCGGTAAGGTCCACGTTCACCGGGTTGAAGAACGTCTGATCGCTGCGCATTTCAAGAGAGGATAGAGGCTCAGCCGGCGCGCTGGCGGGAGGGCTCTGCTGCAGGTTAACTTCAAACCGTTCCAACAACGGGTTTGGATCGAGGTTGAGGAATCGCGCGTAATTACGGAGAAAGCCACGGGCATGGACGGCTGTGGGCAGCGCCGCGCAATCTCCCTCCTCCAGGGCCTGCAGATAGCGACTATTGATCCGGGTCTCTTCCTGCACGTCGCCCAGGGTGAGACCTTTCATCTCCCTGGCCTCCCGCAGAATACTACCTAGTTCGTCCATCGTCTCTCGCCTGAACCCGAGGTGCCGGTCTTCTGTGCTGTTGGCCCCTGAAAAAAAGCCACTGCGTGTCCAGTGGCTTCCACACGTTCATAACGCTGCGAAGGAGCCTGCTTAGGCAGCCTCGTCTTCCACTTCGCTTTCGGCGTAATCCTCGTCGTCGAAAGCAATCTCTTCCGCTTCAATCGCCTCGTCGGCCTCTTCCACCGCGGCTTCGTCTGCCGGCTCTTCTTCTGGCTCGAGTTCGCCTTCGGGGTGGATGAAGATCTGGAGCTGGGGATGGAAATCCCGGTCCAGATGGATCGTGATGCGGTGCTCGCCCAGGTCGCGCAGCGACTGGCTATCTAGTTTGCGCCGGTCAATCTCTGTACCAAGCTCCTTATTGAGGCGTTCTGCGACGTCCATCATGGTAATCGAGCCATAGAGGCGGCCAGACTCGCCTGCCCGGGCGTAGAAGACCAGATGCGTCTCGTTGATCCGTTCGGACAGCGCCTCGTATTCAGCACGCAGCTCCGCACGCCGAGCTTCGGCACGGGCGCGCCAGGCAGCGGCCTGCTTCAACACATTGGGCGTGGCCTTGACCGCCATCCCGCGAGGGATGAGGAAGTTGCGACCATATCCGTTGGCAACTTCGTGAACCTCGCCAGCATAGCCCAAGTTGTCAACGTCTTCTTTCAGCAATACTTTCATGACAATTCAGCACTCCATTCTCAGTGTCTGCGCGGGTGATGGCACAAGCCATAGCACGCACTCTCGCGTTGCGCGCCAACCTTCCTTGTGCGCAATCGGCAATGGTAGCAGACAGCCTCTTGTTTGACAACCGGCGCCCCCACCGGCTAACGGCGCTCACAGATTATGGGGTACGGTTCATGAGCTGTGGCTCGTCGCTGTAGACTTCGTCCATCGCCACGAGAACGTCGGAAAGCTCGTTAACCTCTTCGGCGATCTCATCCTGCAGCCGCCGCGCCCGCCCGCTGTCGATGTCCTTCGCGCCAACAAGCATCGTCTGTGTATATATGGTACTCATGGCCGTTAATGTACTTTCCAACCGCAGACGGGCGCGCTCCATCGCGTTCTCCAGCTGTTTGATCGTGTCGAGTTGCCGTTGCAGGCTGGCGATGTTGAACTCGATGTCCTGCCGCAATGCCGGGTTTGACTCTCGCTGCAGGAGTTGTTGCAGCTCGGCTAGGCGCCGGTGCCCGTGCTCCCAGTTCTGCTGGTGCAGGCTGCGCTCGCGGCGGTATCGGTCGAGCCGCTGCGCCAGGCCGTATACCTCTTCGAGCCAGTCGTCAAGCTGGGCGGCGGTGTCCGCCAACTGATCGCGCAGGACCGTATCGCGCCGCTCACTCAGCGCCGCCGTGATCAGGCTGCGATACTTGAAGGCGTCTCGCACCTGTTCCTGCAGATCCTTACTCTGCAGGCGCGCCGGCTGGAACTCATCCTCCAGCATCGCCGCGACGACGCGCTGGTGGGCTTCGGCGTCAGTGAGGCTGCTGTAGACGATAGCCGCCTCGCCCAGTAACCCGCCGAGCAGCCACGCAAACCACGGCACCTGGGCAAACGCTTCTACGGCGACACTGCCGCTGGCGGGATCGCCGACAAGGAGCGAGAGGGCCGTCAGGACTATCGTGCCAGCGAGCACGAGGGCACTTTCCGGCCGGAAGAATGCATACTGGAGAATGGCGCGCCGCGCCCGTTCTTCCAGTGTCTTGCGCGTCTCGTTTGCCATGATCGTCGCCGTACCGTCCTTACTGCTTGGTCCCCGGCGTTCCCTGGTGCGCGAGCCGCTGCCGCAGCCGCTCTGCGCCGGAAGCAACGTCGCCCGTGGCCCGGGTTCCTATCGATTGTAACACGTCTGCACTGCGCTCGAAAAAGCCGAGCCGGGCGTAGCCCTCGGCGAGCACCAGCAGATAGCGCCCGCTGTGAGGCGCGAGCGCCGCAGCGCGCTGCCAATGGAGCACCGCAGTCGCCCACATGCCCTGCTGCGCATAGCGTCGCCCCACCGTGTAATAATCGGCCGCATTGACCAACCCTCGTTCGAGGCGTGCCACAATCTGCACAGGGTCACGGGCGAAATCCGGTCCGCCGATCAATAAGGCCCAGACGAGCGCACCGCCCTGCGCGACGAGGAGCAGTGTGTAAAGCAGAGAAATGAGGGACTGCAAGAACGCAGTATTGAGGGTTGCCACGCTTACGTCCTCTAGCCGCTGCGGAAGGAGGACGCTCGCATCCACGCCGATCACCTGGAGCAAGCTGAGCAAGAGCGTGAGCAAGAGAATGGGGATTGACGCGGCCCAGGCCCAGAACTGGCGCAGGTAGATGCCGGCGCTGAGAGTTAAGAAGACCAGGCCCACGAAGACATGCACGGTGGCCAGCGGCAAGCCGCTCCCCTGAAGTAGGTCGCCGAGCACCAGGATGAGATAAAGGAAGCCGGACGCTGCGACTAACACCCAGAGCACGATAACGTTGCTGCTGGGCTGCGCGTAGCGAAAGGTTGCCCGCCGCAGCTTCTGGTCACAGCCCGAGCAGCGCACCCGCGCGGGAATGACAGGTGCGGCACAGAAGGCACAGATAACTTCATCGCCGGCCCAGACATCATCATAACGCGACTCGGCCCGGTATCCGGGCGATGTAGTTGGGAGGCCGCCGGTTTGTGGGTTCATGAAGCGCCTCTCCGTACGAACAGGGGGCCGGCTGGCCCCCTGCATGCGTTCTGCCTGGTGCGACTCCTATTCCTCTGTGCTGGCTGCCTTGCTTGCCTCTGCTTCGCCTTCCTCAACGCTTGGCGCTTCGCCCAGCCCGAGCCGGCGCTTGCGCTCTTCCAGCTGTAGATCGATTTCGGCCTTGCCTAACGCCTCGTCCATCTGTGAATCCAGCCGGTCGGCGTACATCTCGCTATAGGCCGTAGCCCTGTCCAACCGGTTCCGGATCGATTCGCCCAGCCGCGCGATGTCGCTGTCGCCAACGCCGATGAGATCGTCGAGGCTCTTAATCGCGCGCACCGTTGTTTCTTTCGATTTGGCGAGTTCGAGCAGCGCCTCGAGTTCCTTCTGTTCCTGGCGGATCGTCTGCAGCTTCGCTTGTAGCTTCAGGCGGGCGTTCAATAACGCTTCATACTCGCGCTGCTGCCGCACCCACTGCTCGTGATATTGCTCCTGTAGTCGTGTGGTCGTGTTGAGCTCGTTCTGGGCGGCGCGCGCCAGATCCGTCTTGCCCTGCATGAGCAGCATGTCGATGTTGCGGTCGAGACCTTCAGACTTATTCTTGTACTCTTTGTACTTGCGTTCCAGCGTCTTCACTTCACCGCCGACCGTTGCTGCCGCTTCCTCAAGGTCGGTTAGGTTGTTCTCTGCGTCCCGGATGTACTGCTTGAGCACCGCCACCGAGTTCGCTTCCAGCGCCTTGTCTACCATGGCGTGGAGGTTGGCCGAGATCAATGTTTGTGCTTTTTCCAATAGAGTTGCCACTGTATTCTCCTTCTCTTTCAGACAGCTTCTTTACGGTTTTTTCGGCGTGCTTGCGTGTGCCAGCACGGGAAGCAGGATGCGAATGACGAGCCCACCATTTTCAAGCTCGCCGAGCTCGATCCGCCCGTCATGCAGGCGGATCGCCCATTTGACGACGGTCAGCGACGGCCCATAGGACGGCACTTCAAGTACCTCATCGTCACCCGCCAGAAATTCGGCAATCTTCGCGGTGGCACCGGCTGAAATCTTGCTGGCGCTCACGGCGACCATGAGTGCGACGCTTCCATCAGTCACCCTACTGGCCAACCGGAGCACGGCCGGTGCTCCGTCCGGGCCAAGTGCGATAAGCGCGTCTATCAGCCGCCGGAAGGTGGACAGCAGCCGCTCCCGGTCGCCCAACACCGGGGGCAGCTGGTCAAGCAGGCCGAATTGGAACTGGATGCCGAGCTCCGGCTGGCCGTATACACGATCATACACCGCTTCATATAGTAGGGCGCCGACGTTCGGCAGCCGCTCAGCTCGGATGGCGAAGGCCGAGCGCGCCTCCCCCGTCTTGTATTCGGCGACGGCGATAAAGTCCTCGACCAGGCGTGTCACGCGCTGGCTGCCGGCCTGGATGCCCTGCAGGGAAGCCATCAGCTCGGCATCTGTCTCAGCCCGTTCCAGGCTCTCGGCCAGCTTCTGCGAATAGCTCGTCACCAGATTCAGCGGATCGCGGAAGTCAGGCTGCAGCATGCCGAGGATACTGCGCTTTAAGCTTTCGAAGCTCTGGTTCATTGCGCCTTGCCGCTGGAAATGGCGATCGAGTTGCGCGATCGTAAGGTCGACTAGCTCGTCGATATCGTACGGCTTGGTAATGTACTCCTCAACGCCGCTGCGCCGGCCGCGATGGATATCTTCACGCTCCCCCTTCGCCGTGAGGAAGATAAAGGGGATCTGTAGCCAGGCAGGATTGGCTCGTACCTGCCGCAGGAACTCGTAACCGCCCATCACCGGCATCATGACGTCAGAAATGATCAGATCGGGCTGGTAGCGTTCGAGGAGCGCAAGGCCTTCCGCACCGTTACCGGCCGTCAACACGTGAAACCGGTAAGGCACATCGGCCAGTTCCAGAAGCTCCTTGAGCCCGTCGAGCAGATGTGGGTCGTCTTCGACGACAAGCACCGTCGCCCGCGGGCGTTGATCGCTGTCTGTCTGAACCTGTGAGGCTGCCCGTCCGTATACCGGAAACACCAGTGTGAAACGGCTGCCAACACCAACGTCACTGTCCACCTCAATGCGCGCGTGGTGTAGCTCAGCGTAGCCTTTGACGATGGCGAGGCCGGCGCCAGAACCCTGCTGCTCAAGCCGCTCGCGATTGTACTGGAAGAAGAGGTCAAAGAGCAGGCCGGCGATGTGCGGCGGGAAGCCGATGCCGGTGTCCTCAACGGCGAGATGGACCTCACCGTCAGCGGTGGCGGCGCGCACGCAGATCGCCTTTTCCGGTCGGGGCTGGACCTGCGTAAACTTGAGCGCATTGTCGAGAAGGCGATCGAACATATCGCTGATCAGAGCCGGAACGCCAAAAATGGACGGCAGTTTTGGAGCGATTTCGTGCTTGAGACGGATGTTGTGCTGCGCGGCGGCTGGCGCTATCGCCTGCGCCCGTTGGTGCAGCAATGTGCCCACATTGTCAATGCGACGGGCATCACGCTGGTAGAGCGTATGCGCTTCCCCTGTCCGGATGGAAATGATCTTGATCAGATCCTCGACCAGGGTGGCGAGTCGCTGCGACCCGACCTGGATGCCGCGCAGATACTCCTGCAGCATCGAAGCGTCGTCGGCTTCCAGCAGGCTGTCGGCGAGCATCTCATAATACGCTGTCACGTAGGTCAGCGGCGTGCGAAACTCGTGATTGAGGAGCTGTAGCACGTTGCGCTTCAAGGAGTCGATGCGCTGATCCCGCACCTGCCGCAGCTCAAATGACCGATCGAGTTGTGTCTTGACCAGCTCCAGTAGCTCGTCGCCGATAAATGGTTTCGTGATATACAGCTCGGCCCCGCTGCGCCGGCCTTCTAGGATCTCTTCTTTCGTTCCTTTGGCTGTCAGGAAGATGAAGGGGATGTGCACCCAGCGCGAGTTAGCACGCACGGCGGCAAGAAACTCAAAGCCGTTCATCTCTGGCATCATGATGTCGGAGATGATCAGGTCTGGCGTCTCCCCGGCCATCACGGCCAGGCCCTCTTCCCCATTCGTCGCCTTCTGCACGCGCACGTCGTAATTCAGATCGTACAACTGCAGCAGATCGGCCATTCCTTCCAGGATGGCCAGATCATCTTCGACAAGTAGGATCGAGGCAGTCTTGCTCATCATTAATCCAGGTGCGATACACGAGATCGCACGCATTATAGCACAAATGAGCAGGGGAAATAACGCGAAGTCAGGAGGGTCAACGAGATATCCAGTTGGGCGCCTGGTTGCTTGGCAAGGCGCCCGGCTGGATCTGATTCGTCCCCGCTACCAGATTGCGAAGCGAGAAACTAGCTTGCGCGCAAACGCCGCACAAAGGCCAATGCGCCAATTAATACGAGGACTGCCGCGAATAAGACGCCGAGCTCGCCGCCCGTTTGCGGCAGCGTACCACCACCTGTACCGGTTCCACCCGGGACGGCACCGGCAGCTACCGTGGCAGCCGGCGTCCCCTGGAAAATACTGGTGACGAAGAAGTTTGGCGTCGGCGTCTCCTCGGCTTCTGCGGCAGCAACCGCTTCCGTTGCCGTCGGCTCCAGCGTCGGCGTCGCCGTCGCCGTGGCTGTCGGCGTGTTCGTGGGGACAGGGGTTGGCGTCGACGTCTCCGTGGGACGGGCTGCCTCTGTTTCCCTGGCCGCAATGGTCTGTGTCACCCGCGCATTTTGCGCTAGTGTGGTCGCATTGGCGATCGCAATCGCCGTGCTCGTCGCACCGATTTCGGCCCGCTGCTGCTGCCGCACGATGTAGACGCCGCCGGTGCAGAGCAAGGCGAGCGCCAGGATGCCCAGCAAGGCGGCGACCAAGATGCCAAAAGGCGACGCCTGGCCTGACTCTCTATCCCCTCGAAAATCCATCAATTGTCGCGACATAATCCCTCCTGTTGCAGGAACGGCTCAGCGGAGCAAATCGAGATTGGCATCCGGGATAAATACGACCTCACCATCGGGCAGTTCAACATCTGCGCCTGGCGTCTGGATGCCAATACTAGTGCGGCGCGGTTGCGTGAACACCGCGACCACTTTCCCTACCTGGCTGGCATAGGGCGCTCTTAGAATACGCACGCGGTCGCCGACCTTCACGTCTGCTGCCTCCGGCGCCCCAGTCTGCAGTGGCTGGGTTGCCGGCATGGGGATGATGATCTCCGGCCGGCTGCCGCCGGATGTGTTGCTTTGGCCAAACAGCGACGCATCGCGCCCTTCGGCTTCTTGCAGTAACTGGAACAACGGTTCAGCCATCGGCTGGCCCATAAATCCCTCGGTGATCATAATCGGGAAACGGAAGGTGTGCAACGCCGGCAGCAGCGATGCGGGCGCACTGCCAACAATCACGCCGCGCGCCGAATTGTCCTCGGCCGCCTTCAACGCCTGGACGTCGGTGAGGCACCCCGCGACCAGCACCGTTCCGCGCACGTCGGCGTCGATGTGCCGCTCGCGCAGTGGTGAGTCGCCAGCTGCAGCGATCCTGAGCCTGCCATATCCCTCTTGCTGTGTTGCCCATGCCGCCTGGATCACGGCGCCGCTCGTCGCAATCACCACACCGCGACCTGGGCGGATGCTGTGCACCGTGCCTTCGACCATCGCGCGCAGCTCAAGCAGTCGTGGCGTATGCTGCAGGATAAGCCGGCCACTACTCACCTGATAGAGGACGCCATTGATCGGCGAGACATACTCGGTGCTGCCCAGCATCTTCCGTTGTCGTAGCAACGGTTTCTTGCGCTGCACGGCGGCTCCTTCCTCCACGAGCAGGTAACGAGAGAGTTCGCTGGCAGCCACGCCGAGAATCTCGGCAGCCGGGACAACGGCAAAGCCCTGCGGTTCCGAGGCGCGCGCCACGACCTGGACAGGCGATACCTTCTGTCCCTTACTGACGGCTACCTCCCCGGCATGGGGCAAGAGCCGC
Organism: Anaerolineae bacterium; assembly: GCA_032260445.1. GTDB lineage: Bacteria > Chloroflexota > Anaerolineae > Promineifilales > Promineifilaceae > JAAYYY01. Next base: position 1,301 of record JAVVFG010000007.1, on the reverse strand, counting down.
TCGCGCAAGATCCGGGTGTGCGGGTTGACCCGCGTCAACACAGCCATTATCCTCCCATGTCCCAGCGCCACCGCTGCAGCAGTGCTTGCCTTTCCTCCTGGTCCTTGGGCAGTTCGATCGGCCGGCCGCGGGCGTCAATGACCAGGCCCGCCGTGCCACCGTGAATCGTGATCGTCTTACCCTGGCCGGGTCCAAAGCCAACGTCAACACGGCGTGATGGCTCGAGGATTAGCTCAGCCTGCTCTCCCGGCGCCAGGGGCAGCAGGGTCAGATCACCCGCCGCTACTTCGACGTTCAACTGGCCTTGTTTTTCCGCGTTGACCCGCACGCGCAGGATAGTCTGGCCCTGAGCGGCGCGGAAGCGGGGCGCCACGACCCAGCCAAGGTCGAGCAGGACGCCGCCCTCAAGAATCTGCACGGCTGGGAGTGGATGGCGCAGCGCCAGAAGGCCCAATGCCGGCAGGACGCCATACTGGTCGAGCGCGACCGCAAAGACGCCGGTTGGCTGCAAGGCATCGAGCGCCATGAGCAGCGCCTGCGCGCTGCGAGGTGCCTGGGTGAGCGCTTGCCCACGCAGGAGAAGAAGTGCGAAGGGAGGGACCGTGCTGCCAGCCGCCGGCCATGCCCAGTTGCGGGCGGCGCCACCAGCCGCTTCGCGTAGGAAGTAGCGGGCCAGCGCCTGTTCCACCTGCAGCTCCTCGTCCGTCATCGGCATCGTGCCCGGATAAAGCGCCTTTGTCTGCAGGAAGTCCGCCAGCGTATCCTCTGCTACATCGATAGCGAGCCATTTCTGTATCTCACGCACCACGCCAGCGTCCAGGAACTCGGCAATAGGCTCGCCCATGCCCCGGTTGCTGTGGATCGCCACCTGCAGGTTCTTCTCGTCAGCCACGGCGATGGTAACGCTGTTGCTCCCCAGGTCGAGCCCGAGCACGCGCTCCTGATAAAGGGCGGCAAAATAGCGCACCATCTGTGAAAAAGCACGTGCCGTCGGCTGGGGCGGGTAGGAGCTCCAGGCGACAACCTCGCCGAAGCCGGGAAGCTCAGCCATTTTGAGCTCTTCGTATAGCGTGTTGACCAAGTTGGCCACTTCTCCGATGTGCTCGGTTTCCACGGTGGGCCGCAAGTTGTCCGCGACATGCACCGTCGTCTGGCTGCCTAGCTCCGCCGTCACCCGTTCGCGCAAAGCCCGGTTGCCGGCATAGACAACCTGTGGCCTCTTGCCGACCTCTCGCAGCCCGAGGCTCAGGGCGACGACATCAAGAATCCCGAGGAGCCGTTTGCTGTCGCCGTTGTCAGTG
>JAVVFG010000006.1:0-27931 GCA_032260445.1 Anaerolineae bacterium | reverse complement strand
GAAAGGAGAGCAACCCCGCGAGCACGGCAATGAAGTACGTCGGCGTGGCGCTGGCACCCAGCGGCAGGTCGAGAAAGAGCCCGTTTTGCTGCGCCCAGATGGCGACGAGCGTCATGCGACCGCTCAGGAGAAGTAGTCCAATGAGAATGAGCAGGACGCCGTTCGCGATCTGGATCCTGCGCATATGCGGTCGCAAGCGCTTCAGCGCGAGCAGCGCCCGGTTCATCGCCATGCCGATAAACAGGAAAGGGATTCCGAGGCCGAGGGCATAACCGCTGGCTAGAAACATCGCCTGCCCATTGGCCGCCCCACTCACGCCGAGCGTGAGGATGGCCCCCAACGTCGTGCCGATGCACGGGGTCCAGCCGGCAGCAAAGACAACGCCCATGAATAACGAAGACGCGGAGCGATGGGCGGGGTTGGCCTGCCACTGTGGCCGCGTATCCGCGTAGAACCAGCGCCACTTGACGACGCCCAGGGTGACCAGGCCAAAGACAATGACGACGATGCCCCCCACACGCGCCAACAAGAGCCGGTACTCGTCAAACAGGCGCCCGAAGACCGTTGCCGCCCCGCCCCAACCGACGACAAAGACAACACTGAAACCGAGCACAAAGAGGAAGGCGTGAAAGAAGGTCGTGTAGCGCGTTTGCCAGGGACCGGCCGACCGCGCCATTACGTTTTGCTGCATGCAGAGTCCTCCGCGCAACTATTGCCGCATGCCCGCATCCGGCACGCGAGCATGCACCGCTCCTACCACTGTAGTCCAGATAGTGGGCCTGCGGCGAGGGTTGAATAGCGTGCCGCGTCCCTAGGCTGTTTGGCGCGCCCGTCGCATGACATCAAGCATCCTTTGGCGTGACATTCATCACCGGCGACGACTACCGATCGTTCCCGCCGCAGCCTCTCCGCCCTGGCGAGGGGCGTGCTACGTCACGCTTTACAACCCCAAACCCTTATGATAAGCTTTAGGCGCTCCGTGACCTTCCGATGGTTACTGGGGGTGCGACGGCAAAGGAATGGTGATATGAGCGAGCGCGTGCGAAAGGTTGTCTGCATTGAAGACGAGCAAGAGATGATCGAGCTTGTTAGGCTTATTCTCAGCAGACAAAACATCGAAGTAGTAGGGGCACTGGGCGGGCCGGAGGGCCTACGGAAAATCGCCGAAGTCAACCCCGATCTGGTGTTGCTCGATCTGATGATGCCGGAAATGGATGGGTGGGAAGTCTACCAGACGATGAAGTCGTCACAAGAGATGCGCAAGATTCCGGTCATCGTCGTCACGGCAAAAGCGCAGAGCATAGACCGCGTGCTCGGCCTCCATATTGCACGGGTCGACGATTACATCACGAAGCCATTTGGCCCGCAGGAACTGCTGGAAAGCGTACAGCGTGTGATGGACAGGAACGACGAACAACCTGCTGATCACGAAAACGCCAGCAGCGGCTAAGCCGCCCCCCGAACCAGCCAATCCCAAGACAGCCTGAGGCAGCAGCCCGCGCAGGCTGGGCAGCCTTGTCCCGACCTGACGGAAACCGGACCGCAAGCGTAGCCGGCATCCTGCCCGCTCGTGGCGAGCAAGATGCGCGCGGTCCATATGAAAGCTTCTTCGTAGCCCCCCTTGTTCCTAAGGTGTAGAGAAAACGCTATTCTGCTATACTGACCTCACTATTCGGCCCAAGTGTGGCGGCGCGGGCTGTCGTTTCCCACCACACTGCGCGCCGTCCAGAGGTGAAGGCTTTGCTGGTCCGTTTTTGGGGCGTTCGAGGCACGATTCCGGTCCCAGGCCCGGAGACAATTCGCATGGGCGGAAACACCTCCTGCATCACCGTCGAGACGCCGGACCAGCATATGGTAATCATCGACGCCGGCTCGGGTATCCGCCGCGTGGGACAGGCATTGATGCGCCCGAGCTACAGCAAGGTCGTAGGGACACTTCTCATCAGCCACACCCACTGGGACCATATCCAGGGCTTTCCTTATTTTGCCCCTGCCTTTGAGCGCCACAATCGTATCGTCGTCGTCGGCCAGAAACGGGTGGGACAGCATCTCGAGGAAATCCTCGCTCGCCAGATTGTCGAGCCCTACCTGCCTTTTGACTACAAGACCTTGTCCGCCGACGTGCACGTGAAAGAAGTTGACGATGGCGAAACGCTCATCGTCGGCGACGAAACAGTCATTCGTGTCGCCAATCTCAACCATCCCGGCGGCTCTCTCGGCTTCCGCGTGGAGAGTAACGGCGCAGTGCTCACCTACTGCACCGATACAACCCACCCTGACGACGGCGTCGAGCCGAGTGTCGTCGCCCTGGCTCGCGACGCCGACATCCTCATCCATGACGCCTTCTTCACCCTTGAGGGGCGGCGGCAATTCCCCACCTGGGGGCACAGCAGCTGGCTCGAAGCGGCGCGCGCTGCCGAGGCGGCCCAGGTCCGTTACCTGGGCCTCTATCACTATTCTCCGGATGCGACCGACGAACACCTTGAAGAGGAGATCCTCCCGCAGGCGCGCGCCATCTTCCCGAACACCTTCCTCACGCAGGAAGGGATGACCATCCGGATGCCCTTTATCCATCTTGAAGAGGCGATCGAGGAAGGATTGCCGAATAATTAGAATCGTCTACAATACAAACTTGTCTGGTCGATGGATACACAGTATTTGTTCTCTCCCGAGGATCATTTGAGTCAGTCCGTCCTAGTCGTCGATGATGAACCCATGGCGCGCACGCTGCTTCGGCTGATGCTGGTGCGGGCTGGGTTTGAGGTCTCCGAAGCAGAAGACGGCTACGACGCGCTTGAGAAGATCGAGGCAGAGCTGCCCGATCTTGTCATTCTCGACGTCATGATGCCGGGAATGGACGGCTTCTCTGTCTGCCGCGCCGTGCGCGAGAGCGCGCGAACCGCCCAACTACCCGTCATCATGCTCAGCGCAAAGACCGACCTGGAGAGCGTCAATCGCGGCATGCGCGCCGGAGCGAACAAATACCTCACTAAGCCAATATCGCCAGATGAGCTGACCCGTCAGGTACGCTCGATTCTAGGGGAAGCAGAATCACCGTAAATTCAACGCGCTGCGCGGCGCGACGTGCAGCACCTTGCCTTTGTAGACACGGAGGATGAACACAAGATGCTAGTGAAACGCCTGCTCATGTTCCTGATTGCACTCATTTTAGGTGCGGCAGTGACCTGGCTCATCGTCAGATTCGTGCTAGAGACAAGCGTAGCCGAGTATGGCGGGCTCTATTTTGGATTAACCACGTTCTTTTTTGGCGCGTTTTTCGCCATTTGGCTCGACCTCTTCATGGGTACTGACCTGCTGCCAGAGTAGGATGGCAGCCCGCGACGGGGAGAGAGCACATCACTGCCGGTGTTTTGGTCGAGCCTTTTCTATGACCCCGTGGGAAGTTTCCCCGATTGAACCTTACATCGAGACAGGAAGAGGGTAGACAATGCAAGCAAAGATTATTGACGGTACTGCCATTGCCGCCAAAGTGCGCGAGGAAGTGCGCGCTGGCGTGCAGGAACTGCAAGAAAAGTACGGCTACACGCCAGGGCTCGCCACCGTCCTTGTCGGCGAAGACCCGGCGTCGGCAACGTACGTACGTATGAAGCAGCGGATGTGCGAAGACCTTGGCATTCGCTCGATCGGCCATACACTGCCTGCCGATGCGACGCAGGAAGAGGTGGAAGCGCTGGTGCGCGAGCTCAACGCGGATCCCGGCGTCAACGGCATTCTTGTGCAGTTGCCCATGCCGGGTCACATCGACGAAGAGGCCGTTCTCAATTCCATCGACCTGGAAAAGGACGTCGACGGCTTCCATCCCGTGAACATCGGCCGGTTGGCGATGAAGGGGCGCGAGCCCTTATTCATCCCCTGCACACCACACGGGGTGATGGTGCTCCTTGAAGAGTCTGGCGTCCCGATTAGCGGCGCCAACGCCATCGTGGTCGGGCGCTCGAACATCGTCGGGCTGCCCGTGGCGATGCTGCTGCAGAAAGCGAATGCCACCGTCACGATTTGCCACAGCCGCACCAAAGACCTTGCAGGCAAGATCCGTGAGGGTGACATCGTCGTCGCGGCGATCGGCCGGCCGGAGATGATCCAAGGTGACTGGATCAAGCCCGGAGCAACGGTCATCGACGTCGGCGTCAACCGCGTCGACGATCCCGAAGCAAAGCGTGGTTACCGGCTCGTCGGCGACGTCGCCTACGACGAAGCCGCTGAGGTTGCCGGCGCGATTACCCCGGTGCCCGGCGGTGTTGGCCCGATGACCATTGCCATGCTCATGAAGAACACGCTGCGCGCTGCAGAAATCGCCATGGCCGGGCGCGAGCGAGCCACCGCCTGATTCCGTTTTCTCCTCACCACTTAGAAGCCTGGCCCTGTCCCCATGATGCGGAAGGGCCGGGCTTTTTGTCCCCTCTGAACCCAACATCTGTAATCGCGACGCCCGGCTACAGGAACCTGTAGAAGACCTGGTTGCTGAGAAACCAGCCCCGCTCCGTCAACAGGAGCTTCTCCCCTTCTTCGCGCACTAACCCCCAGTCGACCAATTGCTCGACCGTCTCCCCGTACGCCTCGCGCAGGCTGCGCCCAAAGCGCTGTGCAAATGCAGCCATATCCAGCCCTTCATACAGCAGACGCAGCTGCGTGATGACCGTATCGGCCATCGCCTCTGCTTCGTCGAGGCGGTGCGCAGCCGCCACCGCCGCTGACAGCGGATAGTCGCCCGGCGTGCCCGACGCCATGCGCCGCAAATAGGTGCGCGGCTGCTTCACAATCTGGTAGCGATAGCCGGCGGCGTGCCCGTGAGCGCCAGCTCCCAGGCCGAGGTAACTGTCGTTGCGCCAATAGGTGAGGTTATGGCGGCAGGCGTATCCCGGCTGCGCCCAGTTGGAAATCTCATAATGCTCCCAACCCGCCTGCGCCAGCCGGGCACAGGCCAGCTCATACTGCGCCGCAGCCAGATCGGGATCTGGTGCTTCAATGCGGCCGTCATCCAGCCAGCGCTGCATCGGCGTGCCCGGCTCAATTGTCAGACAGTAGAGGCTCAGGTGTTCCGGCTCCAGCGCTAGGGCCGCCTCCAGGCTCTGTTGCCACGATGCCAGCGTTTGTCCCGGCAGGCCGTAAATCAGATCGAGACTGACGTTCTCGAACCCGGCTGCGCGACTGAGCGCCACCGCCTCGCGCACGGCAGCATAATCGTGGGTGCGCTCCAGCAGCGCGAGTTCAGAGCCGATAGCGCTCTGCATGCCAAAGCTGAGACGATTGATTCCCAGGGCGCGCACCTCATCTAGGTAGGCAGCGTCAACGGTGCCCGGGTTGGCTTCCATCGTCAGCTCGGCTACCGGATCCAACACGAAACTGTCGCGCACGCTTTGCAGGATACGCGCCAGATCCGGCGGCGCCATGAGCGATGGCGTACCGCCGCCAAAGAACACCGTGTGGACACTGAGCGGTGCACGCGCATGCAAAGCTCCCGCGCGCCCGGTCTGCGCCACTTCCGCCGCCACCGCCGCGGCATAAGCGCTCTGCAGATCGCCGAGCCCCGTATACGTATTAAAATCACAGTAGGCACAGCGATGCTGGCAGAAGGGGATATGGACGTAAAGGCTGACTTTGTCTGAGATCATAGGCGGTTGTGCTCGTCGCCAGCATACCTTATCATATGACTATAGGCAATGAGCTGAGAGCCAGCGCTCACCATTCCCGTTTCCGCCACCGTGACGAAACCGGGGCACTGGTTCTCTCGTAAAGGTAACTATGAGGACCAGACGGCTCTCTCTAATTCTGACACTGGCAACCGCCCTGTTGCTGCTCATTGGGCTGGCCGAGCCGGTGCGCGCTGCCCTGCAGCCGGGGGAAACTGTCATTCTCCTCGAAGTGAAGGGGGCCGTAACCCCGGCGATGGCCAGTTACTTTGAGCGTGGCATCGCCGCTGGCGAAGCGCAAGACGCGGCCGCGGTCCTGATTGTTCTCGATACCCCCGGCGGCGCTACCGACACCATGCAAGAGATCATCCGCCTCCTGCGCAACGCCACCGTCCCGGTCATCGTCTACATCGGACCGGCCGGGGCGCAGGCCGCCTCAGCAGGCAGTCTCATCACCTTGGCTGCCCACGCGGCGGTCATGGCCCCCGAGACAGTGATTGGCGCCGCCTCACCGGTCAGCGGCGAAGGCGCCGATATCGGGGACACGCTCTACCGCAAGATCGTCGAAGATCTCAAGGCCCAGGCGCGCAGCCTCGCGGAGCCGCGCGGGCCAGAAGCCATCGCCGTGGCCGAAGCGATGATCGAAGAGGCACGGGCGGTCCATGCCGCCGAGGCCGTCGAAATTGGCCTGGTCGATGCCCTCAGCCCGGATGTGGCCGGTGTGCTCGTAGCCCTCGACGGCCACCAGGTAGAAGTGGACGGCCAGACCCGGCAGCTCGCCCTGGCTGGCGCCCAGATCGAGACGCTGCCCATGGGTTACGTGGAGCAGCTGCTGCATGCGCTGAGCAACCCGCTCGTCATCAGCATCTTGCTGTCCCTGGCCGTACCCGCAATCCTGATCGAACTGCAAAGCCCCGGAGGCTGGGTTGCCGGCTTCATCGGCGTCACGTCACTGGCATTGGCGCTCTACGGATTGGGCCAGCTTCCCGTCAATTGGCTGGGCATGGGCCTGATCGCTGTGGCTTTTGTCCTCTTCGTCCTCGAGATCAAGGCGCCGGGCATCGGCGGACTGGCAGCAGCGGGCGGCATCACCTTGCTCATGGGGCTTCTCGTCCTCTTCAACAGTCCCGGCTCGCCCGAGTTTGCCCGCATCGGCGTCGGCAGCGCTGTCATCGTGAGCCTAGGGAGCACGACGCTCTTCATTCTTGTCGCAGTCGCCGCGATACGCGCCATGCGCCGGCAGCCGCTAACCGGTAAAGAAGGACTTGTCGGCGAAATTGGCACCGTGCGCAAGACGCTGGTACCGGCGCCCAGCGGCGATCTGGCCTTCGTCGGGACCGTCCTCGTCCACGGCGAGCTATGGCGTGCGCGTTCTGTCGAAGCTATCCCCACCGGCGCGGCCATCGTCGTGACCGGTATGGACGGCTTCACACTCGAGGTGCAGCCCGGTGCGCCAAAACCAGAAACGCCAGCTGCCGAGTAGTCAGTAAACGCGCCGCTCTGCACCCCTACCTTCACCTAATGGTGCATGAAGGTTGCTTGCGTGATTGCCCCATCGTCGCTATCCTCCGCAACTAGAATGAGACTCAAAGTCAATGTCGCCGGGGCCGAGAAAGAGCTCGAAGTTACACGCCAGGCTGACCGGCTACGCATCACCTACGATGGCCACACCACCGAGGTACGCGTCGTCTACACAGAAGGGGCGCACTTCGTACTGGAGTATGACCAGCCCGCCGGAGAATTCACCCAGCGGCGCCGCCTGCGCGCCGCTGGACACGTAGAGGGCGACACGCGCCAGCTCTGGGTGAATGGCAGCAACCTGGACTACACGCGCGTGCGCCCGCAAGCAGCGCGCGCCGAAGCCGCCAGCGGCTCGCTCGCCAGCTCTATCCCGGCCGTTGTCTCCGAAGTCCTCGTCTCGGTTGGCGACCAGGTCCAGGCAGGCGATAAGCTGATTCTGCTGGAGTCGATGAAGATGATCCTTCCGATCCAGGCGCCACGTGACGGCACAGTCGAGGCCATCCATTACGCGCCCGGAGATGCCGTCCAACCCGGCGTGCCGCTAATCGCCCTTTCCTGAGTCCGGGGAGTCCTCACCACTGGCTGCCGCGAGCGACTTGTTAACCAAGACGACCTGGCTGGCGCCTGGCAAGACGACAGCACGCCATAACCGCCGCCCGAGGAGAATGCGCGATGTACAGGCAGCGCCTGCAAAGACTGAAAGAGCAGACCCTGGCTCAGGGGCTTGACGCCGTCGCCCTGGTCCCCGGCTCGAACATGAGCTACGTCAGTGGTATCCGTGCCCATCTCAGCGAACGGCCGATCGTGCTCTTTGTCCCCGTCGACGATGAGCCGGCGATTATCATCCCCGTGCTAGAGGCAACCAAAGCCGAGGATGCAGGCATCGCTCCCCAGCGCATCCACGCCTGGAGCGACGAAGACGGCTATGCCGGCGCCTTCCAGCACGCTTGTGCCCAGCTCGAGCTCTCCGATGTGTTGCTTGGCGTCGAGGCATTCAATATGCGCGTGCTAGAGCTGGAGCTCCTGCGCCGCTACGCCCCTAACCTCAAGACGGCACACGCTGAGCCCGTTCTCAACGCCCTGCGGCTCCGCAAAGACGCCGCCGAGCTGGATGCGATCGAGCGCGCCGTAGCCGTTGCCGAAATCGCCATGCATAACCTGCTGCCGCAGCTGCGAAACGGACAGACCGAGAAAGAGGTGGCGGCGCTGCTGATGCGCGAGCTCGTCACCGCCGGCGCCGACGGCCTGGCGTTTGAACCCATCGTCTCTGCAGGACCGAACGGCGCTTCACCGCATGCTGTGCCGACAGACCGTGCCTTGCAGAAGGGCGACCTGCTAATTATCGATTGGGGCGCGATGGTAGATGGTTACGTGTCGGATATCACGCGCACCTTCGCCCTTGGCGTCATTCCCGATGAGCTGGCACACGTCTACGAGGTCGTCAAAGCCGCCAACGCAGCAGGGCGGGCAGCGGCCCGGCCGGGCCAGACCGGCGAAGCCATCGATCTCGCCGCGCGCACGGTGATCGAAGAGGCGGGCTACGGCGAGTACTTCATCCACCGCACCGGTCACGGCCTGGGGATGGAGGTACACGAAAACCCGGCCATCGTCCGTGGTAACACGGAGCCCCTTCCAGCCGGCGCCGTCTTCACCGTCGAGCCGGGCATCTATTTGCCGGGCCGCGGCGGTGTGCGCATCGAAGACAACGTGGTCATCACACAAGACGGCTCCCACACACTGACCAGCTTCCCGCGCAAGCTGACCGCGGTCGGCGGCTGACGGCCAGGCATGGTTAGCATTGCGTAACGTATTTGCCTCCCCAGTTCGCGCCGGCCTCCTCGGCCTGGCGCTGCTCGTCGCCTGGCTCACGGCCTGTGAGCGCACCATCCAGGAGCCGGTTGCTGGAACACGGGCAGTCCTCACCACAATAACCGCTCCAGCGTTGGCGGAACAAGCCGGTTCGGTCACCCCAGATGCCTACCCTCCGCCGGGATTGGGCGGCACGCCGGCGCCATCTCCCTACCCTGGTGCGCCGGCAACTCCTACCCCTCAACCTTACCCGGGCGCGTCGCGCACCCCGGCATCTGGCCTATCGCCGCGGATGTTTCTTCCGGCCATCGTAAACCCCGCGTCCACGCCCGCGCCCAGCCCAACGCCGACACACACGCCGCAGCCAACGCCGACGCCGACGATCGACTTCCGCGCCCTGCGGGCTGAAGTGCGTGCCTCCGGGCAAGAGCTCGTGACCGTGAAAATCGGCTTTCACACAGGCCCCGGCGGCAACCAGACCGGCATTGGCGAATGGATGCAGCGCCTCGATGCTGCCGGCGTCCCCTTCTTCCTCAAGAGCGTCGACACTACCAGCGCCTTGTTCGAAGCACAGGCGATTGTGCGCAACAGCGACCTGCCCCACGTTCTCGTCTACCGTACCAGTGGAGACGAGTTCGACGTGCCCGATTACTCGCTACCGCCAGCACAGGCCGCCCGCCGTCACTGGGAGCAGGCGAAGGCTGTCTTTCCACCCGAGCTTGATCCCTCGCTGGTCTGGCTAGAAACGATCAACGAGGTCGACAAAGAGCGCGCTGCCTGGTTAGGCGAGTTTGCTGTTGCGACAGCACGCATGGCGTTGGCCGATGGCTATCGCTGGGCTGCCTTCGGCTGGTCCTCCGGCGAACCGGAAGTGTCCGGATGGGAACTCCCGAGCATGCTCGAGTTCCTGCGGCTGGCGGGTGCCAATCCAGAACGGCTGGCGGTGGCCGTGCACGAGTACAGCTTGGCGACCAGTGATATCGCGCACGACTATCCTTTTAAGCTCGGCCGCTTCCTCTCCTTGTTTGCCGTCGCCGACCGCCATGGCATCCCGCGCCCCACTGTGTTGATCACCGAATGGGGCTGGACCTATGATGACGTGCCCCCGGTTAGCGAGGCGCTGGAAGACATTGCCTGGGCAGCCCGCCTCTACGCCCCATATCCCCAGGTCAAAGGGGCCGCGCTCTGGTATCTTGGCCCTGGCTTTGGCGGTATCGCCGACCAGGCAAACGCCTTAATCAAGCCGCTTACCGAGTATGCGCTCGGCACCTACTTCATCCTACCCGATCCAGAGACCCCGGCTTCGGTCGACCCGGGGCAATATCATCCGTTTCCACCACCCTAGCTGGCTGCCGGGGTGCGCTCTACAGTAAGCTACTCGTATTCACAAGGAGGTCGTCAATGGCAGAATCGCATAAGCGCAAACGACTGGAGGCGGCCATCGCAGGAGAGCCTGTCGATCGCCTCCCTGTTGCCCTCTGGCGCCACTGGCCCGTCGACGATCAGGACGCCGCGGAGCTGGCTGCCTCACACGTCCAATGGCAGACCGATTATGATTGGGATTTCCTCAAGGTCTCGCCAGCGAGCAGTTTCTGCCTCGTAGACTGGGGGGTCGAAGACCGCTGGGAAGGCCATGCCGAAGGCACGCGGTCCTACACTCGCCACGTCGTGCACCGGCCCGAAGATTGGGCCCGGCTGCCAGTCCTCGATCCCCGCCGCGGTATGCTCGGCACGCAAATAGAAGCGCTGGCATTGCTCGCCGATCATTTCGGCGACGAAGTTCCGATCATCGCGACCATCTTCTCGCCCCTGGCCCAGGCAAAGAACCTCGCCGGCAAGGAGCGGGCGCTCAGCCTGATGCGCAGCCATCCCGATGCCTTTCGCCAGGGCCTGGAGCGAATTACCGAATCCACGCTGCGCTACGTCGAGGCGGCCCGCCGTACCGGCATCAGCGGCATCTTCTACGCGATTCAGCACGCCCGCTATGGCCTCCTCAGCCCATCCGAGTACTCGCTGTTTGGGCAGCCCTTCGATGAGCAAATCCTCGCCGCCGCCAGTGACTTCTGGCTCAACGTCATCCACGTCCACGGCGACGACACCGTCTTCTTTGACACCATTGCCGATTACGACGTGCCCGTCATCAACTGGCACGACCGCGACTGCGGCACAAGCCTGAAAGAAGGGCTCGCGCAGGTCGGCGGTGCGGCGTGCGGCGGCGTCTCGCGCAACACCGTGCAACTGGGATCCCCGGCCGACGTCGTCGCCGAAGCAAGCAGCGCCGTTGCCCAGACCGGCGGCCGGCGCCTGATCCTCGGAACCGGCTGCGTCGTCATGACCAACTCCCCGCTCGGCAACATCCGGGCCTTGCGCCGCTTCGCAGACGGGGATCGGGGATCGGGGATCCGGGATCAGCAGTAGCTTGATGAGCATAACGGTGGCTCCCGAATCTTCCCGATCCCCGCTCCCTGATCCCCGCTCCCCTTTCTGGTCCCGCGCCATCCTCCATCTCGACATGGACGCCTTCTTCGTCAACGTCCATCTTCTCGACCATCCGGAGGATGCCGGCATCCCCTTAGTCGTTGGCGGCCGGCCGGAAGGGCGCGGCGTCGTCGCCTCAGCCAGCTACGAAGCGCGCCAATTTGGCATCCACTCCGCGATGCCGGCTGCCCGCGCGCTGCGCCTCTGCCCGCAGCTCAAATTCGTTGGCTTTAACCGCCCGCGCATCCGAGCCTGCTCGCAGCAGGTCATGGCCATCCTCGAGCGCTTTGGGCCTGTCGAGAAAGTGAGCGTCGACGAGGCCTATGTGGACCTCAGCGCCAGCGCCAGCCCCGAAGAAATTGCCCGTCGCCTGCGCACCGCCGTCGAAGCAGAGACGCACCTACCTGCATCCGTTGGTCTCGCGACGAGCAAGCTCGTTGCCAAAGTGGCCTCCGACCACGATAAGCCGCAGGGCTGTACCATTGTCCGTCCGGGCGAGGAGATGGCCTTTCTCGCACCACTGCCGGTGCGCGCCATCTGGGGGATTGGCCCGCGCTCCGCCGAACGCCTGGCGCAGTTGGGCATCGAGCGCTGCGGTCAGCTCGCGGCGGCCGATCCCGCCAGGCTCCAGAGCGCTTTCGGCGCGCGCGCCGAGGCGCTGCAGGCACGGGCACGCGGCGTCGACGAGCGACCCGTGCAGGCAGAGAGCGGGCCGCGCAAATCGCTCAGCCAGGAAACGACCTTCGCCGCCGACGTTGCCGATCCCGCCGTGTTGCGCCGCCACCTGGCCGAGATGGCGGCGGCTGTGGCCACCGCGCTGCAGGAACGTTCTCTGGTGGCCAGCACCGTGTTCGTCAAGTTCCGCTGGGCCGATTTCACTACCTTTACCCGCCAGCGCACCGTTGAGTACACCTTCGACAACGCGGCGACGATTGTCCGTCTGGCCCACGCCCTGTGGGAAGAAAACTGGACGGCCGGGCAGCGCGTGCGCCTGCTAGGGGTCGGGGTGAGCAGCATCAGCTCAGACGCAGCGCGCCAGCTTCCCCTCTTCGACCGTAGCTAATCACCCCTGCTCTTCGCCTACGGCCGCTGCAAGATGTGTGTCGCGATTGTCGCGCCACTGCCGCCTATGTTCTGCGTCATCGCCATCCTGGCGCCGTCGATCTGCGCTTCGCCGGCCGCGCCCCGCAGCTGGAGCGTCGCCTCCACAATCTGGTACAGGCCGGTCGCCCCAACCGGATGGCCGCGCGCCTTGAGCCCGCCGAGCGTGCAGATGGGAATCCGCCCGCCCGGCCAGATCGCCCCTTCCTGTGCCAGCCGCACGCCGGCACCGGGCGCGGCGAACCCCGCGGCTTCCAGCGAAAGCGCCGCCATGATGCTGAACGCGTCGTGCAGTTCGAAGAGATCGATATCCTCGGGTGCGGCGCCGGCCTGCCGGTACGCCCGCCCGGCCGACTGCTCGGCAGCTTGCAGCCAGATTGGGTTCTGGCGGTCGTGAATAGCAAGCGTGTCTACGGCAACCGCCGAGCCACTAACCCGCACCGCATCCGGCGCCTTCTCCGCCGGCACGAGGAGGACAGCAGCAGCGCCATCCCCGATCGGCGAAGCGTCGTAAAGCGTAATCGGATCGGCCACGACCCGCCCGCGGCGGTAGGTATCGACGCTGATTGGCTGGCGGAACATCGCATGAGGATTGTGCGCTGCATTCGCATGGGCGTTGACCGCAAACGGCGCAAAATCGTCGTGGACGTAACCATACTCATGCATATAGCGGCGCATCACGAGCGCATTGAGCCCGACGAAGGTCACCCCATGGATCGCCTCGTACTCCGCGTCGGCGGCGCCTACCAGCGCCGTCGTCGTCTCCGACGGGCCGGTATCCGTCATCTTCTCCACGCCAATCGCCAGCACCGCATCACAGGCACCGCTGGCCACGGCGATCACCCCCTGGCGCATCGTCGAGCCAGCCGAACCGCAAGCAGCCTCCATCTTGACCGCCTCGGCGCCCCACTGGCCAAGAAAATCGGCAACCACCGCGCCGAGCTGGCGCTGCTGGTTCAGCGTACCGCCGGTCATGTTGCCGACGTAGATCGCATCGACACGCTCTACGCCCGCATCAACCATCGCCGACCGACCGGCGGTAACCGCCAGATCGCGAATCGCCTCTTCCCAATGTTCGCGTACCGGTGTCTGGCCCACACCGAGGATGGCTACCTGCCGCATACAATCTCCTCTTGGCTCAGCCCACAGGGGCTGCCCGTCGTTTTGTCTGAGTGTACCCGGGAATCCCGCCAGAAACTATCAGGATACTGGCAATACATGCCAACCGGCGATGGGGGAACGTCGCGCTGGCGAACTAAACTGCCAGCCCCTGTCGCAGTCATGAGGCGCGGCGGGCGCCGCGCCTCCTCTTAGTCCGCCGTTACCACCGGTTCGTCTACGTCGATCGTGTAAATCCAGCCAGAGGGATCAGGACGGCGCCCAAACTGAATACCCGTGAGCTCGTCGTAAAGGTGCCGCGAAACCGGCCCGACCTCGTGGCCGTTGACGATGTACTCCTCACCGCGATAGCCGAACTTGCCCACTGGCGCGATAACCGCCGCCGTACCACAGCCAAAGACCTCGGTGATGCGGCCTGACTGGATATCGGCGAGCGCCTCATGGACGTCTATCCGCTCCTCGCTAACCTCGTAGCCCAGATCGCGCCCGAGCTCGATGACCGACATGCGCGTGATCCCCGGCAGGATGCTGCCAGTGAGCTCCGGCGTGACGATATGCTTGCCTTCGTAGACGAAGCAGATGTTCATCGCGCCGACTTCTTCGACATAACGGCCGTGAATGGCGTCGAGCCACAGCACCTGCGAGTAGCCGAGACGGCGCGCCTCTTCCGAGACGAGCAGGCTGGCTGCATAATTGCCCCCCGTCTTGGCGTCGCCGGTTCCGCCGACCACCGCGCGCCGGTACTCGTCGGAGATATACACGGGAATGGGGTTGAATCCTTCCTTGAAATAGGAGCCGACCGGCCCAATGATAACGTAGTGCAAATAGTGCTTGGCCGCATGTACCCCCAAAGCCGCTTCGGTAGCAATCATCGCCGGGCGGATGTAAAGCGCACTGGGAGCCGCCGGCACCCACCGCTGATCTAGCTCGATGAGCTGGACGATCGCCTGCAGGTGATCCTCTTCATCCACTTCGGGCATGGCCATACGGCGTGCCGACTTGTTGAAGCGGCGCATGTTCTCCCACGGGCGAAAGAGATTGATATTGCCGTCAGGCCGGCGGTACGCCTTGGTCCCCTCGAATATCTCTTGAGCATAATGCAGCACCGCTGCCGCCGGGCTGAGACGAAACGGTGCAAACGGGCCAATCGTCGCCCCGTGCCATCCTTTCTCCGGAGAGTATTGCTGCTGAAACATGTGGTCGCTAAAGACCGCGCCAAAACCAAAACCGTCAGTCGGGATCGCTCTCCGTTCCGCATCGCTCAATGGCGTAACTTCAAGATCCATGCTCACCTCCGAGAAATGAATACAGTAGGGTCAACGCAGATTGTATCACTTACCCGCCGGCCTCGCCTCCGGCCTCTCGTCGTTATCCAGAGGAATCTCTAAACGCCGCTGGTACGACTCGAAATCAGGCATGATGCGCGTATAGGGTTGGCGCAGCAGGGGCGAAGTGATCAGGAAATCAGCCGTGCTCCGGTTGGAAGCCATCGGAATATTCCAGACAACGGCCATACGTTGCAACGCTTTCACATCCGGGTCATGCGGATGCGGCGACAGCGGGTCCCAGAAGAAGATCATCAAATCGATCTCGCCCGTAGCAATCTTGGCCCCAATCTGCTGGTCGCCACCAAGTGGGCCACTCTGCATACGATGGATGGGCAGGTCCAGCACTGCCTGTAGCAGCGCACCCGTCGTGCCGGTTGCATAAAGCTCAAACTGCCGCAGCAGAACACGATTATGCCGGGCCCAGTCCAGCAGCTCATCTTTCATGTTGTCGTGAGCGATCAGCGCAATCGACCGCACTTTCATTTCAAAGTCGGTTTCCTCAGTCATTCCCTGGTTTCTCCTCCTGGAACCTCCAGCACCTTACTTCGCGGCAAGATCAGGCGGACGGCACGCTCAAAAAAGAGATAGCTCCAGGCCCAGTTAATTAAGACGACGAGCCGGTTGCGAAAGCCGATCAACTGGAACAGGTGGACGACAAGCCAGATGATCCAGGCGACAAAACCGGTGAAAGAAATCCCGCGGAGATGAGCCACCGCCGCACTGCGCCCAATCGTCGCCATCGTCCCTTTGTCGCGGTAGTGGAACGGTTGCGGCTCCTTACCCTCAATCTGCCGCAGAATATTCGCGGCGCTATGCTCACCTTGCTGCATCGCCACCGGCGCCAGCATTGGCAGGGGAGCGCCATCCTCGCCCGGGAAAGCGACCAGGTCGCCAATCGCGTAGACACACGGCTGCCCCGGCACCTGCAGCGTCGGCTCGACCTCCACGCGCCTACCGCGCCCCACGGGTAATCCCCATTGCTCGGCGAGCGGGTGCCCCCGCACCCCAGCGGTCCACACCACCGTATCGCTGGCAAGGCAGCTGCCATCCTCAAAATAGACAGCGTCGGCGCGCACTTCTGAGACCGCCGTGTTCAGCCGCACCTCCACGCCCTTGCGACGCAGGCGCTCCAGAGCATAACGGCCCAGCTTCTCGGGCATCGCGCCAAGAAGGCGGTCGGTCATTTCCACGAGCACCGGCGAGACCTCCTGCAGGTCCAGATGCGGGTAGTCCTTCGCCAGTGGCCCTTGAATCAGCTCGGACAGGGCGCCCGCATACTCGACGCCAGTCG
Organism: Anaerolineae bacterium; assembly: GCA_032260445.1. Taxonomy (GTDB): domain Bacteria; phylum Chloroflexota; class Anaerolineae; order Promineifilales; family Promineifilaceae; genus JAAYYY01. Next base: position 11,633 of record JAVVFG010000006.1, on the reverse strand, counting down.
GCCCGCCGCCGGCGACGACAAAGGTCAGCAGCCTCTGGCGCACCTCAGGATCTTGCTCCTGCATCGCCTGCTCAAAACAACGGAGGATGTGATTGCGCAGGTGAATACCCTCCTCCATCGTCTTCAAGGGGAAGGTGAACGCCTCCGCGCCTGGGATGTTGAAATAGCTCGACGTGCTTCCCAATGCCAGCACGAGGTAGTCATATGTAATCGTCTGCTCACCGGCCTGCACCCTCTTGGCGTCAAAATCGACCTCAGTCACCTCACCCAGGAAGAAGCGTACGTTGCGGTGGCGCCGCAAAATACGGCGCACCGGATAGCCGATTTGCTCCGCATCCAGCTCAGCCGCAGCCACCTGATAGAGCAGGGGCCAGAAACCATGATAGTTGTTTCTGTCAATCAGGGTCGCACGCACAGGCGCCTTCGCGAAGGCACGCGCCGCCCACAACCCGCCGAATCCGGCGCCGACAATAACAACGTGTGGTTCATGATCCATGGGCATCCTAACGATTTCGCCAAGCCTATCGCACCCGCGCGCTGGCATTATACCTCTTTTTGCCCGGTCCCCCAGGTTCGACTATGATGAAAGGGCATGTACCCGATCCTGGGGCGCTACGGCCCCTTCTTCTTTTACAGTTATACAGCCGTCGTAGGCAGCGGGCTCCTGATCGCGCTGGCCCTGCTGCGCAAGCCAGCGCGGCGTGCTATCGGCGAAAGATGGTGGCACGGCGTCGTCTTGGCCTTGCTAGTGGGATTGTGGGCCGGTCGCGCTGGTTTCGTCGCCAGCCAACTCGACTACTTTCGCCTCCACCCGGGCGAAACGTGGCGTCTCTGGTTGGGTGGTCTGAACTATCATGCGGCGTTACTGGCAGCCCTGGGAACGCTTTTCCTCTGGACGCGCGTTCAGGCCATCTCTTTTTATCGCCTTGCTGCCCTACTTGCGCCTGGCGCGCTCCTGTGGGCGTCGGCTGGATGGATAGCCTGCTGGCTTCATGGCTGCGCCTACGGGCGCGAGACGGCGCTCGGCTGGATGGCAGCAGATCTGCCCGACCAGTTCGGCGTCTACGCCGTGCGCTACCAGACCCAACTAGTGGGCGCCAGCCTCTTCCTGTTCCTGGCCTTCCTCATCTGGCGTCTGCGCTCGCGACTTCCCGCCGGCCCGCTATTCTGGTTCGCGCTCGCCGTGGCCAGCGCCGGTCGGGCCCTCATCAGTCTGTGGCGTGGCGACCCGATGCTGGAGGTGCTGGGCTGGCGGCTCGACACCATCATCGACAGCTTGCTGGCGCTCAGCGCTGCCAGCCTCTTTCTGGGTATGGCCGTCCGGCGTGATCTCACACACCGGCCCACTGAGGAAAATGATGAACCTGAAAGTTGGTCTCGCACAGATTAACCCGCGCCTTGGCGATGTCGCCGCCAACCTCGACCTGCACCTCGCGACCATCGAAGAGGCCGCCGAGCAAGGGGTCGAGCTGCTCCTCTTTCCCGAGCTGTCGCTCACTGGCTACCAGCTACGCGACCTCGCCTTCGACGTGGCGCTACAGCCCACCTATAAGGAGCCAACCTTCGCCCGCCTGCTCGACGCCAGCCGCGACATGGACCTCGTCGTTGGCTTCGTCGAGAGCGATCGTCGCCAGAAATTCTATATCAGCAGCGCCTACCTCTCGCGCGGCGAGGTGATCCACGTCCATCGTAAAGTCTATTTGCCGACCTACGGCATGTTCGACGAGGGTCGCTACTTCGCCTGGGGCGACCACATCCGCGCCTTCGACACCCGTTTTGGCCGTATGGGCATTCTCATTTGTGAGGATTTCTGGCATATTAGCCCGTCTTACTTGCTCTGGCTGGACGGCGCCGATATCCTGCTATTGTCAAGCAGCTCGCCAGGCCGGGGGGTGGCTACAGAACAGAAGATCGGCAGTGCCGTCTGGGTGGAGCACATTAACCAGGCCTATGCGAGCATCTTTACCAACTTCGTCATCCACGTCAATCGCACCGGATTTGAGGATGGCGTCCATTTCTGGGGTGGCTCAACCGTCTTCGATCCTGAGGGCGTGATGCTCGGCCAGGGTCCCTATTACGAAGAGCAACTGGTGACAGTCCGGCTCGATCTCAACCAGTTGCGGCGCGCCCGGATCCGCCTGCCCCTCCTGCGCGACGAGCGCATCGGCTTGACGATGCGCGAATTGGTGCGTATTACTGGCATGGAAACCGTCGTCTGAGACACGGCCTGAACATAAGAGCAAAACATGGAAGAAGAGTTCGAACTTTACTCTGAATACGAGACACTAGACGAAGAACAGCTACCCGAAGGCCACAAATCGGGTTTTGTCGCCCTTGTCGGCCGTCCCAACGTCGGCAAGAGCACCCTGCTCAACAACTTGCTGCAGCAGAAGGTGGCTATCGTCAGTCCCCGCCCGCAGACGACCCGCACCCGCCAGCTCGGCATCCTCACCCGGCCCGACTACCAGATGATTTTTGTCGACACGCCCGGCATCATGCAGCCCCGCCACAAGCTCGACGAATTCATGCTCGACGAAGCCATCCAGACGCTGGAGGAGGTAGATGTGGTCCTCTGGTTGGTCGATGCCGGCGAGCCACCTGGCCCGAGCGACCTCGAGTTCGCTAAGCGGCTCAAGCTGCTCGCGGGCAAAACCCCTGTCATCCTGGGCATGAACAAAGTGGACACGCTGGAGGCCGGCGAGGTCATGCCCCGTTCGGAAGCCTACCAGGCGCTACTGCCGGATTCACCCTGGATCCTCTTCTCGGCCACAGAGAACCTGGGCACCGAGGAGCTTTTTGCCATGCTGCTCGACGCCCTGCCCGAAGGGCCGCGCTTCTACCCATCGGAGCAGGTCACCGACATCTACGAGCGCGATCTCGCCGCCGAGCTGATCCGCGAGCAGATCCTGCTCCAGATCCGCGAGGAAATCCCGCACGGCACCGCCGTCGCCGTAGACGAATTCAAAGAGCGCGAGACAGGCATGGTCTACATCCACGCCATTATTTACGTCGAGCGCGAAACCCATAAGAAGATCGTCATCGGCTCCCGCGGCGCCCAGTTGCGCGCCATCGGCGCGGCAGCCCGCCAGGAAATAGAGCGCATGCTCGGCACGCGCGTCTACCTTGAGCTGTGGGTGAAGGTCGAGCCGCAGTGGCGCCGCAACGAGCACGCCTTGAAGCGGCTCGGTTACAGCAGCGCCGGCTGATCACCGCTTTCACCGGAGTAAGAAGGCGATTATAACCAGCGCCCGGCCGTAACCTGGCCGGGCATTTTGTGTTATAAAGGGCGACGGGAATGTGGGGCGAGGGCAAGAGCCAGCACCGCAGTTCTCCGATAGTGAAGATAATGTGAATTCTCTACATATTGAAGAAAATAGAACGTTTGTTCTGTATACTGGGAGTGTGTAACCTTCATCGTAGCCCCGGCCCGGCACGTGGAGTGGTGAGTAATGACAGACGAATTAGATCGACAGCTAGACGAGTTGGACCGGCGTTCCTTTTTGCGGGCGCTGGCAGCATCAGGCGCAGCAGCGACGGCGCTTGGCGGCGGCGCCGCCTTACTGGCGAACCGCACCAGAAAGGCCCCGGTGACGACCACCGTCGTCTCCGCGTCGGCCGCAGCCACCCTACCCCCGGTGCGCGAAGCAGTCGCGGCGACTCCCGCCGGATCGGATACGCCCGATCTCCTCGCACGCCTGGCCAGCGCCCAGGCCGAGAATCTCCGTCTGCAGGCAGAGCTGGACGCCGCCAACCGCCGCCTCGCCAGCATGGAAGCTACGAACGGCGACTCGACTGAGGCCAATGCCGCGCTGCAGACAGAGCTGGCAAGCGCTAACAACCGGGTCAGCCTGCTCGCCGGGCTCGTCGCCCTATACGAGCAGCTCGAGCAGCTCGACCTGGCTAAGACGGTAGACAGCGGGCTGGATGCCTTCAGCCTGGCTATCGAGGAGCTCGTCGATGACCTACCGGGACTAGAAGCCGGGCTCATAGTTGGGCGCGAGGCTCTCGACGAGCTCGAGGCCCATTTACCGGTTTTGCAGAACGGGCGCATCTGGCTGGAAGGTCACATGAGCAGGCTGGCTACCTTCTACGACGCGACCGAGCGCGTGCTCGAAGCGGCGGTCGAAACCGCCGGCAGCTTCCTGCAAAAGCTGAACGAATGGTTCCAGCGGCTGCTCAGGTGGGTGCCCTTTGGCGCCGGTGAGCGAACGGCTGCAGTCATGGATGCACTGACCGACCTGCTGGACGAAACGCCGCGCACACTTGCCGGCCTGCGCAGCAACGTCGCCACCCCTCTAGATGCCTGGCTTGAGGAGGAGGACGGCGACCTCCGCCTACGCGCTCGCATCGTCAAGCCCCTGCAAGAGCAGGCGCTGCAGCCTGCCAGCCGCGTTGCCGAACGGGCCCGCCACACACAGGCACGCTATGAGACCGAGATCGTCGAACCGGTGCGCACCGCCGCCAAGAGCCGCAACCTCATCCGCGAGCAGATTGCGACCTACCGCAAGAAGTACGAAATTTGAGTAATTTGAGTAACTGAATTCAGGCCACCCCCCGGGTGGCCTTTTTCGTTAGGGAGCGGCGTTCTCTGAGCCAAGGAGCGAGTCGATCTGGGCGGCAGCCCGGCTGAGCGAGTCGAAGAGGAAGTCTGCGAACGCCAACCCATGGGCCGGCGCTCCGTTCGGGATAGCCACCACGAGCATACCAGCGCTCTGCGCGGCGCGCGCCCCCGGTTCCGAATCCTCGAATGCCAGACAGGCCTGCGGCGGCATCCCTAGCCGCTCCGCAGCCAGCAGATAAATATCCGGCGCCGGCTTGCCACGCGTCACCTCGTCTCCGGCGGCGATGGCCCGGCACGACGCCGCCAGGCCAAGCTGCTCCACAACGGCAGCAGCATACATGCGCGGGCTTGACGTAGCGACGCCCCAGGGAACATGGCGCCTCGCCAATTGCCGCTGCAAGTCATACAGTCCCGGCATTGGCGGCAAGCCCAGCGCCCAGATTGACTGCCACTGTCGCGTCTTGGCCGCTGCCAGCTCCTCGGCGTCAACCGGAAGCGCGAATCGTTCGCGCACGATCTGAGCGCTCTCCCCGGTACGGCGACCGACGATCGCCGCGTGCGTCTCGTCGTCGAGACGATGGCCATACTCCTCCAGGACCTTATCCCACGCCCGGCGCGCCAGCGGCTCCGAATCGACCATGAGGCCGTCGAGATCGAAGACGACGGCCTCTATCTTTCGCTTCGCGCTCACGCTTCAGGTCGGGCCGGCTGTCCGGCACCAACCATACTTCCGTTCTCCAGCGGGACGGCACTCCCCAATCCAAAAGCCACAAAATCCGGTGTACGCGTCCACGTCCATCGCATAACCTGCTTCAGGCTCGCCGCGACCAGCACATGCCCGGTTGTCTCATCACGGCCGGCAAGATAGACATCCGGTATGTAGAGCGCATCACCCAAGTCGAAGTTCTCTACCTCCAGGTAGGCTGCATACAGACGCTCCACTGGATTGATCTGATCTTCGGGACGGTAGTGCCAGCGGCGCGCAACCCCAAGTCTGGCACCATCCTCTGTCCAGATCTCGTCCTTTGCCTTGACGTTCATGTTACCTCCGTGTCTCCTTCCGTGCTCCGCCACCTTTATGATACCATGACCATGGGGGACAGTCACCAGCGACCACCAGCCCTGGCGATGCAGGTGTTGAACTTCAGCCCGACAGTGATATGATACCAGTATCACAACTCCTATCGGGGTTTGTTCGCCACTGGAGGATGACCGATGATCCGTGTAGTAATCGCCGACGACCACCACCTGGTGCGCAAAGGTATACGCGCACTGCTCGAGAGTGAGGGCGATATTGAAGTCGTGGGTGAGGCATCCACCGGACAGGAGGCCATCGACGTCGTCGCGAAGACGAAACCACACTTAGTCGTCATGGATATTTCGATGCCGCGGATGGACGGTACTCAGGCGGCCGAGCAGATCCTGAATATGGGCATCCCCGTCGAGGTCGTGATTCTATCCATGCACTCCGACTCCCTGATCGCCAACCAGCTACTAAAGCAGGGCGTCAAAGGCTACTTGCTCAAGAACTCAATTGCCGAGGAACTGCCCCTGGCCATCCGCTCCGCGAGTCGCGGGCAGGTCTACCTGAGCCCCGCCATTTCTGACTCCATCCTGCACACGTTGATGATGCCCGGCGAGGGCGATCTACCCGAAAGCCCAGCCGAACTCCTGACGCCGCGCGAGCGCGAAGTCCTCCAACTCATCGCGGAGGGGCATACCAACAACGCTATCGCCGAGATTTTGACGATTAGCGTGAAGACCGTTGAGAAGCATCGTGCCAGCCTGATGTCTAAGTTGGGTGTCCACGATCTACCCACCCTGATGCGCACGTCAATCAAACACGGGCTTATCTTTTTGGACGAATAGGACCCGAAATAGGGTTAAAAGAGTAGCAAGAGTAGGGAAATTACCCATATCGCAAACGCCGCCGTCGCTACAAGATAGAAAGGAAGGGGATACTCGACGATTACCAACCGGTAACGGTCGGCCATCCGTCGTGTAACCCCATCGTGCGTTCTTTTTTTTATTTTTTTTATTTCAGTGCGTTGGATTCTTGAATAGCCACCGAGGTAAGTCATGATCAGAGTCGTCGTTGCAGATGACCATTATCTCGTGCGCCAGGGTGTGCGAGCACTCCTCGACAATGCGGAAGGGATCGAGGTCATTGGCGAAGCAGAAAATGGGGAAGAAGCTCTGCAACTCGTCGAACAACTAAAGCCAGACGTCGTCGTCATGGATATTTCCATGCCCGAAATGGATGGCATCAGAGCAACCGAGAAGATCCACGCTTTGAAGAATCCGCACACGCGCGTCGTGATCCTCTCCATGTATGCCAACGTCGACCTCGTCCAACAAGCCCTAAAGAAGGGCGCCACTGGCTACTTGCTTAAGCGCTCCACCACCACCGAGCTGGTGCAGGCTGTCGTTGCCGCGAATCAGGGAAAGCGCTTCCTCAGCGCCGCCCTCAGTAGCGACCTGCCCCGCTTGTAACACCCCCTATCTCTTTGCTCTCGATCCCAATTGCCGCGGGTTCCCGGCCCGCAGGCTATGCGCTTGCCAGCGCGGCTACCTCTGCGCTGGCCAGGCCGGCCGTTCACGCTGCACTCCGCCCACCCCGCTTCGTGCCGCTCCGCATGCATGATAAATAGGGTCTCTCCCACCCCGAGAGTAGGGTAACACCCTATGGCTGTTGGCTATTGCCTATGACACTATTGTCACTGTAGGCAAGCAGTCTACCTCAAGTGCTAATGCTAACCGGCCCCATCCGGCCCCGGCTTCGCCAGACAGTCTTGAAAAACCATATTCTGCTGGAGTTAGCGAGCGAATCAACGGGAGTGGGAAAGCGAGTTGGCATTGCCTACTCAAACGAAAAAAGGAGTAACTGGCCAATGATGCGCGTGTTGATTGTAGATAAGCTCCGTTTGTTCTCGAACACTCTCAAGGTTGTCCTGCAACGCGAAAACGACATGAGAGTCGTTGGCTGCGCCAGCACGGTAGAAGAAGCGCTTCACCAGATGCCCCATTGCGATGTCGTCCTCGTCAATACCGGGAGTGAAGAGGACGGGGCCGTTGACCTCGTACGCGCCATCACGAGCCGGGACCCAGCGATCAAAGTCCTCGTCGTCGGCATCACCGAGATGAGCGACCAAATTCTTGAGTACGTCGAGGCTGGCGCTTCCGGCTACATTTTGAAGGAAGATTCCATCGATCTGCTCCTCGAGAAGGTGCGCGCTGCGCCACGAGACGAGGCAGTTGTCTCCCCGCAGATGGCGGCCCAGCTCATGAGCCGGCTCGCGGAGCTGACCAGCATCCGCTCACGGCTGTGGGTAGCGCCCGACACCCAAATGCGCCGCTTCAACGAGTTGACCCAGCGCGAGCAAGAAGTCCTCGGCCTCTTGGGCAAAGGGTTCAGCAACCAGGAAATCGCCGAGCGCCTTTACATCGAGCACGGCACCGTGAAGAACCACGTCCATCGTATTCTGAAAAAACTGAACGCCAGCAACCGTCACGAAGCGGCCGCGGCCTACATGATGCGGCTCAAGCACGAAGGTGCCGCAGGCGTTTTTGCTGGCTGAAGTCTAGACGCCGGCGAGGTGGCCCAAAGAGTAGGGAATCCCCCCATACCCAAAACGGCCAACTCATGGCACAGTAGAAAGCGTAAGGTTCGTTTACAGCAGAGTTCCAACAGACGGTAGCCGGGTGTCGATTACCAACCGTCGAGACAGCGGCAGTAGATGTTGGCGGCTGAGACTACGAATCAGCCATGACGACGGTTAACCCGGCTACCGACCTTAATTTGTATACTCGTCCGGTGATGGCGGACCCCTGAACCGGACAGTAGAAGGCCACTTTAGCGACAGGCCACCTTAGACCTCTTCCCGGGTAAAAGGGACTGATGGCTCCCCGCTGTCAGTCCCTTTTATCGTTTTACGGCTCGTTCTACGACGAACTGAGCGACGACGGCCCCAAATCGCATTTCGTCACCCGGATACAGACGCCGCCCTTCTAACCCCAGTCGCTGCCCATTGACGAAAGTGCCGGCACTGCTACCTTCATCATAAAGCCAACAGCCATCCTCTTCACAGGCGAGGCGCGCGTGCAGCACGGTCATGCCCTCCCCATCGAGCAGAATATCCGCACCCTGCCGGCCCACAGTTAACTCCCCGACGATAGCCCACCTTTCGCCACTCTCGAGGACCAGAAACGGCTGTCCCCTAACCGGCCCGGTGCCACTCGCTCGCGCTCCCTGCGTCGAGCGTCGCACCCGCCATAGCAGCACAAGGCCAATGAGCAAGATCAGCGCGCCGCCCAGCCCTACCAGCAGCGGCGAGAGCGGCCGGGTGGCAACAGCCGCCGGGGGTGGCACGGCCGGTGGCACCGCTGTCGGCGACGGCGCCGGGCGCACCTCGGCAACGGTGACCAGCAGCGGCGGACTCTCCGCACTCAATCCCACCGAATCCGTGACCAGGACGGTGAGCGCATAGCTGCCTTCGGACAGGTCCGCGATATCCCATTCGAACTCAAGAACTGTCGCACCACCAAGCACAGGTGCCGGCTGGGCGACACCGTCGACTAGCAGCGTAGCACCCTGCAAACGGCGGGGGACGCCATCGGGCCACGCGAGCTCAACCGGCACCGTCTGCACGGCTGGTTGCAACTGCGCAAGAGCGCTATCGGGCGCCAGACCGGCACGCCGGATTTCCCGCCCTCCGTCCAGCACGATCGTAACCTGCGGCGGGCGGAAGGCGAGGCGCAGTGTCGCGTGACCCTCCCGCTCGCCTAGGACCACGCGCACGGGATACTCACCATCCTCCTGGAGATTTGTGCGGTAGCGTACCTGCGTCTGGACAGCATTCGCTGCCAGCAGCTCATAGAGACCGTCCACCGCCGCCGCGTCGCTCAGGGGGTAAACAGCGCCACGCGTCGACAGTGCCGCCGTTTCCAGCGTTTCTGCCACCGTCATGCCCGGCGCGGCGCCAACCAGCACGACAGACAAAACGACTTGTGCGGCACGCGCCTGTTGCACCAGCGGCAGCAGACTTGTCGTGCTCAGCCCTGTGCCGGTCGTAAAGAGCACGATAGCCGTGAACCGCCCCGTTTCACCGCCGTCCTCCACGGCATCCAGCGCCAGCGCCAGCGCCCGGGCAGGGTCCCCCGCAGAGCCGGCGGGCGCCCGCACCGTGCCGAGCGCACTGACCATCTCCCCCGGCTCGCCGGATTCCTCCACCAGCCAGCGGCTCTCCGCCCCCACCGTCATGCCCAACCAGACGCGGTCACGACCGGCTTCGAGATAGCGCCCTGCGAGGCGCAGCACACTCTCCTGCACGGTGGCTAGCGGCGTCTGCCCGGCCCCCAAATTCTCTCCCCACCCTTCGTCGATGTCTAGCAGGAGGAATAGATCGACGCCGGGCGAGACCGGCTCCAGAGTGTAATCGGCGATCGGAACCCCGTTCTCCCACAAGCGGAGCCCCTGCAGCTCCGTGCGCCGTTCGCTGTTGGCGTTCGTGGCGATCAGGTTGAGTCCGATAATGGGGAAGTCGCCGAGCTCGATGCTGGCGATCTCCAGGCGGGGTTCCGGCGCAGCCGGCTGCTCCTGTGCGCGCACGACGCCGGCAGCCAATGCAAATAAAAGGAAAAAGAGCAGCCCCCTCGCCAGCCTGTGTAACCGCCTTGCGGCGCAGGGAAAACGAGTGCTGCCCATCGGTTTACGTTCCATAAACTGTCTGCTATATTATACGGTCAGGTGACATAAACGCAATCCACGCGTGCTGGCATTATCATCGCCGGAGCACCGGCGCAACGAGGAATAGCGTCATGGCCTCTCGCACCCTTCGGGTAGCTTTCGTCTTCGCTTCTGTCATCCTGTTACTGGGTCTCGTAGTTGCTCTTCATCCGGCACTGGCCCAGTCGTCAGGGGGCCGCCTGGTGATCACCGATAGTGATGCCAGCAGCGTGCCTGCCATCACGCTGCAGGCCCGCGGCGTAGCCGCCGACGGCTCGCCGCTTGATCTCAGCACCCAATCGCTGGTCGTCACCCATGGCGGCGAGATCATCAACGACGTTGACGTCGTTCGCACGATCGATGCTGGCACGTTCTCCATCTTTCTCTTGGACGTAACCGGCAGTGTTGCCCAACAGATTCCCACGTTGCAGGAAGTCATCCTCCGTTATGCCAGCAACGCCTACATGCGCGAAGGCACCGACTACATTACCGTGTACCGTGTCGGCGCCGCCGGTGCGCAGCAAGCACTCGAGCCGACGCAGTTCTACAACGGCGTACGCAACTACTTTGCCTCGCCCTTGCAGCCGGAAGAAGGGGCGACTGCGCTCTATGATAGCAGCGTCGACCTCCTGAACGAGATCGCCACCCTCTCGCCAAATCCGGCGCTGGCCCCAGCGCTGGTCATCGTCAGTGACGGCACCGATGCCATCAGCACGCAGTTTGAAGCCGGGGACATCGCTAATCGTGCACGCGAGCTCGGAATCCCGGTACACACCATCTGGCTGCAGAATCCCGACCTCACCGTGGGCCAGGAGGCAGGCCGCAACTACCTGGCCGAAGTCGCCGCGAACACCGGCGGCGCCGCAGCGCGCCTCGACGAGCCGCAGACCACGGATGCCATTTTCGAGCGGCTCACCCTCCTGGGTCGCCACTACATCGTGCAATACACCGTGCCCGATCCGCAGCCTGGCAGCCATACCGTCTTCCTTAGCCTTGAAGATACGCCGAGCGTCCAGGCAGAGACAACCGTCACCATCGAGGCAGCAACCCCCGTCGTCAGCCTCAACGTCCCGCCAGAGAGCCGTACCCTGACGCTGCCGGACCTCAGCGAGCCTGTCTCGCTCGGCTTCTCGGCCGACGTGAGCTGGCTCGACGAGGTTGACCGCGCCATCCAGCAGGCGCAGCTCCAAGTCAATGGCCAGCCTATTGCCGACGTGCCGCCGGCCAACCTCGATCGCTTCACTGTGACCATACCGAACTTGACATTTGGCAGCAACTACGTCCAGCTCGTCGTCCTCGACGAACAGGGACTCCGCGGCGCAAGCGCCATCGTTGTTCTCGAGGTTG
>JAVVFG010000005.1:0-29060 GCA_032260445.1 Anaerolineae bacterium | reverse complement strand
GCACGACGTGCGGGTGCAGCGAACCGGCCAGGGCTACCGCCTCCTGGCCGTTGCCTGCCTCTCCCACCACTTCAATATCCGCTTCGAGGGCAAAGCGCATGCCCCAGCCCTGGCGCACAATCGCCTGGTCATCAACGAGTAGTATCCGGATCATCTTGATTCCTCTACGAGAACGATAGCGGAAAGCAGGGAGAACGCGCATCGGAGTGTCGGCGGAGATGGGTATCAGACTTTTAGCGGAGGCGGCAGGCGGCGGGCCGGAGAGTCAGAACCACTTTTGTCTAAAGAGCTGACGACGGGTTAGAGACCCGCCCGACCGCGCGACGAAACGGTCTTGTATCTTGTCGAAGACCAGGCAAAGGAGTCGGTCGGCAAGCGAAAGACGTGACAGGTTGCGGCAACCTGTCAGGTCGTCTTAGCGGCAAGCCAGTCGAGGATCGGCCGGCAGTCGTCGCCGAGGAGATCTTGCGCGACCTGGTGGTAAACCTGCAGGTAGCCGCCCAGCGCTTCCGCCGGGATCTCGTGGTTGTCGAGGAGCTGGCGCACCCAGCCGATTTCGTGGTCGACGAGATTGATATCGCCAAAAGCCAGGGCAGCGCGGATGCCGCGTCCCAGATGCTCGTTAGCCATGCGCAGGTGGCGCTCGGGCATGTCTTGCGAACGCATAATCTGCCACACACGGCCGGCGAGGAGGCGGTGATCGCGCTCGAAGCAGGCTAATGTTGCGCGGTACGGGTCGGCCAGCGGCGTTCCCGCAGGCATTTCCGGCTCGGACATGAGGATTTCGGCAATGCGCGCCGCCGCCTCAGGCAGGCCATCTCCGAGAAAGAAGCCCGGCATCCGTTCCTGAAGCTGCGGCAGCCGGCTGTAAATGAAACCGCCGTAAGCCAGGGGCACCTCGCGCTCTTGCAGGAAGCGGGCCATTTCCAACGTTGTCGCCGCCGCCGGCAACGTTTGCGCAGCCATCACGAAGAGCGCCGGCCGGGCCGCCTGCAACGCCGACTCCAGTTGCTCGAGCGGCACGTTGGCACCGAGATACGTGGCGTGCCAGCCACGGTAGCGCAAGAGTAAGGCAAGCAGTAATAAAGGAAAGGCGTGCTCTTCTCCCGGCGGGCAGGCGAGATAAACCAGCTGGCTGCGGATAGGCGGTGGCGCCGCCGCCAGCAGGGCATTGACGCGGCGCAGGGCCATCGCCGAGGCGAAATGCTCTTGCTGCACCGTCGCCTTGCCCTCATACCAAAGCTGCCCCATTTCGGAAACGCCTTTCTGCAAGAGCTCGAGGCTGACCAGTTCGGGCGCGTGGCGGGCGAGGGCGTGGACCACCTGTTGCTCGGCCGCATCTTCGTCAAAGCGCAGGCTGGCTTGCACCCAGGCATCGCGCAATGCGGCGAGATCCCCGACCGCGGTGTCCGGTACAAAGCTGGTACCCGGAGGCGGCGCAACCATCTCCTGCAACGGCTCGTCACCACTCTCGACCAGGTCGCGGAACAGCTGGACCGCCTGGCTGATACGCATACCTTCTTGCTCGCGGGCCATGAGCCACTTGACGATCTCCAGGTCGCGCGGCGAATAGAGGCGGTGGCCACCGGGCGTGCGGTCGGGCACCGGCAAGTTGTAGCGCCTCTCCCAGGCGCGCAGCGTATCCGGCTTAATTCCCGTCTCGCGCACAATGACCTTTAGATTGTAGCTCGGTGTGGTGTCTTTCATTCTCCTAAGCCTTTCTGGCCGGCGGAGACCTGACAGGTTTCGGGAACCTGTCAGGTCTGTGTAGCTGGCGCATCATAACCGTACTCGTTTAATGTGGCTATATGATAACACGATATTTGGGTGTTGTCAAAGTTTTGCATAGATTTCCTTGACAAGCTTCGCGTTGTCTGCTATGCTATTGCCGGATTAACATTGACCGGGCCAGCGTTGCACCAGCCACTTCTGCGGCAGGGGGCGTGCCGGATTATTGTAGACGGGAGTGCGACGAAGATCGACCCCGACGCGGAGAAAGCAGATGACGATACAATTGGAAACCTGGGAGAGTAGTCTATTGCTACAAGCCTATGCGCCGCTCGAAAACCGGCTGCGCCATGACATGCAGGTCTTGGCCGACCGCGCCCAGAGCGAGCGGGCTTATCTTCACTGCCAGACGCTCACCCGGGAGCACAGCCACACCTTCTTCGTCGCCTCCGCCCTGCTCCCCCACGCGCAGCGTAAGGCAATTCGCGCCCTCTACGCATTCTGCCGCACCAGCGACGATCTCGTCGATAATGACGCCAGCGACAAAGCAAGCAAGCTCTACCACTGGCGGCAGCTTACGCTGCACGATCATGCCCATCACGACGATCCCGTCAGCCTGGCATGGGCGGACACCCGCGCTCGTTACCAGATCCCGCGGCAGTACGCCGAGCAGCTGCTGGACGGGGTAGCCACCGACCTGACCAAGACGCGCTACCAAACCTTTGACGAACTTGCCCAATACAGTTACGCGGTAGCTTCTACGGTCGGCCTGATGAGCATGCACATCGTCGGCTACAGCGGCAAGGAAGCGATTCCTTACGCGGTCAAGCTGGGCGTCGCCCTGCAGCTCACCAACATCCTGCGCGACGTCGGCGAGGACTGGCAAAACGGGCGGCTCTATCTGCCCCAGGACGAGCTGGAGGCCTTCGGTCTCACCGAGGAAGATATCGACCAGGGCATCGTGGACGAGCGCTGGCGCGCGTTTATGCGCTTCCAGATCGAGCGGGCACGACAGCTTTACGCCGAGGCCTTGCCGGGCGTGGTGATGCTGGACAAAAAGGGACGCCTGGCCATCGCCGCCGCCGCCGAGCTATACCAGGCGATCCTGGACGACATCGAAGCCAACGACTACGACGTCTTCACCCGGCGCGCGCATGTCAGCACGGGCCGCAAGCTGGCGCTGCTGCCGGGCATCTGGTGGCGCTCTCGTACCGGCAGCTACACCGCGCCGGAACGCCAGCCCGCCCAACCCGCGACGGTTTGACCCTCTACCCTAAACGAGAGAGACAGGTAAACGGACACATGAAAGAGAAAGTAATCATCATCGGCTCTGGTTTTGGCGGTTTAGGCGCGGCGGCGCGCCTGGCGGCGCAGGGTTACCAGGTTGACATTTTCGAGAAGCTGGACAAACCGGGCGGGCGCGCCTACGTCTTCGAGCAAAACGGCTTTAAGTTTGACGCCGGGCCGACGGTGATCACCGCGCCGTTCATATTCGACGACATCTTCGCCGCCGCCGGGCGCAAGCGCGCAGACTACGTCACCTTCAAACAGCTTGACCCGTTTTATCGTATCTTCGACCATCATGGGAAAGCGTTTGACTACAACGACGATCCGGAGTTCATCGCCGGGCAGATCCGCAATTGGAACCCAGACGACGTCGCCGGCTACAACCGCTTTATGGAAACGACGCGCGCCATCTTCCACAAAGGCTTTGTCGAGCTGGCAGATAAGCCGTTCCTGCACGTGAGTGATATGCTGCGCGTGGCGCCGGACCTGATCCGGCTGCAATCGCAGAAATCGGTCTATAAGTACGTCTCGCAGTTCATCGAGGACGATTTCCTGCGCCGCTGCTTCTCTTTCCACCCGCTGCTCATCGGCGGCAACCCGTTCGATTCATCCTCTATTTACGCCATGATTCACTATCTTGAGCGCGAGTGGGGCGTCCATTACGCGATGGGCGGCACCGGTGCACTAGTGAACGCGCTCGTGCGCCTGATCGAAGAGCTGGGCGGTCGCTTCCATTACAACAGCGAAGTGGCCGAGATCCTGGTCAAGAACCGCCGCAGCAGCGGCATCCGCCTCGCCGCCGGGCGCGAGCACGTCGCCGATCACGTGATCAGCAACGCCGACGTGGCCTGGACCTACCTCAACCTGATTCCCAGCCAGGCGCGCAGCCTGCGCAACAGCGACTTCCGCTGGAAGAAGCTGACGCGCTACAGCATGTCACTTGCCGTCATCTACTTCGGCACGAAGAAGCTCTACCGCCACGAGGGCAAGCTGGCGCACCACAACATCATTTTGAGCGAGCGCTATCAGGGGCTGCTAGCCGACATCTTCAAGCATAAGGTGCTCCCCGAAGATTTCTCGCTCTACCTGCACATGCCCACGCTGACTGATCCGTCGATTGCCCCGGCCGGCCACGAAGCCTTCTACGTGCTCGCGCCGGTGCCCCATCTCGGCTCCGGGACCGATTGGGCGCAGGAAGCACGACCGTACCGCAACGCGATCATGCAGTTCCTCGAGGACAACTACCTGCCCGACCTGCAGGCGAACATTGTCGCCGAGCAGATGATCGACCCGCGCCACTTCCAAAATACGCTGAACAGCCACATGGGAGCTGCCTTCTCCGTCGAGCCGATCCTGACGCAGTCGGCCTGGTTCCGCCCGCACAACCGCTCGGAGGATATCGACAACCTCTACTTCGTCGGCGCCGGCACCCACCCAGGCGCCGGGCTACCTGGCGTGCTCTCCTCGTCGAAAATTGTCGAGGATCTGATTACGGCGACCAGCCCGCAGCGCGCCCCGGCGAGCGATGAGCCGCTGGCGATAAGCTTGAGCAGCTCCCGATGAGCCACGGCGAACCCCTTCCCGTTGCTGGACCCGAAACGGGCCTGAAAGTGCTCGGCGGTCTGGCGCGCGAGCGCTCACTGCTGACGGCGCTGGAGATCATGCGCGCTGAGGTCGGGCCCGCGTTCCAGATCACCCTGCCCGGCTTCCAGCCGGCCGTGCTCGTCGGCCCAGAGAGCAACCGGCAGATCATGGTCAGCCAGCGCGAGCAGTTCCACTGGCGCAGCCCAACCGACCCGGTGACCAAGCTGCTGCGCCACGGCGTGCTCGTCGAAGACGGCGAAACACACGCCTACCTGCGCGGGCAGATGGAACCGGTGCTGCAGAAGCCGCACGTCATCCAGCACGTCCCGGCGATGCTCGCCGAAACGGACCGCGTGCTGGACGAGTGGGTTGATGGCTCCGTGCAGGACATGCTGGTCGAGATGCGCCGTGCCGCCTTGCTCATCTTCATGCGCACGCTGCTCGACGTCGACTTTGGCCCTGATCTGGAGCGGATGTGGCAGCCAATCCTGCGCACGATCAAGTACATCTCGCCCGGCCTGTGGATTATTTGGCCAGACATGCCGCGCCCCGGCTACCAGCAGGCGCTGGCGCAGATGGACGACTACCTCTACGGCGTGATCCGCGCGCGGCGCCAAGCGCTGGCTGCCGCGCCGGACGAGCAGAGCGGCGCAGCTGCCACCGACCTGCTGACCCACCTCGTGCGCATCCCCGAGATGAGCGACGACCTCATCCGCGACCAGATCCTGACGATGCTTATCGCCGGTCATGACACCAGCACGGCGCTGCTCGCCTGGACGCTCTACCTCCTCGGCCAGCACCCCGACGTGATGGCGCGGGCGCGGCTGGAAGTGGACAACGTCCTCGGCGAAGGCGATCCCGACCTGGAAGCCACCAACAGTCTTTACTACCTAGAGGCCGTGATCAAGGAGACGCTGCGGCTCTACCCGCCGATCCACGTCGGCAACCGCATTGTGGCCGAGGACACGGCTGTGACCGGCTACGAGCTGCGGGCCGGCACGCGGGTCATGGCTTCGATTTACCTGGCGCACCGCGACGAGCGTTACTGGGACGCGCCGGAGACGTTCCGGCCGGAGCGTTTCGAGCGTGGCGCCGAGCGCCCGCCTGCGTTTACCTACGTTCCGTTCGGCGGTGGGCCACGCGCCTGCATCGGCGCCGCCTTCGCCCAGATCGAGACGAAGGTGGTCCTCGCCCGCATCCTGCAGCAATTCGACCTGCACGACATGGGACGCCGGGTCAAACCCTACATGGGCGCCACCCTCGAGCCGCACCCCGGCGTTTTCATGCGCGTCCAGCGGAGGTTCGCGTGACCTATTTCGGCTTTTTGCTTCGTTTCGTGATGCTTCCCATTGGGCTCTTGCTAGCAGTGGCTATCTGGGATCAGCGGCGCGGGCGGCAGCGCGCCCTGTCCCTGCGCAGCTGGCCCGTGTGGGCCGCAATTGCCCTGCACATGCTCATCGCCCTGATCTACACGACGCCGTGGGACAACTACCTCGTGGCGACGCGCGTCTGGTGGTACGACCCGGCGCTGGTCACGGGCATCACCATCGGCTGGGTACCCATCGAGGAATACACCTTCTTCCTCGTGCAGCCACTGCTCACCGGCCTGTGGCTGACCTTTCTGGCGCGGCGGCTCACGGCACCGGCCGGGCCCGTTCCTGCCCACCTGCGACCGCTACGCTTCTGGCTCCCGGCTGTGCTCGGCGTCATCTGGCTGGGCTCAGTCGTGACCCTTGTCGCCGGCATTCAGCCCGGCACCTACCTGGCACTGGAGCTCCTGTGGGCGGTGCCGCCGATCGCGCTGCAATTTGCCTTTGGTGCGGACATTCTCTGGCACCATCGCCGGCTCGTGCTCGCCACGCTCCTTCCCGCCACGCTCTATCTCAGCGCCGCCGATGCTCTGGCCATTAACTGGGGCACGTGGACGATCGATCCCGCCCAATCGCTGCACATCCTCCTCGGCGGCGTGCTACCGCTGGAGGAGTTCGTCTTCTTCCTCCTGACCAACATGATGCTCACGTTCGGTGTTGTCCTGGTGTGGGCCGAGGCCAGCCACCAACGGATCGCGCGCCTTCGCCAGCAGTGGCGCGGCCGGCTGCCGCGGCGCCACACGATGGAGTCCGAGACGCTGCACTAACCAAGATCCTGGGCAAGCGGCCGGCCGTGCCCCATCTCCGCCACGCAGGCCTGCAGAAACGCCTCCAGCCCAAGCTTACCCTGGTGGCGAAAGCTCTCGGCGCCGGCAACCGTCTCGTCGACAAGCCGCTCGGCGCCAGCCAGCACCGCGACATCGCCGCCATGGTCCAGCGTCTCTTCCAGCAACTGGTGCACCCGCGGGTCGGTGAGCAGCGCCCTGGTGCAGCGCAGCCCGCCGGGAATGACGACTAGCGTCTCCTCTGGTTCTGGCGGCAGCTCGCCCAGCAAGGTGTCCGCCGTCACGGCAATGCCGTGGGCGCCGCGCACGTCGGCCTTAAGGCCGACGAGCAGCGTCTCGACCCCCGCGTTACGGAGCGAGGTGACACAGGGGAGCACGGCCATCTCGCGAAAGCCATCCGCCACAAGGACGAGGACACGGGCAGTGCGGATCATATACTTATCTATCCTCTTTTCATCGCTTCACGGCGCTCGCGTCGGCGAAAATCGCTGGCTCCCCCACCACCCGCGCCAGAGGTGACCGCAGCGCCTAACATCAGTGTACCCGTTTCGGGCTGTCCGGTTCTGTCAAGGTACTGCGAATCCTTGCGGCTTTCTGCGCCGCTCTCGTCGAATCTGACCAACAAAAGCGGGAAAATCTATGGTATAGTATTCTCTACAGGAGAGAGCGTATGGAGCGGGAGATGGCGGTCGACGGCGATATCCCACACGAAGCCGTTCACGAAGCGTTACGGGCCTGGCATGCGACGGGCGACGCGGAGCCGGCGCTGCTTGCGGAGCTACTACTGGTCCGGCAGCACCGTGCTGCACTGCCGGATGCGACCAGCCCGCTGAGCCAACGTCTGGCGACGAACGAGCTCCTGCTGGCAGCGATCGCTAGGCTCGAAGAACAGGATGAAATAGCCGCCCAACTGCTGCGCTGGCGATTCCTCGACGACCAGACATTGATGAGCGTCTCCCACCGTCTCAACGTCAGCGAGTACACCGTTAGCCGCATGCAGCGGTCGGCCATCGCCATGCTGACGGCAATAATCGGCGAACAGGAGCGCGACGCCCGCGCTGCCCTGGTCGACGAGCTAGAGAGCGGGCTGCCGCCGCCGACTTACACGCGCCTCTTCGGCGTCGCCGGCCTGCAGCGCGAGCTGGCGGACCTTGTCCTTGCTGGCGCCGCCCCCTGGGTTGCGGCTGTGGTGGGGATGGGTGGCATCGGCAAGACAGCACTGGTGGACGCGGTCACACGGGATGTGATTCCGACGCTGCGCTTCGAGCGCGTCATCTGGATCCGTTTCGACGCGCGCACCCTGACCGGCCGCTCCCTTTCCCCGGAGCACACCTTCCATGGACTGCTGGCGCAGCTGGCCTCCTGGCTAAACGTCGATGGCACCAACCTGCCCGAGGAACAGCTCGCCCAGGTGCGCCACCGCCTCAAGCGTGCGCCGCATCTCGTCATCGTCGACAACGTAGAAAGCATGGCGGTCACCGATTTTCTCCTCAACCATCTGGTAGAACTGGCCAATCCGGGCAAGTTTCTGTTGACCACGCGCATTCACCCCTCGGGGCAGGCGGCGGTGCGCACCTTCTCGCTGCCTACACTCGAGCGCGCCGATGCCGGTGCCCTGCTGCGCCATCACGCCGGCGAGCTCGGTGTCTCTGCCCTCGCACAGGCGCCAGACGAGGAGATCGACCGCATCTACGCCGTGACCGGGGGCAACCCGTTGGCGCTCAAGCTGGTCGCCGGCCTGCTCGACCTGCTGCCGCTGTCGCGCGTGCTGCAAGATCTGGCCCGGAGCCGGCCGGGCCCGGTGGAAGAGCTTTACCGTCATATCTACTGGCAATCGTGGCGCACCCTGAACGAGCCGGCCAAGGCGCTGTTGCAGGCGATGCCGCTGGTCTCAGAGGACGGCGCCAGTGATGACTATCTGCAGGCGCTCAGTGGCCTGAGCGACGACGCCTTCTGGCCGGCGCTGCAGGAGCTGCGCGCCCGCTCACTCATCGAGGTACGGGGCACGCTGGACGAAAAACGGTACGGCGTGCACCGCCTCACCGAAACCTTTGTACGGACAGAAATTGTCGGCTGGGACCATCACGACGAGTAGGGCCACGGCGCGTACGCCGGGCGCGGGCTTTGTCGCCAGTATCGACAACGCCTTCTCTTATTGGCGCCTGCGCCTGGAGGCCGATCTTGCCGGCGTCGATCGCGAACGGCACAATCTCTACCGCGTGATCCAGTTTGGCCTGGCACACCCCACGACCGTCACCGGCGCCGTCCACCTCGCGCTGGCGCTCTACCCGCTCGTCCTGGCGCGCGGCTACTGGCGTGAATGGGCGCCCCTGCTGCGGCAGGCGCTCGACCACTGCTGTTCCCAAGATCTCCGGCTGCGCGTCAGCCTGCTCGACTTCCTGGGGCAGGCGCAGCGCGTCTCGGGCGAAGTCGAGGCGGCGATCGCCAGCCATGAAGCGGCTGCCGCCCTCGCAGAGACCCTGGACGAGCCCTTTGCCCTCAGCGAAGCGTATCATTTTCTGGCGCGGGCTCACCTCGATGCGCGCCACTACGCGCTGGCGGAGCAGTACGCGCAGGCGGTGCTCAACCTGCCGCCGATCGAGACGCCGCTGGGGCGGCACTACGTAGCCGACTCCCTACGCACGCTGGCTCTATCGGCGCGCAGCCGCGGTAATTTCGAGCTGGCGATCAGGACGATGGGCCTGGCGGTGGATATCTGGCGCCAGGATGGCGATCGTTACCGCCTGGCGACCGGCCTGCACGACCTGGGACTCACCGTGCGGCTGGCCGGTGATCCGGATCTTGCGCTCGTCTTTCTCGTGCAGGCAGCCGAGCTACTTGACGGCACGGTGTACGTGACCGACCAAATCATCGTCCAATACAACATCGGCGTCGTCTATTTCACGCGCGAAGAGTGGCCACAAGCCGAGCGCGCCTTTCGCCAGATTGACATTGGGTACTTGCGCGAAACCGGCAATCTCGTGTGGGAAGTGAATGTCTTAACCGCGCTTGGCAATACGCTCCTGTACCAGGCGCGTTATGAAGAGGCTATCTGCCTGTTAGGGAGCGCCGTTGCCATTCGCCGCCAGCTTGAGGATCCTGTGGAGCGGGCCAATGCCATCGGCGCGCTCGGCGAAGCGCTGGCGGGCCAGGGGGAGCGGGAGCAGGCGCTGGCCTGCTTTGACGAGGCTATCGCCCTCCTGGCTGCCTTCCCCGATCATCCTCGCTCGCGCCGCCTGACGGCGTTCTTCGACGAGAAACGAGCGGAACTCGATCCCTAGAGAGCGGCGCGCTCAGCCCCCATAACCCGGCGGGACAACGGTACGCAGCTGCGCGAAGACCCAGTTGTCGATCTCATCCACATCGGGCTGGGCCTGCAACGCCTCGGCGACGGTGACGGTCGCTCCAATGCGCGCTTCGTAGCGCATGGCGAGGTTCAGGCCGCCGACCTGCTCGCGAGCGTAGTCGCTGACACCGGGGATGCCAAAGCCGATGAACAGCAGGGCTACCCGGTTCTCACCGCCGGGCGAGAAGTGTTCCAGCAGCTTGCCGACCGGCCGGCCGCGCGGCGTCCCGAGCTGGGGAGAACGGCGCGCCTGGGGCGCGAGGAGCATGATGCCGCCTTCCTGCAAGACGGCTGCCGTGCGGGAGCGGTAAGCGTCGTTGTTGGCGCGAATCTCGCCGGGATTGGCGCTGCCTGATCCGCGGAAGGGCGTGATGACGGGACAGAGCTCGATGGCAAAGAGTGCGGTAAAGAAGCGGACCAGCCCTTCGTTAGCGGCGAGCTGGTGGCTGGCGGCGGGCGCAATGTAGGGCTGCCGGCGCATGACGCGGCTGCGCGCCAGCAGGGCCAGCGCCTGCGGCGCATCGCGCACCGAAAAATGGTTCATGAGGGCAATCAGGCCGTATCCCTGGCTGAGTAAGGATTCGGCACGCACCCAGCCGCCTTCCTCGTCGACAAGGCGGCAGCGCAGGACGAGCGATGCCAGGCTGGCGCCGGCCCAGCGGAGGAGCTGGCTGTGCCGCGGCACGTGGCGCCTGTGGGCCGTGGCCGGTGGCAGGGTAGCAACTGTGTTCATCGTCCTCTGTCTCCTTTCCGCGCAACGCGCAGCGGCGCCGCCGTGGGGCTGGGTCGATCCGCTTCTATTG
Source organism: Anaerolineae bacterium (assembly GCA_032260445.1). Taxonomy (GTDB): domain Bacteria; phylum Chloroflexota; class Anaerolineae; order Promineifilales; family Promineifilaceae; genus JAAYYY01. The sequence goes on along the minus strand of JAVVFG010000005.1, from coordinate 18,157 downwards.
TAGATAACACCGCTCGAGCCGATCTGTCGCCCGGTTGCGGATCTCTGCGATTTTCTGCGGGTGGACCCAGATTTTGCTTGTTGCTCTGGATTCAGATTAAATAGGTTCGCGCGTGCCAGCAGCGCTCGTGATCCAAACAATTCGCTCGCTGGTTTCCTCGCTGCGGTGCGAGAGAACGGCTGCCACCATCGCCACCCGGCTTCGAGCAACGGATGGTTGCCGGGTGTGCGCTACCTTTTGCTTGGGTTACGAATGGCGATTACTACCCTCATCATGACCGATGGTCTGCGTCCGGATGCACTTGCCCAGGTGGACGCGCCACACCTTCAAGGCCTGCTCGCTCGCAGTGCCTACACCCTGGCGGGGCGTTCAGTTGAACCCAGCCTGACACTACCCTGCCATATGTCGATTTTCCACAGCGTGCCACCCGCACGCCATGGGGTGATGATGAACCAGTGGCAACCGATGGCCCGGCCGGTGCCCGGCCTGATGGAACAGGCGAAGGAGGCCCGGCGCCGCTGCTACTTCTTCCACAACTGGGAGCCGCTGCGCGACCTGAGCCGGCCGGAGAGTCTCTATTTCGTCTATTATCGCGATAACTGCTATACACGCGACGGCGACCTGGAGATTGCCGCAGAAGCTGCGCGGGTGATCACCCGCGAGCAGCCAGATTTTGCCTTCGTCTATCTGGGCACCATCGACGTCGCCGGTCACGTCTACGGCTGGATGTCTGATGGCTACTTGCGCCAGGTCGAACACGTCGACCAGGCAATCGGCATGGTCCTCTCCGCGCTTGGCGAGGGCGACACCGTGCTGCTGCAGAGCGACCACGGCGGCCACGAACGCATCCATGGCACGTCACTTGCCGACGACATGACGATTCCCTGGATGATCGCCGGCCCTGGCATCCGCCGCGGCTATGAGATTCAGGAGCCGGTAACCCTGTTGGATAGTGCCCCGACGCTGGCGCACATTCTTCACGTCGCACAGCATGATGCTTGGGAAGGGCGCTGCCTGGAGGAGGTTTTCGAATCGTCCCGCGTGTGAGGGTGCGCCCTCGGGCACAAGGGCGATAGCGCCGGCCGGATGTGGCCGGCTGGATGACAATGTTCGTACAAATCGGGAGGAAACGTTGATGAGGTGGAAACTGGTAATCCTTATTAGTGGCTTATTGCTACTCACCCTTGCCGCGTGTACCCCACAGACGGTGGAAGTAACCCGCGTCGTGGAAGTTGCCGGAGAGACGGAGACGATCGAGGTCACGCGGATCGTCGAAGTTGAGGGCGAGTCTGTTGTGGAGATGGAAACGATCGAGGTCACGCGCGTGGTCGAAGTGGCAGCGCCGCAGGAGCCAGAAGGCAGCCTCATCGTCGCCCTTCCGCTCGATCCCAACTCGCTCAACCCGCCGAATACGGCAGAGCGAATGGCCGAAAATGTCAGCAACCAGATTTTCGATGCTCTGCTCGCCCTAGATAATGAGCTGAACGAGCTCATGCCGGCTCTGGCCACGGAGTGGGAAGTGAGCGAGGACGGCCTGCGCTACTCCTTTACGCTGCGCGAAGGGGTCACCTTCCACGACGGCACGCCCTTTAACGCCGAGGACGTCGTGGCAACCTTTGAGGCTGGCGCCGACCCCACCAACGCCTACTTTGACGAGTACGAGGGCCTCACCGTCGAGGTGACCGACGACTACCACGTTACCCTCGTGCGCGATGAGCCAGACGTCGTCTTTGAGCGACTGCTCGCCGAAACACCGATCATTTCTGCCGAGCAGTTTGCCGAAGGCGGCAACCAGGCCATCGAGGACTTCCCCATCGGCACGGGGCCGTTCAAGTTTGTCGAATGGGTCAAAGGGAATCGTATTGTCCTCGAGGCCAACACCGATTATTGGGTTGAGGGATTGCCGCTGCTGGCCGAGGTGATCTTCCGGCCGATCCCGGAATCGTCGACGCGGCTGGCTGCCATCCAGACCGGCGAGGTGCATATCGTCAATCGCCTCAGCTCCGACGAGGCGCAGCAGCTGCTCGGCGTGCCCGGCGTGCAGGTCATCCGCTACCCGGTTGACCGCGTCTATTACATCGCCTTCAACAACCTGACGACTGGCGTCGGGCTGCCCACGGAAGACCCGCTGGTGCGCCAGGCGATGAACTACGCCGTGGATCGCGAAGCGATTATCGACGGTCTCTTCGACGGGTTTGCCGATCTGGCCACCGGCATGATCACGCCAGCCAACCTCGGCTACGACGAGACAGTCGAGCCGTTCCCCTACGACCCTGACCGCGCCCGCGAGCTGCTGGCGGAGGCAGGTTACGCGAACGGCTTTGAGATCGGGATGGCCTGCCCCATCGGCGCCTACACCAACTTCGAAGAGGTCTGCCAGGCGGTTGCCGGCTATCTGGAGGAGGTCGGCATCACCTTAGCCGGCGGCGAGGTCGAGTTTATGGAGACGGGTGTCTACTGGGATCTGGAAGCCAACAAGGAGCTGCCGCCCCTCTTCGGCGACAGCTGGTCGGCATCTGAGGGTGAAGCCTACCCGCGCCTTTTCGGCTCCCTCGGCGGCATGGACGCCAGCTACTCGGCGTGGTCGGATCCGGAGATCGACGACTATCTGCAGCAGATCAGCGGGACGTTCGACCGCGAGGCGCGCGCCGCGCTCTACGCCGAGTTGCAGCAGGTCATGATGGACAACCCGCCCTTCATCTATCTCTACGTGCCCAACTCCTTTGAGGCGATTAGCGATCAGGTGCAGGGCTACGTGCCCAACGCCGTTGAAGCGTATTTTCTAAAGGACGTGTTCCTTGCCGGTCAGTAGCTAGGAACCGATGACGAGCGGCGCCGGGATTCCCAGATCCCGGCGCCGCCGCTGCATGTATGCAACGTTATCTGCTATCCAGATTACTCCAGTCGCTGCTCTTGATGGCCGGCGTGCTGGTCATCGTCTTCTTCCTCGTGCGCCTGACGGGCGATCCGGCATCGCTCCTGATTAATCGCGACTACGCCAATCCGGAGCAGATGGCCCAGATGCGCGCTGCCTTTGGTTTGGACAAGCCGACTCACTTGCAGTTCGTCGATTACGTCGGCCGGCTGCTCAGGGGGGATCTTGGCTACTCGCTGCGCTTTCGCGGGCCGGCCCTGGACGTCATTCTCAGCGGCCTGCCGATCACCGTCCTGCTCTCCAGTCTGGCCCTGCTGCTCGCCGTCGCCGTCGCCGTGCCCCTGGGCATCGTCGGCGGCACGTCGCCCAACAGCCTGGTCGACTTCGTCGCCCGCATCATCGGCCTGCTCGGGCAGGTGACACCCTCTTTCTGGCTGGCCCTGATCCTGATCTGGGTCTTTGCCGTCAACCTGCGCTGGCTGCCCTCTTTTGGCATCGACACCCCGCGCTCGTACGTCCTGCCGGCGGTGGCCCTCTCGGTGGGTGGCATGGGCCAGCTTGCCCGGCTGACGCGCTCGGCCGTGCTGGAGATCCGTAACGAGGACTACATCCGCACCGCACGCAGCAAAGGGCTCTCGCCACGGGCCATCGCCGCCCGCCATGTCTTCCGTAACGCCGCGCTGGCCCTCGTCAGCGTGATTGGTGTGCAGTTTACCTACGCCCTGAGCGGCTCTGTCTACATCGAGACCATCTTCGCCATCCCCGGCATGGGTTGGATGCTCAACGAGGCCATCCGCAACCGGGATTTCGTGCTCGTCCAGGCCCTGACCATCTTTATCGCCTCGTTCGCAATTATCATGAATCTGATCACCGATATTCTCTATGCGGCCATTGACCCGCGCATCCGTTACTAGAAGAGCTGGGATAATATGACCGGCACTACCCTCCCGCTGGAAGACGAGTACGCCGAGCCCACAGTCGCCGGCCGCCTGGCCTACGTCGGCGAGCTGCTCTGGCGGGACAAAGCGGCCATTTTAGGCCTGGTCATCATCTTGCTGCTGGTCATTGCTGCCGTCTTTGCCCCGCTCCTCGCGCCGCACGATCCTCTGGCCCAGAACCTGCGCAACACCAAGCAGCCGCCCGCCTGGCAGGAAGGCGGCACCTGGGACCACGTGCTCGGAACCGATCGCCTCGGCCGCGACAGTCTCAGCCGTATCATCTACGGTGCGCGCGTCTCTATCACCGTCGGCTTCTTTGGTGCGGCCTTGGCGGCGACCTTGGGCATGGTTGCCGGGCTGGTGGCCGGTTATCTCGGCGGCTGGGTGGACAACGTGATCATGGGGCTGGTCAATCTCTTGTTGTCTATCCCTTACCTCGTGCTGGTTATTGTCGTCGCCGCCATCCTCGGTCGTAGCCTGCTCAACGTCGTCCTGCTCTTCGGGATCACCGCCTCGCCACTTTTTGCCCGGGTCACCCGGGGCGAGGTGCTGCGCATCCGCAACTCCGGCTACGTGGAGTCGGCGCAAGCCGTGGGCGCCAAGACCGGCCGGATTCTCTTCGACCACGTCATGCCCAATCTCATCGGTCCCCTCGTCACCCTGGCGACCTTCGAGATGTCGGCGATGATCTTCTACGAGGCCGGGCTCGGCTTCCTCGGCCTCAGCGTGCCGCCGCACGTGCCCAGCTGGGGTAACCTGCTGGCCATTGGGCGGGAATCGCTGCTCGCCGGCATGCCCTGGCTCTCCGTCTATCCCGGGCTGGCTATCGCTATCACGGCCCTGGGCATGAACCTCTTTGGCGACTGGCTGCGCGACGTCCTCGATCCCCGGCTGCGCAGGATCCGGCGATGAGCGGGAAGCGTAACATAGGGGCCAGTTTGAAACCGGCCTCTTCCCTGAAAGCTGCCCGTACCGGCCAACCGATCCTCCGCGTCGACGACTTGGTCGTCCGCTTTGATACGGTTGAAGGCCTGATTCACGCCGTCAACGGCGTCAGCTTCTCCCTGCAGCCCGGCGAAGTCCTCGGCGTCGTTGGCGAAAGCGGCTGTGGCAAGTCGGTGACGATGATGTCCCTGATCGGTCTCATCCCCCAGCCGCCGGGCCAGATTGTCGGGGGACAGGCCCTATTTGCCGCCGACGACGGCCCGGTCGATCTGCTGGCCCTGGATCGCAAGGACTTACGTGCCCTGCGCGGCGGGCAAATCGGCTTCATTTTTCAGGACCCGATCAGCTCGCTCAACCCGACCATGCCCATCGGCCGGCAGATTGCCGAGTCGATGGTCGAGCACCTGCACCTGAACGAGAGCGAGGCTCAGCGCCACACCATTGCCCTGCTGCGCGACGTGGGCATTGCCGACGCCGAGAACCGCTATCATAGCTACCCGCATGAGTTCTCCGGCGGCATGCGCCAGCGGGTGATGATTGCCATCGCCGTGGCCTGCCAGCCTAAGCTGGTCGTCGCCGACGAGCCCACCACGGCGCTCGACGTGACCGTACAGGCCCAGATCCTAGAGCTGGTCCGAGCGCTGCAACAGGAGATGGGCATGGCCGTCATCTGGATCAGCCACGACCTGGGCGTCGTCGCCGGGCTGGCCGACCGCATCGCCGTGATGTACGGGGGCACCATCGTGGAGAGCGGGCCGGCCGACGACCTCTTTGAGCGCCCGCGCCATCCGTACACGGCCGGCCTGCTGGGCGCCATGCCCTCCGTCGCCGACGACGCTGGCGCCGAGGATCGCCCACTGGTGAGCATCGAAGGCTACCCCCCGGACCTGCTACGCGAGCTGGTCTGCTGTCCCTTTGCCAACCGCTGCAGCTATGCCGTCGAGCGCTGCTGGCAGGAACGGCCCCCCCTGCTGTCGGCCGGACGACAGCACGAGCTGGCCTGTTTTGTTGATCTGGCGACGGTAGGGAGCAGCGGCGATGTACGGTAACCAGGTCCTCATCCGCGTGCGCAGCCTGGAGAAACACTTCCCCGTGCGCTCCGGTCTGATCATCAGCCGCCAGGTCGGTGCAGTCAAAGCCGTGGATGGCATCACCTTCGACATTCGCCGGGGCGAGACGCTGGGCCTCGTCGGTGAGAGCGGCTGCGGCAAATCGACGGCCGGCCGCGCCATGCTCCGCCTGCTGGAGCCCACGGGCGGGCAGGTCTTCTACGAGGAGACAGACGTCACCGGGCTGGAGCCGGAAGCGCTGCGGCAGCTGCGTCCAGCCATGCAGATGATCTTCCAGGACTCTGCCGCCTCCCTCAACCCGCGCCATTCTGCCGGCAAGATCATCGGCGAGCCGCTGCGCATTCAGGGCGAGCACACCCCGCAAGAGGTGCGCGCCCGCGTCGCCGAGCTGATGGAGCTGGTCGGCCTCAACCCGCGCTGGACCAGGCGTTTCCCTCACGAATTTTCCGGCGGCCAGCGCCAGCGCATCAACATCGCCCGTGCCCTGGCCCTGAACCCGCGCTTCGTCGTATGCGACGAGCCCATCTCCGCCCTGGACGTCTCCATCCAGGCGCAGGTCGTCAATCTGCTCAAGGAGCTGCAGAGCCGGCTCGGTCTCACCTACCTGTTCATCGCCCACGATCTGAGCATGGTCAAGCACATCTCCGATCGCGTCGCTGTCATGTACCTGGGCAAGATTATGGAGCTGGCCGATCGCAGGACCCTGTTCAACGAGCCGCTGCACCCCTACACTCAGTCGCTCATCTCCGCCGTCCCTGTGCCCAACCCCAAATTAGAGCGCCAGCGCAAGCGCATCATCCTGGCCGGGGAGGTACCCAACCCGGCCGACGCGCCCTCCGGCTGTGTCTTCCACACCCGCTGCCCGCTGGCCTACGACACCTGCCGCACTACCGTCCCTGAGTTCCGCGAGGTCACGCCCGGCCGCTTCGTCGCCTGCCACCTGGCCGACGCTTCTGGCGGCAGCCGGATCGCCGTTTGAGCCCACAGTGATGGCCCTGATCCTTGCCGGTAGCTGCCGCTTCGATGTGGACGCCGTCGTCTTTGACAAGGACGGTACGCTCGTCGATTTCGCCACCCTCTGGGGGGCACGCACCGTGCGTTGGGTGGAAACAGTGGCCGCGGCGGCCGGCAACCCCGCGATTGCGCCGTCACTTTACCGTCTGATCGGCTTCGACCCGCAGACGCGCCAGGTTCAGCCGGACGGGCCGCTGGCCGTCGCCTCCACGGCAGACATCTATAGCCTGGCTGCCGCCGTTCTATTCCAGCATGGTTATGGCTGGCACGAGGGCCGGCCGCTTGCCGAACGGGCCGCCGCAGCCACGATGGCAGCCCCACCGGCACCGGAGGAGATCCAGCCGATTGGCGATGTCGCGGGGACCTTCCGCCGTCTCCGCGCCGCCGGCATCAAGCTGGCGATCGCGACCAACGACGATCGTGCGCTGACCGAGGCGACGCTCGTCCAGCTAGGGATCGGCGGCGACGTCGCCGTCATGGCCTGTGGCGACGACCCGCTGCCCGCCAAACCGCATCCCGCTGCCCTTCATTGGATTGCCCGTGAGCTGGAAACGACGGCAGCGCGGCTGGTGATGGTCGGCGACAGCGCCAACGACATGCTGGCGGGACGCAATGCCGGCGTCGCCGGCTGCGTCGGCATCCTGGGCGGCGCCGGCCGGCGCGAGAGCCTCGAGGCCCTCGCCGATGTGCTCATAGACGGAATTGACGGGATCGTCGTGTTAGCCTGAGCGCAGGCAGGGTGATCTCAGTCTGCAGCTTACAGCTCCCCTTCCCCAAGCCGGTCAACCTGACCGGCAGTTGGCTCCGCTCAGCAGAACCAGTCTTCGGTCAGCCGTGGCGGGGGCAGGTCGGGGATGCGCGGCGGCGACCAGGTCGGGGCAGGCATCCCTGCCAGCCCGGCAGCCAACTCCTCCACCGCGCGGAAGGTATGGGTGCTGCTGGCCTCTCCCGCCAGCTCCACCATCGCGGCGACTTCTTGCTGCAAAGCATCCATGCGCGGATCGGGGTGCGTCCAGGTGTAGGTAAAGTTGCCGCTGTCCAGCGCTCCCAGCCAGGAAGACGGCGGCCCGCCGTCGAGCAGGGCGCTGTGCGGCGGGATGAGCAGACGGATACACAGCTGCACCGGCGGCACGTGGGCGATCAGGCCGCGGCTGCGGATCCAGCCGAGCATGTGCACGTAATCGGCGAGGGTCGTCCACGGCGTAAACGGGACCCACGTCGGCTGCACGGGCAGGCCGGCCTCATCCAGAATGGCTAGCGCCCGGTCCATATCGGCCACCGTGTGTCCCTTCTGCAGCTCGGCCAGCACCCGGTCGCTCGTCGCCTCAAAGGCCGACACCACGAAGCTAGCGCCCAGCTCCCGCAGCCGTGGCAGCAGCGCTTGCCGCTCCAGCAGATGCTCCACCTTGGTCGTGAAGTCAAACGTCACGTACGGGAACTCGGCGTGCAGCGCTTCGGCTACGCGCAGCGCGTGGCCCGGCCCGTTGAGAAAGTCGGGATCGCCGAAGGTGATGTGGCCTGCGCCGGCCGCGACCTGCTGGCGCACGTCGGCCAGCACCGTCTCCACGGGCACGACAAAGAAGCGCCCGCCGTAAACCGGCACCACCGGGCAGTGGCGGCAGGTGTGCAGGCAGCCGCGGCTCGCCTCGACATAGCCGGCCGGCTTGGCCTGCCCGTTATGCATGTAATGGGCATAACGCTCAAGCGGCGGCAGGCCGCTGCGGTCGGGCACGGGCAAGGCCAGCCGCTCCAGGACCGGCGCCCCCTGTACCGTCGCTGTGGTGACGCCCGCCACCGACGCGGCCGGCTCGCCTGCCGCCAGCGCGGCGACCAGCCTGCGCAGCACGTCCTCGACCTCGCCAGCGATCACCGAATCGGCAAGGTGCGCCTCGTGCAGGAGGTAGTCACCGTTTATCCAGGCGTAGAGCCCGTAGAAGCAAATGTGCGCGGCCGGGTTGAGGGCACGCACACGCCGCGCTATCGTGACGCCCAGCCGCAGGGCGGTATGCATGGGCACGGCAATGCCCACGAGGCTGGCCCCTGTGACTAGCGCCTCGTCCAGCGCCTCTAGCGAGAGGTCCTGCGCCGCCACCTCGAAACCGTCACCGCGCAGTGCTGCCAGCGGCCAAGCAATGCTCAGCGGCTGGTGTCCCAGCTCGTAGCAAGCTAGCAGGAGCACCTTGTCTGCCTTTGCCTTGCCGTCCGTGTGTCCGTTCCCTGTCATCCGGGCCAGTATAACAGGTTGGCGCAGGTCACACGAAGGCGACTCATCTTTCTTTTTAGCTCGTGCGGCGGTTATAATAATCTTGGAGAGACAACTGGAGCGGCGCAGATGACTAGGCGGCACCCGTGAACGAGCTGGAAGCCTTTTTCGCCCGGCAGCGCAAGGAGATGATCGATCGCCAGATCCGCAGCCGCGGCATCCGCGATCCGGCCATTCTGGGGGCGCTGGCTACCGTCCCGCGCGAAGTGTTCGTGCCCGAGGGCTACCAGTACGCCGCCTACGACGATACGCCTCTACCCATCCCCGGCGAACAGACGATCAGCCAGCCCTACGTCGTCGCCCTAATGATACGCGCGCTCGGCCTGCAGCCCGACGATTGTGTCCTGGAAATCGGTTCCGGCTCTGGCTATGCCACCGCGCTGCTCAGCCGCATCGTGCGCGAGGTGCACGGCGTGGAGCGGCACAAGGTGCTCGTCGAGTATGCCTGCGAGCGGCTGGAGAAGCTTGGCTACGACAATGCCCACATCCACCACAGCGATGGCACGATGGGCTGGCCGGAAGCCGCCCCTTACGACGCGATCATGGTCTCCGCCAGCGGCCCCAGCGTGCCCGAGGCATTGCGCGAGCAGTTGGCTATCGGCGGCCGCCTGGTGATGCCGGTCGGCCACGCGCTCGGCCTGCAGTCGCTGCTCTTACTCACCCGCACCGGCCCCGACAGCTACCGCAAAAAAGACCTCGGCGGCGTGCGCTTTGTGCCGCTGATTGGCAGGCAAGGATGGTGATCGGGGATCAGGGATTGGGGATCGGCAGACCTCGTCGCAGTCGCCAGGGCGGTTAACTCTCCTTCTCGAGCGCTAGGCCGGCGGCACGCCAGGCCTGGGTGCCGCCCTGCACGTCCTTGACCTGGAAGCCGGCGCGCGCTAGGCGGCGCGCCGCCAGCGGGCTGCGGTGACCTGAGGCGCAAATCGTCAGAATCTGCCGCTCCCGCGGCAGCTCGTCGAGCCGGCTGCCGAGTTGGGTCAGCGGGATTTGCACGGCGCCCTGAGCCACACCAGCGCTATACTCGGATGGCTGGCGCACGTCGAGCAGCAGGTAGGTGTCGCCGTCTTCGGTCAGCAGCGTGTGCGCCTCCTGCGGCGTGATGCGCGGCGCTCCCCGCCCGAGGAACCAATCCAGAATCCCCACTAGCGAGACCCGTTCTGCAGCGCGCGGCGCACCGTCTCCAGCGTACCCGCCGAGAGCAGCTTCTCGTTCTTGTGGGCGATGAAGCCGGCGTAAGCATCGACGAACACCTTACCCGGATTGCGGAAGTCAAATCCCTCCGGCTCGTCGCGGAAATATTCGCGGTGCACCCGCGTCCACACGAGGCGCCCGTCAGTGTCGATGTTCACCTTGGTCACGCCCAGGGGCACGGCGCGGGCGAACTCGTCCTCGTCCACCCCTTTGGCGCCTTCTTTCAGGGCGCCACCGGACTCGTTAATTCGCCGCACCTCTTCCTCCGGCACGGAGCTCGAGCCGTGCATGACGAGGGGGACGCCCGGCAGCTGCGCCTGGATCTGCGCCAGCCGTTCAAAGTGCAGCCCCTGCGTGCCGCTGAACTTGTAGGCACCGTGGCTGGTGCCGATGGCCACTGCCAGGCTGTCGCAGCCCGTCTGCTCAACGAACGCTTTCGCCTCGATGGGGTCGGTTAGCTTGGCGTGCTTCTCCTCCACGGCGATGTCCTCTTCCACGCCGCCGAGCATGCCCAGCTCTGCCTCGACGCTGATCCCTTGCGCATGGGCGTGCTCGACAACGCGGCGCGTAATCGCCACATTCTCCTCAAACGGCTCGTGCGAGGCGTCGATCATCACCGAGCTGTAGAAGCCAGAGTCAATCGCGTCGTGTGCCGTCTCTTCGTCACCATGGTCAAGGTGCACGGCAAAGATCGCTTCCGGATAGAGGTCGCCCGCCGCGCGGATAATCGCCTCAAGCATCGTCGGGTTGGCGTAGCTGCGCGCGCCGCGCGAAATCTGGACGATGAACGGCGCCTGCGAGCGCACGCAGCCTTCAAACAGCCCTAGCGCCTGCTCCATGTTGTTGATGTTGTAGGCACCGACGGCGAAGTTGCCATAGGCTACCTGGAAAAGGTCATCTGTGGTTACAATCATCGTGTTCTCCTTTTGGTGCATGAGCACCCTGATCGCTTGTCCGCAGTGCCACACCTGGCAGTGAATCGAGTGTAACACACAGTGGCGCCCCGCGTTACCTCATGGCACAATGTCTGCTCATGAAACGCCCTGCGACGCTCCGTCTGCGGTCCTGGCTCTCCCTGGCCTGGCTGTTGCTGCTGCTCGTCGCCGCGCTTCTGTTGCCCGGCCGGATCTGGACCACCCTGCTCACCGGCCTCGGCGGCCTCTTCATCATCGCCTTCATCTGGGCCCGGCAGCTGGCGCGGGGACTACATGCGCACCGCCGCCTGCGTTTTGGCTGGGTCTCCGTCGGCGACCGGCTTGCCGAAGCGTTCACCCTGCGCAACGATAGCCCCCTGCCCGCCTTCTGGGTGGAGATCGAGGACGAGTCCAACGTACCCGGCTACAGCCCGGCCGTGGTGCGCAGCGTCGGCGGGAACGGCGTCCTCCAGTGGCAGCAGGACGCCATCTGCCAGCAGCGTGGGCAGTTCCAGCTCGGCCCCTGGTCGCTGCATAGCGGCGACCCGTTTGGCCTGTTTTCGGTGACCATCCGCTACCCGATCTCCGACGAGATCATCATCCACCCGCCGATCCACACCGAGCTGCCCATCCCCCTGCCCGCGGGCCAGAGCAGCGGGCGCGTGCGCGCTCGCCAGCGCAGTTGGCAGGCAACCGTGAACGCGGCGACCGTACGCGATTACCAGCCGGAGGATCCCTTGCGCTGGATCCATTGGCCGACCACGGCGCGCCACGACGAGCTCTACGTGCGCGAGTTTGACCTCGACGCCGCCGGCGACATCTGGCTCTTGCTCGACCTGCAGGCAGCGGCCCAGGTGGGCAGCGGACCGGAGGGGACGGAAGAGCATTTGATCCTGCTCGCGGCTGCGCTCAGCGCACGGGCGCTGCACGAAAACCGGGCGATCGGCCTGGCCGTCTACGGGCAGCAGCCGCAGGTCATCCCGCCGGGCCAAGGCGGCGGGCAGCAGTGGCGCATTTTACGCTCGCTCGCCCTGGCCAACGCCGACGGCGAGAGCGGGCTGGGGGAGGCGCTGCACGACCTGCGCCGCATCGCCCAGCGCGGCAGCGCCGCAGCCATCCTCACGCCGCGGGCGGAAGCCGAGTGGCTGCCGATGCTGCTGCAGCTCAGCCAGGCCGGCATTCGCTGCCACGTCACCCTGCTGGAGCGCGAGAGCTTCGGCGCGGATGGCAACAGCCGCGGCCTGTGCGACGCCGTGCAGCAGCTCGGCATTCCCTGCCATCTCGTGCGCCAGGGTGAGGTCGGGCGGCCTCTGGAAGAGGAAGAGCGCCGCGGCTTCTGGCAGTTCCGCACCCTGGCGACTGGGAAGGTCGTCGTCGTGCAGCGGCCAGACGATTGACACCGGACCACGGGCATCCTGCCCGTATCACTCGAGGGAAACCAGCATGCCTGAAGACAAAGAGAAGCGCCGGCTGACGCTGGCCACCCGTAAGAACCTCTACGAATCGGCCCACCTGCTGCGGCGCGACAGCAGCCGCGAGCTCGGCGTCTTCCTCCAGGGCCTATGGGCCTACGTGCAAGATCCGCGCGTCGCGGCCGCCGATCCGGCACAAGGGATCCAGCAGCTCGAAGTCAGGTGGGAGCCGGGGCTGGGCGACGGGCCGGTGAGCGCGCGCTTTGCCGTGCTCGACTACAATGCGGATACAGGCGCCCTGATCCCGCCCGCCCGCTGGTCGCAGCGCGGCGCCCGCTATACCGGCCCCGACGGGCAGACGCTTGACGCCAGCCAGTGCGACAGTTTCCAGTTCCACCAGGTGAATATGTGGGCGGTGGCCCAGTCGGTGCTGGACCTGTACGAGGCGCCGCAGGCGCTCGGCCGGCCGATTCCCTGGGCTTTCGGCGGCAACCGTCTCATCCTCGTGCCCCACGCCGGCTATGACGAAAACGCCTATTACGACCGCAATAGCAAATCGCTGCAGTTCTACTACTTCGGCGCTGCCGGCGCGCCCACCTACACCTGCCTGTCGCATGACATCATCGCCCACGAGATGGGCCACGCCGTGCTCGATGGGATCCGCCCCTTCTATTACCACTACACCAGCCTGCAGACCGCCGCCTTTCACGAAGCGATCGCCGACCTCACGGCGATCATCATCGCCATCCTCAACAACCCGCTGCGGCGCAGCGTCGGCGCCGCGGGCCACGGCGCCCTCGACCGCGACAACGCCATCGCCCTGCTCGCCGAGGAGTTTGGCGCCGAGGTGATGCGCTCCTCGTCGTTGCGCAATGCCAACAACACCTTCACGATGGACGATTTTGCGGTCGATACGTCGCCGCACGATCTCTCCCAGGTGCTGACCGGGGCGATGTTCGAGATCCTGGCAGGGATCGCCGCCATCCACCAACGCGACGGCAGGAGCAGCCCGCTACAGGCGCTGTGGTGGGCGGCCGATCGCTTCCGCCGCCTCGCACTGCAGCCACTCGACTTCTGCCCGCCGGTCGACATCCAGTTTGCCGATTATGCCCGCGCCGTGCTCAAGAACTTCCTGCTCTACGAAGAGCGCGACAGCGACCACGGCCAGGCTTACTATGGCCTGATCCACGACGTCTTCCACCGGCGGCAGATCTGCCCCTTCGACGCTGCACATTGCCGCGCCGATCCGCGCCAGTGTGCGGTCGCGCCCGGCGATGCGCCGCGGATGGAAATCATCCACGACATCAATCGCATTGCCCGCTCCCGCGCTGCCGCCTACTACTTCCTCAACGACAACCGGCGCCAGCTGCACATCCCCCTACAGCAGGATATCGAAGTGGTCGACCTGTACGATACAGCGAAGTATGGCGCCGCCGCCGTGCGCCTGCCGCGCGAAATCATCGTCGAGTACGTGTGGCGCGAAGAGGTGCCATTGGAGGATGCGCGCTTCGGCCGGCTACAGGGCACCCGCGCCGAGCTGCTCTGCGGCGGCACGCTCGTGCTCGACGGGCGCGGCAACGTGCTCGCCTGGGAGAACAAGCCGGGCTTCACCGGCGAACGTGACGTGCAGGCCGGCCGGCAGCGGCGTGACGCCCTGCTCGAGCATATCGCCCGCCAGACACGCTTCGGCATTGCCGGCGAGCCGGAAACCGCCGTGCCCGGCCCGTGGAGCCCGGCGGTGGTCGTCTCCGTCGAAGATGGGCGGCTACAACTGGCGATCCCGCCGCCGCTGCGCAACCCGCTCCACGCTACCGCCGAAGACGAGCCGAACCCCTGGAGGCAACTGCAATGGACGACCAGCTTCTAGTCTACGTCTACAACGTCGGCGTCGGCGACTGCATCTATCTCCGCGTGCCCGACCGCGACGCGAACGGCACGACGCGCATGCGCCACATCGTCGTCGACTGCGGCACCATCGACCCCAACGCCAGCGAGGAGCTGCTCAAACTGGCCATCACCCACATTACGCGCATGTTGCCCAGGGATCCTGCCAGCGGGCGCAAGCGGCTCGACCTGCTCGCCGTCACCCACCCGCACATGGACCACTTCGCCAGCTTTGGCCTGGAGTCGACGGCACCGCGCTGGCGCCGCATGCAGATCGAACGCCTCTGGCTCAACGCGCTGATGGATCCAGACAACCCCAATGCGCAGCGCGCACGCGAGCAGCTCAGGGCCGGTAATCTGGCGCTGCAGGCCCTGCTCCAGGCCGACCTGCACCCGGCGCTGACTCAGCTTGCCCAGGAACTGTTCAGCCTCAACCAGGGGCAGATTGCCAGCAATGCCCGCGAGCTGCTCAGCGGCGGCCTGACCCCGCCGCTCTACGTCGACGACGGGACGCCGGCAGATGCGCTGCAGCTCTTCGACGAGCCCGGCGCCGCGATTCACGTGCTGGCCCCCAGCCGGCGCATCGATGCCGATTACCTCGGCGTGACCGATAGCGACCCGGCCGACGTCTTCGCCGAGTTCAACCGCCACATCCTCACAGCAGCCGGCGACGCGATCAACTGGGAATTTGACAACGGCGACCTGACGATCAGCCGCGGCGATTTCCGCCGTCTGCGCGCGCGCATGGGTAGCCGCGCCGTGCTGCTGGCGATGGCCCAGAACGAGCTGATCAACAACAGCAGCATTGTCTTCCTGCTCACCTGGCGCGGGCGGCGCCTGCTCTTTACCGGCGACGCCGAGTGTAAGTTCACGCGCAAAGGACGCTTCGAGGAGGGCAAACAAAACTTTAGCTGGAACGTGATGTGGGCGCGCCACCGCGCCCTGCTCGACGAACCGCTCGACTTTCTCAAGGTCGGCCATCACGGCAGCGACAACGCCACGCCCTGGACCGGCGACCGGCCGGACAACGAAGCCAACCAGATCCTGGACGCCATCGCGCCACGCAACGGCAACCGGCTCCACGCTGTCGTCTCCGCCGCCCGCTACGCCAGCTGGCCCGGCAACATCCCGCGCCGCGCCCTGCTGGAGGAGCTGGGACAGCGCATCGCCAACGCGCGCACTTACGACGAAAGCAGCCACTACGAAGCGACCAGCGGCGGCAACTGGCCGACCGATGCCGCCGAGCGTGCCGCCCTCTTTGTGCCGGGAGACGTGCCTCAGCCGCCGCGCACCGATTTGGAACGCAGGCGCGGGGCACCCGTGCGGTATATTAGAGTAGCCTTTCGACCGCAGGAGGAACCATAAACCCAACCTACAAACCGGAAAACTACAGCACCGTCTCCCCATACCTGATCGTCGACGGCGCCAGCCGCACGATCGACTTTCTCGTCGCCGTCTTTGATGCGGAGGAGCTGCGCCGCTTCCCGGACGATGAGGGCAAATTGATGCACGCCGAGGTACGCATCGACGATACCGTCGTCATGCTCGCCGGCGCCGTACCCGAGTGGCCGGCCACGTCCGCCCACGTCCACGTCTATGTCGCCGATGTCGACGCCACCTACCAGCGCGCCCTCGCCGCCGGTGCCACCCCAGTCCAAGAGCCGGTGCAGAAAGAGGACGAAGACAAACGCGCCGGCGTACGGGATCCAGGCGGAACCACCTGGTGGATTGCCACGAAGGTTGCCTAGGCACACGGCGAGTTTGCGGGCGCAGACAAGGGCAAGACGACAACACTGCGCATGATCGCCGGTCTGGAAAAAGCCAGCAGCGGCGACATCTACATCGGCGACCGCCGCATCAACGACGTCGCGCCGCGCCATCGCGACGTGGCCGTGGTCTTCCAGAATTACGCGCTCTATCCGCACATGAGCATCTACGACAACATGGCCTACGGCCTCAAGCGGCGCAAATTCGCGGCAGCGGCGATCGACGAACGTGTCCGGGAAGCGGGGGAAATCCTCGGCATCACCAACCTGCTCGAGCGCCGCCCCGACCAGCTTTCCGGCGGCCAGCAGCAGCGCGTCGCTCTGGGGCGGGCGATCGTGCGCCACCCCGCCGCTTTCCTCTTCGACGAGCCGCTCAGCGCGCTCGACGCCAAGCTGCGCGTGCAGATGCGCGCCGAGCTCTCCAAACTGCACGACGACCTGCAAAGCACGATGATCTACGTCACCCACGATCAGGTGGAAGCGATGACCATGGGCGATCGCATCGTCGTCATGCTCGACGGCCGCATCCAGCAGGTGGGGACGCCAGATGAAGTCTACCACCAGCCCGCCAATCTCTTTGTCGCCGGCTTCGTCGGCAGCCCACCGATGAACTTCTCGCGCGGCGAGCTGGAGGCTGCCGAGGGCAGAGTCTGGTTTACGAGCCAGGACCTCCGCCTGCCCCTCCTGCCGGAGCAAACGGCGGCGGTAGAGCGCTTCATCGGCGACGATCTCGTCCTCGGCATCCGCCCCGAGGATATCCACGCCGAGGAGGTGCGCGGCAGCGAGCAGTTCGTGCGTGTGCCCATGAAGGTGGAGGTGATCGAGCCGCTGGGCTTCGAGACCCACGTCGTCCTCACCACCGGGCACGAATCATTTGTCGCCCGCTTTAGCCCGCGCGTCGAGGTCCATACCGGCATGGAGCAAGAGGTGATGGTCGATATGGCCCGCATCCACCTCTTTGCCGGCGCGGACGAGCATAATCTGCTGGTCGGCAACGGAACTGGATGATCTGTTCGCCTAAGGCGAATGGAGCCGGCTCCAGACAACCCGCGACGAATCGACTATAATAGAGCCCAGTCCAGTCATCCAAGACGAGCCCAGGAGACAACCCATGTCCACCAAATGGCGCACGGTGCTGCTGCTGGCGCTGGGCGAGCTGCTGGCGATGGGACTCTGGTTCTCAGCGTCGGCGGTGACCCCCGCGCTGGCCGGCCGCTGGCAGCTGACCGCAGCCGGCGCTTCCTGGCTAACGGCGATGGTGCAGATCGGTTTTGTCAGCGGCGCTTTCCTCAGCGCCGTTTTCAACGTCGCCGACCGCTGGTCGCCGCGCCACATCTTCGCCCTCGCGGCAGTGCTCGGCGCCCTGGCCAACGCCCTCATGGCCCTGCTGCCAGCCGGATACGCCCTCGCCCTCGTGCTGCGCTTCGCGACGGGCTTTGTGCTCGCCGGCGTTTACCCCGTGGGCATGAAGATCATGGCCACCTGGATGAAAGCGGATCGCGGCCTGGGGCTGGGGCTGCTCGTCGGCGCGCTGACTGTCGGCTCGGCAGGACCCCACTTGCTGCGCGCGCTGGGCGGCGTCGAGCGCTGGCAGTTTGTGCTCTACGCCGCTTCGGCGCTGGCGCTGGCGGGCGGGCTGATCGTCTGGCGCACCGGGCACCTGGGTCCGCACCGCAGCGCGCCGGCCCCCTTCCGCTGGCGCTACGCCGGCGAAGCGCTGCGCGAGCGCGGCCTGCGCCTGGCCAATCTCGGCTACCTTGGCCACATGTGGGAGCTGTACGCGATGTGGACGTGGATCCCGGCCTTCCTGCTCGCTTCCTACCAGGAGGCGCCGGCCGGGACATTCGTCCAGCCGGAGCGCGCGGCGGCCCTCGCCGCGTTT
>JAVVFG010000004.1:0-29098 GCA_032260445.1 Anaerolineae bacterium | reverse complement strand
CACACTGGCGTCTGCCTCTGCCTGGCGCACCGCCGTCTCCGCCAGAGACATGGTGGCCGCAGCCTCGGCTGCGGCGCTCGCTGTCTGCTCAACTTGCTTCTGCGCAACACCGGCTTCTTCCGGACGCGCCCCCGCCTCAAGCAGAGCGAGCTGCGCCCGGGCCGCATCGCGCAGGGCAGCTGCCGTCGTGACGGCGTTCGCCGCCGCCCGCTGCTCTGCCTCAGTCGAGCCGGCCCGGGCACGGTTCAACTCGGCCTGGGCTGCTGCTACCTCGGCTTCGGCCGCGTTCAGCCGCAGCTGCGCCAGCTCCCGTTCCGCAGCCGGTTTCTCCTCATCCTGGATGATGGGCTCGTTGGCGATGCGCACCGCGAACAGCGTGGCCTCGGCCGCCTCGAGCTGCGCCTGCGCGGCGGCAATGGCGGCGCTGTCTGTCTCCAACGTCGCGTCGCGCTGCCCGGCCGCCTGGGACACGCCGGCGCTGGCTTCGGCCACGGCGCCTTCTGCTGCAGCGATCGCTTCGTCCCGGGGCGCAGCCGTAACCACGGCCAACGCCGCTTCCGCAGCCTGCACAGCCAGCTCCGCCACCCGTTGTCCCTCTTGTGCGCTGAGCAGGCGTGCCTGCGCCGCTTCCAGGTTGGCCTGGACCAGCGCCAGCCCCGCCTGCGCCTGACGCACGGCGATCTCTGCATCGCGCGTTTCCAGGCGCATCAATGGCGCCCCGGCCGCTACTTCATCCCCTTCGGTGACCAGAAGCTCCTCGACCCGGCCGCTGGACTCAAAGGCCAGGTTGGCGCTGCGTAGAGGTACCAGGCGCCCTTCGGCAAACACGGCGGCTGCGCGCGCAACAGCCTCGGCTTCCGCCGCCGGATCATCCTCCTGGGCTGCCGGCGATGCCCCGGCCGCCTCTGGCGCGGCTGTCTGCCACGGTTTCGCCAGGACCAACATGCCCCCAGCGAGTAGCAGGAGCATACCCAGGCCCACGATCCACCATTTCTTCATGGCCCCGTTCTCCTCACAGACGTCGCCATCCGGCCGGCTCCGTTCCCCCGGCGCACCTCGTCGACGATCAGCCCATCGGCGAGTGTCACCGTGCGCGGCACCCGCGCTGCCATCTCGTCGTCGTGCGTAACCATCAGAATGGTCTTGCCCTGCGCCACCAGCGACTCGAACAGCCCGAACACGCCGTCCGCCGCGCGCGAATCGAGGTTGCCGGTGGGCTCGTCGGCCACGAGGACGGGTGGATCGTTGGCCAGGGCGCGGGCAATGGCCGCTTTCTGCTGCTGCCCGCCAGAAACAGCCGATGGGAATTTGTGCGCATCATCCGCCATCTCCACAAGCTCCAGTAAATGCATCGCCCGCTCGGCCCGCTCCGCCTCGGCGTACACGCCGGAGAGGTCCATTGGCAGCATCACGTTCTCCACGATGGTTAGTGCCGGCAGGAGCTGGAAAAACTGGAAGATGATGCCCAGGTTGCGCCCGCGCCACATCGCCATCTGCTCTTCATTCAGCTCGCCGATCCGCGTCTGGGCGACGATCGCCTCGCCGCCGCTGGGATGGTCGATACCCGTAAACATGTTGATGAGTGTCGACTTACCGCTGCCCGACTTACCAACGACGGAGATAAACTCGCCCGGCGCCACCTGCAGGTCGATCCCTTTTAGGGCCCAGAAAGGGCCGGCCGGCGTCTGGTACGCTTTGCTCACGTTGCGCAGATCGATCATCGTCGTTGGCGCCACGGAGGACGAACCGTTCACGGGGTGGGTGCGGAGGCCGGCAGCCGGCCGGGCGCTGCCCGCGCGCTTACTCATTGGCGTCACTCACCCCCTGGCCCGCTCCGTTGACGATCTCGCCATCGGCCAGACGCACGATGCGCCCGGCCTGCGCGGCGAGCTCCCGGTCGTGCGTGACCATCAAAATCGTCTTGCCATCGGCCGCCAGCCCCTCAAAGACACGGAACACATCGGCTGCCGTACGTGAATCGAGGTTGCCTGTAGGCTCATCGGCAGCGAGGAAGGCGGGATCGTTCGCCAGGGCGCGAGCGATCGCCACGCGCTGGCGCTGCCCACCGGAAACGGCCGAGGGCAGCTTATCGGCGTGCTCGGCAATGCCCACCTGCTCCAGCAGATGCAGGGCGCGCTCGCGCCGCTCCTGGGTGGTCGCGTAGCGGTTGGCAAAATCCATCGGCAACATCACGTTCTGCACACAGGTCAGCGCTGGCAGGAGCTGGAAGAACTGGAAGATGACGCCCACGTTCTGGCCGCGCCAGGTTGCGCGCTCGTCTTCGCCCATTTCGTGCAGCGGGTTCTTTCCCACGTAGATAGCGCCGCCGGTCGGCCTGTCAATGCCGGTGATCATGTTAATCAGCGTCGACTTCCCGGCGCCGGACTTTCCCGTCACTGCCACGAACTCGCCCTTGCTAATCTGCAGGTCTACGTCCTTCAGGGCGAGGAAGTCACCGGCCGGCGTACGGTACGCTTTGTGGATGCCGCGCGCGTCGACCAGCACCTCCGCTGCCGGTCGCTGCCTACCATACCCGTTGCCGTTATGGCCGTTGCGTCCCTGATAATTGCTAACGATCGTTTCCATATGTTACGTCTCTTTGGTGTCCTTTCTTATTCATAAGCGAGAACCTCGCGCACTGTCAACTTTACCGCATTGCGCGCCGGTCCCAGGCTGGCTGCCACCGCGATAAGCACAATCGCGACGAACCAGACGGCAGCCGCTAGCGCCGAGTAGCGATAGGTGAGCGGGATGTTGAGTAAGGCCATGCCGATCACCTCGCTCATCTTTGCCCCCACCGGGAAGGAGATCAGGAACCCTATCACCCAGCTCAGCACGCCGATCAATACCCCTTCGGCCACAACAATCTTGCGCACCGCGGGGTTGGCAGCACCGATGGCGCGTAGCACGCCGATCTCGCGGATCCGTTCCAGCACGTTGATACTCATCGTCGTCGTCAGCCCGAGGCCGCCGACGGCTGCGAGCAGGAGGGCCATGATGATCAGGAAGATCACGATGAGGTTAAACATCAATTCGTTCTGACCGCGGATCTCCTGGGTCGTCTCCGTTCTGGAAACGCCGATGCCGGCTTGCTCAAAAGCAGTAAACAGCGCCTCCTTTACCTGCTCTTGCGCCGCAGCGTCGTGTTCTGCCGTGACCACTTTCACCTGAGTCGCCTGGCCCGGTGTTCCTGTCAGGTGCGCATACGTGGCTAACGGGACGTAGATTGCAGGTCCGCGCGCTACGGTAGAGACAATGCCCACTACCTGCCACGCCGCTTCGCGGCCGTTCAGATCGAGCACGATCTCGCTGCCGACGTGCAAATCCGGCTCGTCCTTGGTCACGTCCGAATTGACGACGACCGCCCGGCCGTCTTCCGGCTCCAGCCAGCGTCCGCCGTCAATGCGCGGCGACATCAGCGCCGTGTCCGGCGGCAACGCGTTGACCATGAACGGGCTGCTCTTGCTGCCGTCCGCGCGCAGGCGGGTGCCCGCGCCCGTCGACCACGTTTCTACCGCCGCGACATCCGGCACCCCCAGCGCTACCTGTTCCAGCGCCGGCTGGCGGTAATGGCCGTCTAGCTCTACCGAGACGTCGTACTGGTGGAAGCGCAAGAAACCGTCGATCGTTTCGTTCACGGAGCTGCGCACGGTGAGCACGGCGATAAACAGCGCCGTCCCGAAAATGAGCACGAAGAGGGTCTGTGCCAGGCGACCTTTGTGCCGTAGTGTATTGCGCAACGCGAGCACGAGCGGCCGGCGCACCAGGCCAGCCCCTTGCAGCCGCGCGAGCAGCGGCTCGATCGCCCCCTGGCTCGGCGAGCGCTTGGCCACGCCCGCGTCGTTCAGCGCCTCAAAGGTCGTGATGCGCGTCCCCCGCCAGGCCGGGAGCAACCCTGCCGCCAGCGGTAGGAGTAGGCCAATGGCCACCTGAGCGGCGATGAGCAGCGGGGGCAGACTATAGCTCTCGGAGACGATATTCAACAACCCCTCGATGCTTGTCTTCATGAAGAAGCGTGAGGCAACCACCGACAACGGCAGGCCGATGGCCACGGCAATCGCGCCGTAGACGAGGACGGTCAGCAGATAGAGGCTGATCACCTGGCTGCGCCGCGCGCCGATTAGCTTCATCACGCCGATCTGCTTAATCTGCTGGGTGATCAGCGCCGAAATCACGTTGACGACAAGGAAGCCGGAAAGGAAGAGAATCATGCCGCCGAAGGTGGAGATAATCACCAGCAGGGTGTCGATGATCGGCCGGATGAAGCGCTCCGGGATGCGGCTGCCGAGCACCGGCCGGCCGCTCGCTTCAATCTGATCTTCAACCTGGGCCACAACTGCCTCCACATGGCGGCGGTCTTCTGCATGGTCTGCGACCCGGATGCGCAGCTCCGTGAACTGGCCTGTTTCACCCAGGAGGGTCATCGTCTCCGGCGTCACATAACCGACGACGTCGCCCATGATCTCCGGCGTCATCTGCTGCGGGTCGTGTACCGTGCCGGCGATACGCAGTTGCTTGCGGGCGCCGTTATCCATCTCTAGGTCGAGGCGCTCGCCCACCGCCATGCCCAAGTAGTCGAGCGACAGATGTTCGAGGACGATCTCCCGGTCGCCCGGTGGGAAGCTCCCCTGTAGCGGCAGGACCGCATCCACCTCCATCGCTTCGAAATCGGGAACGGAGATGGTCACCACGTTCTGCCACTCACCTTCTGAGATAGGCGTCCGGCCGCTGGCTACGTGGCGACCTTCGGCGACGCTCACCTCTGGAAAGCGGGTGACACGTTCGGCGAAGCTTTCGGTAAACGGGATGGTGTAGACGACTGCATCCGCCAGCCGTGCCTCGCTCTGGCCGCGCTCAAACTCGCGCAGCATCAGCTCCTGCGTATTCAGCACGCCACCCACGGCAAACACGCCAACGGCGATCGCCAGGGCGACGACCAACGTGCGGCCCCGGTTGCGCCATAAGTCGATGAAAACCTTTTGCCAGCGAGTTCTTACCATCACCCAACGCGTCACAATAGACGCTTAATCCAAAAAAACCAAACTTTGCGGCAAATAACTAAGCGCCGCTTAAGGGTGCAAATACCTCTTCGAGGCGCGCCGCCAGGCGCCGGCATGTCGGCGCATCCATATCGACCACCAGCGTTTCATACTGCCAGACGTGATCGAGCAGCTCCTGTTCCCACGCCTCGTCGGCGCCATCTTCTTCGGCCAGCACCCCCAGGGCAAAGCCGCCAAGCAGGCTCAAGCCTGAGCGGCACGAGCTGCCCTGGCGCGACAGAAAGCGCTCCAGGTGCTCCAACAGCAGCTGGCGGCTGTCATGGCG
The DNA here is from genome assembly GCA_032260445.1 of Anaerolineae bacterium. GTDB lineage: Bacteria > Chloroflexota > Anaerolineae > Promineifilales > Promineifilaceae > JAAYYY01. The sequence continues at coordinate 23,773 of JAVVFG010000004.1, read as the reverse complement.
GCGCAGGCGCAGGGCGATGACGGTCATCACCTCGATGCAGTAGCGCAGCGCCGGCGACTCGTCGGGCGGCGTGCGCGCCAGCATCTCCTGGGCCATCTCCGCGTCGCCGAACCCGCCGTGCAGCACCTCCTGCAGGAGGCGCTCCTTCACAGCTTCCCAGTCCTGCCCGCGTGTGGCGCTAAATACGTCCGCCAGGATACGCCGTGCCCGTGGGGTCGGCTCGTACATGACAACCGAACGGCCTGGTCCCCCGCGCTCCTCGTCGAGCCGGTAGTGCGAGCTCACGATCCCTTTTTCCTCAAGGACGCGCAGCATATCGTACGCCGTGAAACGGCTCACGCCCAACCGTTCGGCCAGCTCGGAGTAATGGAACGGCTCTTGCAGCTCGCCATATAATTCGAGCATCGAGCGTACGAATTCTTCTTGCCGTTTCGTCAACTCCATCACACGTTATCCCGGTCGCCGACCATATTCCAAAAAAACCAAACAATGCGCTGCTCATTCTAGAAGGATAGTGGCTACGCCGTCAACGACCTTTGCCGGGTTCTAATCTCCTGCATACGCGCTGGGGTAGGGGGAGTAGCGCATGCAACGGCCGGTGGCCGACCCGCACCTACAGATGGCGGTGCCACCACTGTGAGAGGACGACCCCCACCGTCGCTAGCAGCGCGCCGAGCCCGGCAAGGATGACACTGATCTCCACCGCCTCTTTCTGCAGCTCCATCTGCGCCGGCAGGTTGAGGAAGACCTCGTAGAGCTGGTCGGCGCTTTCTGCGCGGTAATACTCGCCGCCGGTGAGCTCGGCGACTGCCTGCAAGGTCTCCTCGTCAATGACGAGGAAGCGGCGGAAATTACCCCCGCCGCCAAAACTGCCGCCGCCAAACCCGCCGCCGAAGCCGCCGCTAAAACTGTCGCCGCCCATCTGCGCTCGCGTACACACCATACGCCCGGGGTCAGCTGAGCCGAAACCAATCGTGTAGACGCGGATGCGACGACCGGCGGCCTGCTCGGCGGCGTCGACAGGTCGCGGGCCACGGCTGTTGGCACCATCGGTGAGCAGCACGATGATATCCGGTTGGTAATCAGCATCCGGCCCGGGATTGGTTTCGTCCCCCTGCAGATTCAGACCACTGGGCGCCACGGCCGGGTTGATCGCGGCGATGGCATCAATTGCTTTCAGCGTGGCACTGCCGATAGCGGTGCCCAGCGCCGTCGTCAAGTTTTCGACCGCGGCGCGTAACGCTTCTTTATCCGTAGTCGGCGGCACGACCAGCTCGGCAAAATCGGCAAAGGCGACGACGCCGATCTGTGTACCCTCCACCTGATCCTCGATAAAGGCCAGCGCCGCATCCTGCGCAACCGTCAGCCGGTTGGGATCGACGTCGGTAGCGCACATGCTGCGCGACACGTCCAGCGCCAGGATAATGGTCGTCCGGCTCAGCCGCACCTCGACCAGGGCCACAGGCCGGGCGACGGCGGCGAGCAGCCCGGTCAATCCAAGCAGGAACAGGGCAAAGGGCAGATGCTGGCGCCAGCGCGAGCGCCGCGGCAGCGCCTCGCGGATTAGCGAGAGGCTAGAGTAACGTACCGCAAACTTGCGCCGCCGCAGCAGCATCCACAGATAGGCTGCCAGCAGCAGCGGAATCAGCAGCAGCAGCGTCAAGAACCAGGGGGATAAGACACTCATCGGCAGCCAGCCCCGGCAGGCCACTCAACCGTACGCGAGCAGGAGGACAGCCGCATCAGGGTACCCTCCCGAACCAGACCATTGAAAGCCCGCCGCCGAGGAGGAAGAAGAAGGCGCCAACGCCGGCAAGGACAGACGTTGCTTCCATCATTTCTCCTTCTATGGTCATCTGTAAATCAATCGTCTGGTAGATGTCGCGTAGCGTCGCAGCGTCCTCGGCATGGTAATACGCACCGTTGGTCACCGCGGCAATCCCCTCCAGGACCGCTTTGTCCAGCCGGGTCAGGACGTGGAAACCGTCGAGCTCGAGCACCGCGCCCTCGACGCTGCCGATCCCTACAGGATAGATGCGCACTCCCGCGTCGGCGGCGAGCTGAGCCACGTCAAGGGGATCGGGGGCGCTCGTGTTCTCGCCGTCGGTGAGCAGGATGATCACCGCCGAGGAGTAGTCGTCGATCTCGATGGGCGGCAGATCCTCCGGCACTCCATCCACGGGAAGCGTCTCGTCCTGCCCGATAGGCTTGCCGGCGATGGCGTTGAGCGAGGTGAAGATACCCTGTCCCAGTGACGTAGCCCCCTGCGGCGTGATGCGGTCGATCGCCGTAAGCACCTCGGCCTGCCTATTCGTGGGCGGCTGCACAATGAGCGCGCCGTTGCTGAAGGCGACCACGCCAATCAGGATCGTGCTGGGCTGGCTTTCGACAAAGGCGCGTGCCGCCTCCTTCGCCGCCTCGATGCGCGTCGGCTCCAGATCGTCGGCGAGCATACTGTTGGAGACGTCAAAGGCCAGCACCACCGTCCCCTCGATGCGCGGCAGGCTGATCGGCAGCTCCGGCCGGGCGAGCCCGAACAGAAGGAACGAAAGCCCGCACAGGTAGAGGGCGGGCGGCACGTGGCGGCGGCGACCAGCGCCACGCCCGGCCGGGTTGCTCGTCACGCCGAGTGGGCCAAGCGCGGCGACTGCCTGCTGCTGCCGGCGCAGCAGGCGCAGATAGAGCCACGCCAACAGGGGAACCAGCAGCAGCGCCAACAGCATCCAGGGCCAGAGCAGCGTCATGGACAGCCGCTCCCTATCTCCGGCGCCGCTTGCGCAGCGAGGCCATGCGCACGATGGCACTGACCAGATCCTCTTCCGTAGAGACAGTGTACAGATCCACGCCCGCGCGCTGCACGTTCTCCTTGAGCAGCGCTTCGCGCCGCTCCGCGGCCTCCAGGAAGCGGCGGCGGAAGGTGAGGTTGCCGGTGTCTACCAGTAGTTGCTCGCCGGTCTCGGCATCCTCGACGACTATCATCCCCGCATCAGGGAGCTCTGTTTCGCGCGGATCGTAGAGGCGAATGGCGATGAGTTCGTGGCGGCGGCTGAGCAGGGTCAGAGGTCGCTCCCAGCCGGGCTCGCTGATGAAGTCAGAGACGACGAAGACGAGCGAGCGGCGTGCAAACGTGTTCAGGCCGGCGCGGAGTAGCTCGCTCAGATCCGTCGTTCTCCCCGCCGGTGCCGCTTGCCTGCGTGTGAGGTCGCGCAGGAGCCGCAGCACCTGGTTGCGCCCGCCGCGCGGCGGAATGGTGCGCTCCAGCCGGTTGTTGTACAGCATGGCGCCAACACGGTTGCCGCTGCGCGTGAGCAGCAGGGCCAGCGTGGCCACAAAATCGGCGAGCACCAGTTCTTTGGGCCTGCTCGCCGGGCCGAAGGCCATCGACGGGCTGAGGTCGAGCAAAAACCAGGCGGTGATGTCGCGATCCTCCACATACTGGCGCACGTAGGGGCTGTTCATGCGCGCCGTCACGTTCCAATCGATGCGGCGCACGTCGTCGCGCGGCTCGTACTCGCGCAGATCAGCGAAGTCGAGGCCGGTGCCGTAGAAGAGGGTACGGTAGTCACCCTGTAGCAGACCGTCGAGGCGGCGGATGACGCGCCATTCCAGGCGGCGCAGCAGCCGCTCCGGCGTGCTCGTCTCAGGCTGTGGGGCGGCTGTAAGCCCGTTCATGCAGGGGAACCTCCGGGAGCGGTACGGCGCCGAGGATGCGTTGCAGCAAGTCGTCGGCGCTGATGTCTTCCGCCAGCGCTTCATACGAGAGCACCAGCCGGTGCCGGATGACGTCGGCAGCGAGATCACGGATATCTTGCGGCAGGGCATAGTGGCGCCCGCGCACGAAGGCCAGCGCCCGCCCCGCCAGGATGAGGTTGATCGAGGCCCGCGGGCTGGCACCAAAGCTGAGATAGGGCGCCAGGTCGCCCAGCCCCACGGCCGCCGGCTGGCGTGTGGCAGTCACCAGCTTCACGGCATATTCGATCAGCGCGGGATCGACGTATACACCGTCGACCACCTCCTGCAGCGCAAGAAGCTGCTCCGTCTCCACGACCCGCTGCACCCGGTTGAGCGCGGCGGTCATGCGCTCGACGATAACGAACTCCTCGGTGTGCGACGGGTAGCCTACCAGAACCTTGAGCATGAAACGGTCCACCTGGGCTTCGGGCAACGGGTAGGTGCCTTCCGATTCAATCGGGTTCTGCGTGGCCATGACCAGAAATGGGTTGGGCACCGGGTGTGTCTCGCGGCCGATCGTTACCTGCCGCTCCTGCATCACCTCGAGCAGGGCGCTCTGCACCTTGGCCGGCGCCCGGTTGATTTCGTCGGCGAGCAGGAGATTGGTGAAGACCGGGCCGAGCGACGTGCTGAATTCGCCTGTCTTCTGGTTGTAGATACGCGTGCCGATCAGGTCGGCGGGGACGAGATCAGGGGTGAATTGGATGCGCTGGAACTGCCCGCCGATGGTCTGCGCCAGCGTCTTGATCGCCATCGTCTTGGCCAGCCCCGGCACCCCTTCGACGAGGATGTGCCCGCGCGCCAGCAGCGCCACGATCAACCGCTCCAGCAGGTTGTCCTGGCCGACGATGACCTTCTTGACCTCGTAGAGAACGCGCTCCATCGGTTTGTCAGAATTGGCAGAGGGATCCATATATCTGTCCTTTGCTTAGTAGTTCGGCGCACCGGCCGCGGCAACGGCCGTCCGTATCGGCACGGCGAAGCCAATGCCGCTAAAAGAGTTGGTCTCGTCGGGGTTGGCCAGCGCGGTGACGATGCCCACAACCTGCCCGGCACGATTGAGTAACGGTCCGCCGGAGTTGCCGGGATTCACCGCCGCATCAAACTGGATCAACCCCTGCAGCCGCTGCTCTGTCTTGCTCACCGTGAACGAGCGCTCGAAGCCAGAGATCACGCCGGCACTCAGCGAGCCCGCCAGCCCGAGTGGATTTCCGACCACGTATGCCTCGTCGCCGACATGCATGGCGCTTGCGCTGCCTAACACGGCCGGCACGATCACCTCCGGCGGCTGGCTCGTCTGCAGCACGGCGATGTCATTGTCGGGGTCGGCGCCTGTAACCGTTGCCGTCGCCAGCGTGCCATCGGCAAACGCCACTTCAATTTCCGTGGCATCGACCACGACGTGCAGCGCGGTGAGGATATCGCCATTGCCGTTGACCACGACGCCGCTGCCCACGCCAAATCCCTCTTCGCCAGTTTCGTCAGCCCCGGTCGTCTGGATGAAGACCAGCGAAGGCAGGATGGTCTGGTACACGAGCGCGGAATTGGCCGGCGGCGGCGTGGCCGAAGCCATTGCCGCAGCAACCAGCTGGTCGACATCCCGGTCGCCGAGAGGGACAGGTGGAGGAAAGAGATAAACGTAGAGCCACACGCCGATCAGCGCCGCCGCAATGAGCAGGCCCACGAGTGCAGCCGGGAGCAGGCGGCTGCGCCAGCGAGCGCGCCACCACAGCCCGGTGTGTGGCCCTGAAGCCGGCATAGGCGTGTTACTCTCCTGGCTCGTCATGTAGCATTCATCGCGGGTGGAAGCCCTGTGCCTGTCACATTGCCAACTGCGGGTTGTCTACTTGCTACTGGATCGTGTGATGCTCGCCGCCAGGAAGGATGCCGGGTGCCACGCAACGGCGACACTGGCAATCATAACACGGCCGTTTGTCGCCGGACAACGTAGTTAAGAGAGGGATGAAGGGACGGCCCGCGCTACCAGAACCAACGCAAGGTAGCGAAGGCAGTTCGGAAGCGTATCGACAGAACGAAAAAGAGAGCCTGATTCGCATCGCCCGGATTAAGCATCATCGTCGACGGCCTGTTGTTAGCGCTCGGCGGGCGCAGCTTATGGAGGACGCCGCAACAGCAGACGTTACAGGCATGATGGAGAGCGAGCTCGGCCTGTACGTAGACGAAGATGGATGGGTAGATGCGGCAAGTACGTGCACGCCTAGGCCGGCGTACCAGCGCAACCTCGAAGCCACTAGATTCCGCGTCGCCGTCTGCCACCTGAGTCACTTTGGCGTTTTCGGGCCAGCAGAGCAAACCTTTTTCGATATCTATCTACCACTCGCGCTTAGACCGGGTCGATAACGAAAACGGCGTAGCCTTCAAGCTCCGCCCGAGAGACGGGGTCGGGAGGCGCGCCTACTCCCAGGTACGGTCATCCTGCAACACGGCAGCGTCCTCGGCAATGGTCCCTGCCGGCACGAGGACGACGTCGGGCCGGACCTTGATTGCCTGTTGCAGCGCCGCGGCCAGCGCGCCCACGTTCAGGGTCTCCTCCTCGCCCTCCACCTGCACCGTGAGCTGGTCGCGGTGACCCTCGCGCGTGACGACGGCGCGGTAGCGCGTGACGCCCACCGCCTTCTCGAGTACCTGAGCCAGTTGCCGCGGGTGGACGAACATGCCGCGCACTTTTGCCGCCTGTCCCACCCGCCCAAGCCAGCCGACGAGGCGCGCCGTCGTGCGACCGCAGGGACAGGGCGTCGTGTCCAGCGCGGAGAGGTCGCCGGTGCCGAAGCGGATCAGAGCATACGTCTCGTCGAACAGGGTGGCGACTATCTCCCCTTCCTCCCCGTGGCCGAGGGGTAAGCCACTGTTGAGGTCGACCACCTGCACCACCGCGTCGTATGGCAGGTGCCAGCCCGGACTGTGCCCGCAGGCGTAGCCCAGATTCCCTGTCTCTGCCGTGCCGTACCCCTCCCCGAAGCTGATGTCACGCGCGCGGAAAGCCTCCTGCAACGAGGGCGGGAACGGCTCGGCGGCGAGAAACGCCGTGCGCAGCCGCGTGACCTCCGTCCACGCCGACCCCTTTTCCTCCGCCCGCTCGATCAGGGTCATCAGGTAGCTGGGCACGCCGACGTAACCGGTCACGCCCAGCTCGCGGATCATCTGCAACTGGGTCTCTGTGTCACCGGGTCCGGTGGGGACAACGGCGCAGCCGATGGCCCGCAGAGCCTCATCAAACATGAAGCCCAGCGGCGTGCGGTGGTAGGCAGCCGTGTTTTGCACGATGTCGCCCGGGCGGAAGCCTGCTGCATAAAGCGCCGGCGCCCAGCGCCAGTAATCGTCACGGCGCCCTTCGGGGTCGAAAAGGGGGCCCGGTGAGAGAAAGAAACGCTTCACCTCTCCGGGCGGCACCGCGAGAAAACCGCCGAAAGGCGGATCGGCACGCTGCCACTCGATGAGCTCATCTTTGCGGGTGATGGGGATGCGCGCCAGGTCGTCGACGCCACGCACGTCTTCGGGCTGCACGCCTGCTTCGTCCATGATGCGCCGCATCGCCGGGGCGTGCGCGTAGCCGTGGGCGACGGCCCCCGCCACCTGGCGTCCCTGCCACGCAAGCAACGCCTCCGCAGCCATCGTTTCCATTTCCGCGTTGAAATAGGGTCCATCCATCTTACGACAACCACCGCTTGCGCCGTTTGTAGTGTTTGACGTCGCGGTAACTCTTGCGCGCGCCCACCTCGTTCAGGCCGAGGTAGAACTCACGCACGTCGGCGTTCTCCTTGAGGTTTGCCGGCTCGCCGTCGAGTACGATGCGGCCGTTTTCCATGATGTAGGCATAGTCGGCCACGTTGAGCGCCAGGCGCGCGTTCTGCTCGACCAGCAGGATAGTGGCGCCCTGTTCCCGCCTGATGCGTCTGATGATTTCAAAGATTTCCTGCACCAACATCGGTGCCAGACCCAACGATGGTTCGTCCAGCATCATCAGCCGGGGCCGCGCCATGAGCGCCCGCCCGATCGCCAGCATTTGCTGTTCGCCTCCAGAAAGGTAGCCGGCAGCCTGACGCCGCCGCTCGCGCAGACGCGGGAAGTACTCGTAGGTCATCTCGATGTCGCCCCGCACGTTCTGCCGGTCCTGGCGCGTGTAACTGCCGGCGATCAGGTTCTGTTCCACGTCCAGGTGTTCGAAAACGCGCCGCCCTTCCATCACCTGGAAGATACCGCGACGCACGATCTCCGCTGCGTCCCGATGGTGGATTTGTTCGCCCTCGAAGACAATCTCGCCGTCGGTGACATCGCCATCTTCGGGCTTCAGGAGCCCGGAGATCGCCTTGAGCGTCGTCGATTTGCCGGCGCCGTTGGCCCCGAGGAGGGCCACAATCTGTCCTTCCGGCACGTGCAGCGACATCCCTTTCAGCACCAGGATGACTTCGTCGTAAATGACCTCGACGTTGTTGAGCGTTAGCATAATCCGGTTACGCGGAGAGGGAGGGTCAAGACCCTCCCTCTCCGGTTCTCTCGTTTACTCGGCAGACACGTAATCGGTCAGAGGTACCCACAGGCCGTCTTGGACCTGGTACAAGACGAGCGCTTTGTTGCCGGCGTGATCGTCGCTGGTGAAGGTCAGCGGCGACGTGATGCCGCCCGTTTCAAAGCCGCTCATCTGCTCCAACTGGGCGCGAATATTCGGCCCGGTCACTTCATCTCCGGCGTCGAGCACGCGGCTGATCGCTTCCGTCATGACCGCCATCGTCGTCCATCCCTGGACATAGTGCACGCCCAGCTCATCCAGGTTCTTGTTCTGGGACTCAGCATATTCACGAATCTCTTCCAGCCCGGCCACGCCACTGCTCGGGAAGGCAAAGGGGCTGGCGCCGATGACGCCTTCGGCGGCGCCGCCCGCGAGGCTGACAAACAGCTCGTCGGTGCACCAGTTGAGGCAGATTACCTGGCTATCCATCCCCAGGCGGTCCACATCTTTGACCAGCGTTGCCGCCGGTGAGGAGACGTTCTGGATCACGATGAATTCGGCCCCGGCACCCTGCACCTGGGTCAACTCGGCTGTGTAGTCGGTGGCGCCGCCGGGCATGGAGATGCCAATCACCTCGGCGCCGTGGCTCTCGGCGTAGGCGCGACCGTCCTCTAATGGCGACTGGCCAAAGGGACTATCGTGGTGCAACAAGGCAATGGTCGGACTGCCGCTGGCGCTGTTCTCGATGGCATAGTCGATGGCAATGCGGAACTGGTCCGAGTAAGTAGTCCCTACCAGGAAATTGTAGGGCGCATCATCGGGGCTCTGCATCCCGGCCGAATAGGAGGCCGACATGTAGGGAATTTCGTCCTCGGCAACGCGCCCGCGCAGCGCTTCTGTATCGCCGGTGCCCCAGCCCTGGAAGGCAACGACGCCTTCCTGACTCACGTACTGGCTGTAGAGCTGTTCAGCCTGGTCGACGGTGTATGCGTAGTCAGCTCCGAACAGCTCGATCTGGCGCCCTCCCACCCCGCCCTGCCCGTTGAGCCATCTCACGTAATCGCGGATGCCGTCGGCATACGGGGTGCCGACGTCCGCCGTGGCCCCGGTGAGATCGTAGACAGCCCCGATCTTGATCGTCTCTTCAGACGCCTCGGGCTCGGCCCCCCCGCACCCGATCAGGAGCAGAACGCTCCCCAGCACCAATACCATCGATAGCCATCGTCTTGCCAACATCCTATCCTCCTTTGGAAAAACATACGACTCTCGGACAGAGCCACATTCAACAGTAACCTGCCCTTAGTAACTGAACGGCCACAAGCGGAAATAATCTTTGACGTTCTTCCAGATCTTGGCGATCCCCTCAGGCTCAAAAATCAGGAAGAGGACAATTGTCAGGCCGAAGACGCCCTGCTGAATGAAGGGCAGAATACCGGCGAGACCAGGTATGCTGCCGCCGACGGCGCCACCCAGGTTCGTCAGGATGGCTGGCAACAGCGTCATGAAAATGGCGCCGTAGATGGAGCCTGCGACGGAGCCGAGGCCCCCGATGATGATCACCGCCAGGAAGAAGATCGATGTCTCAATCGTAAAGCGCTCGTAATTGACGATACCGCGCCACTGTGCCACCAGGGCACCGGAGAGCCCGACAAAAAAGGAAGACGTGGCAAAGGCGAGTAGCTTGTAACGGAAGATATCGACACCCATCACCTCGGCGGCAATGTCCTGGTCGCGAATCGCAATAAAGGCACGCCCTATCTTGGTGCGGAAGAGATTGACAGCAAAGATGGTCGTTAGTGTGGCAAAGAAGAGAACTACCCAGTAGAAGCGAAAGTTGGTGCTCATGCGCAGGCCGAATAGCTCCGGCGTGGGTACCACGAGCGCTTCCACGCCGCCGGTGAGGCCGCGCCAGTTGGTGATCAGCCACTGGATGATCTGTTGTGCCGCCAGGGTGGCGATCGCCAGGTATAGGCCTTTGAGGCGCAACGAGGGAATGCCAAATACGGCGCCGACGGCTGCTGTAACCGTGCAGGCGACGGGAATGGTTAACCACCACGGCATGCCCATTCTTGCCGCTAGTAACCCCGAGCTGTAAGCGCCCACGGCCATGAACGCTCCCTGTCCCAAGCTTATCTGACCGGTGAAGCCGGTGAGGATGTTGAGCCCAATGGCGCCAATGGCGTAGATGCCGATCTGGTTTGCCAGGGTTAGCTGGTATCCGTTGGCGACGAAGGGAAAGACCAGAAGAAAAACCACAACGACGATCAGGCGCAGGCGCATGAGCGGCGTGCGCCGCAGGGCCATGTCGCTTGCATACGTCGTGTGAAATACCCCAGATTCCATAGCTGTCGTTACCCAGTGGAGGAGGGCTGGCCCGCAGGCAGTCCTCCTGGTTTACACACGTTCGATCCGCTCTTCGCCGAAAAGCCCGTACGGCTTGACCATCAGAATCAAGATCAGCACAATAAAGGGAATCACCTGTTGTAAGCCGCCGCCCACGTAACCGCCTGTGTAGGCCTCCAGCAGGCCAATGACCACGCCCCCGACGATAGCCCCAGGTACCGAGTCCAGGCCGCCGAGGATCACCACGGGAAAAACACGCAGGCCGATGCTGGAAACAACCCCGCTGACGCCGACAATATTCGCCACGAGAACCCCCGCCAGCGCCGCGGTGACGGCGGCGATCGACCACGCCAGGGCAAACACCGACTTCACGCTGATGCCCATGCTCAGCGCTGCCTGCTGGTCGTCGGCTGTGGCGCGCATGGCAATGCCGTGGCGCGAGTAGCGGAAGAAAAGGGTGAAAATGATCAGCAGGATCGCTGCCAGGGCGATGGCCACAAGGCGGTCCGCGGGAATGACGGCGCTGCCGATGCGCAAGGTCTGGTCGGGAATGAAGCCGGGAAACGGACGCCCGGTGGTACCCCAGATGCCGTTGACCATCGCCTGCAGCAAGCTGGCAAGACCGATGGTGACCATGATCACCGAGATGATCGGCTCGCCGATGAGCGGGCGCAACACAAACCGCTCTACTGCCAGCCCGAGGATGACGGCAATGACCATCGTGAGGAGCACACCCAGGGGCCAGGGGATACCTACTTGGGCGACCAGCCCGAACGTCACATAGGCGCCCACCAGAAGGAAATCGCCCTGCGCAAAGTTGATGACGTCGCTGGCTTTGTAGATGAGGACGAAACCTAGGGCCACGAGAGAGAAGATGGCCCCGTTGGTAAGGCCGGTCAGGGTCAGTTGCAGAAACTTGTCCATCGGCGTCTTCCGCTTCTTGTTAGCGACCGTTGAGGGTCTCGATTCTCAGGCGCGTCCTGATATCGGCAGTGCGCCCGTCCTGATAGCTAATCGTCGTCTCCACGTCGAGATGATCGCTCTGGCTGTAGAGTGCCGAGATGATGTCGTCGTAGCGCTGGGCGACGAAGTTGCGCCGCACCTTGCGCGTGCGCGTCAATTCTGCATCGTCGGCATCGAGCTCTTTGTGCAGGAGTAAGAAACGGCGAATGCGCGCCGCCTCGGGCAGATCGGCATTCGCCTGTTCGACGTGCTCGCGCACCAGCTCGTACACCTGCTCCTTCTGCGCCAGATCGGTGTACGTGGTGTAGGCAATCTGGTTGTTCTCCGCCCACTTTCCCGTGTTCTCCATGTCAATATTGACAATCGCGCTAACAAAGGGCCAATCGCCGCCGAAGACCACCGCCTCTTTCACATATGGGCTGAACTTCAGTTTGTTCTCGATGAACTGCGGGCTGAATTTGGTGCCATCGTGCAGCGTCATCACATCTTTGACGCGATCGATGACAATGAGATGTCCATCCTCGTCGAAGTAGCCTGCGTCGCCTGAACGGAGCCAGCCGTCCACCAACGCATCACCGGCGGACATTTCGCTGCCGTAATACCCCTTGAAAACCGCCTCCGACTTGAGCAGGATTTCGCCGCTCTCGGAAATGCGTACTTCGGTGCCGGGTACGGGAGTGCCTACCGTCTGAAACTTGATGTCGCCGTCCCGGTGGAGGACGCTGATGCCGCTGGCCTCCGTTTGTCCGTAGATCTGCTTCAAGTTGACGCCCATGGCGTGGAAGAAGCGGAAGACGTCTGGGCCCAGAGCGGCGCCGCCGGTGTAAGCCCACTTGATGTGGCGCAAGCCCAGGTGATCCTTGATCGCCTCGAACACTGCAAGGTCGCCGAGGGAGTAGAGGATGCGCAGGCCAAGGCCCGGCTCCTCCTTGCGGAAACGGACGTCGGCCATCTGGTAGCCCACCTTCATCGCCCAGCGGTAAACGCGGCGCTTGAGCCATGTGCTATCCTCGATCTTGACCATCACGCGGCTGACCAGATCCTCCCAGATACGCGGCGGGCTAAACATCGCCTGCGGCGCGATCTCGCGAAGGTTAAACAGCGCTGTCTCCGGTTCCTCCGGGAAGTGAAGCGTGAACCCCCGCTGCAAACTGCAAGCGAAGGACATCATCTGCTCCCCGATCCAGGCCATGGGTAAGAAGCTGACAAAGCGGTCCTCGGGCTGCAGCGGGTCGACTGACATCAGGTTGCGCCCCATGCTGATCAGGTTCTGATGGGTGATCATGGCCAGCTTGGGGTTGCCCGTGGTACCCGACGTGGTGGAGAGGATGGCGATGTCCTCCCCTTTCCCGCGAGCGACAAGCTCCTCAAAGAGGCCCGGGTGCTCCGCGTCGTACGCCTTGCCCATCTCCTCGACTTCAGGGAAAAAGAGCAGGAACGGCTCCGTGTAGTTGCGCAAGCCCTTGGGATCATAGTAGATGACCTTCTCCACGCCGCTGAGCTCGTGCCACATCTCCAGGATCTTGTCTACCTGTTCCTGATCCTCGACCACGATGAATTTGACACGGGCGTGGGTAATGATGTAGATCATCTCGCGCACGACCGCATCCTGGTAGATGCCAATACCTTTGGCGCCGGCTGCCTGGGCGCCCAACTCTGCGTAGATCCACTCGGGGCGATTGTCGCCGATGATGGCAACGGTGTCCTGCGCCGTCAGGCCCAGGTTAATCAAGCCGAGGGAGAAGTGGCGTGCATGCTCCAGGTACTCGTTCCAGCTCACCGACTGCCAGATGCCGTAATCCTTTTCCCGGAGCGCGGTGCGGTCACCGTATTCCCGGGCGCGCTCGACCAGCAACTGGGGGAATGTCTCTGCGGCCATCGCTACTAACCACGCTCCACAGAGGTGCCCAGGTAGGCCTGGATGACTGCCGCGTCTTGTTGCACTTCATCCGGCGTCCCGTAGGCAATCTTGCGGCCAAAGTCAAGGACGGCGACATGATCGGAAATGTCCATCACAACGCCCATGTCATGCTCGATGATGATCACCGTCACGCCGTGCTCTTCGTTGATGTCGAGTACAAAGCGCGCCATGTCTTCTTTCTCTTCGCTGTTCATACCGGCCATCGGCTCATCCAGGACCAAAATGCTGGGCTGGAGTGCCAGGGCACGACCCAACTCCACGCGCTTCTGCAACCCGTAAGAAAGGGTACCCACCGCCTGCTTGCGGATCGATTCGATTTCCAGCAGGTCGATAACATCCTCAACGAAGCGGCGGTGGCGCACCTCTTCGCGCTGGGCAGCGCCCCAGTAGAGACCGCCGGAGAAGATGCCGGACTTCAGGTGCACGTGCCGGCCCAACATCAAGTTGTCCAGCACCGTCATGTGCTTGAACAGCTCAATATTCTGGAACGAACGCGCGACGCCTAACCGGGCGATGCGGTGCGGGCGGAGATTTGTCAGGACGTGCTCTTTGCCCTCGTTGTAGAAGAGGATGCGCCCCTGCTGTGGATAGTAGAGCCCAGACATGCAGTTGAGCAGGCTGGTTTTACCCGCCCCGTTCGGCCCGATGATCGCCATAATCTCGCTCTGGTACACTTCCAGACTCACACCTGCCAGGGCCATGACGCCGCCAAAAGACAGCTGAACGTCTTCGACCTTCATCTGCAGCTCGCCCGGAGCGAGAGTACTACTGTTCAAAACGTGACTGAATCCGCGTGGCATCGCGCCTCCAGAAGGCGGCAAGAGAGCATGGGCCCGGATCTGGATTCGCCGGGTACGGTAGATGATATGCAAAGGGGCGTTAACGAACTGTCTACGACACCGTTAACGCCTGTGGGGGAGAAGAGCGACCACAACGCCGGCTTGGCCTGTGGCGCAGAGGAAAATCGCTTGCTAGGTAAGCCCGGTGGCCTCTTCCAGAGAGACGTTCGGCCCGCGCAGCTGCAGGCCAGGCAGGACGACGGCGCCGCGCCGCTCGCCCGCCGGGCGCCCCTGCGCCTCACGCAATTCGTCGAGCATACCCAGCTCGTCGAAGATGGTAGTAGCGCGGAAGTGACAGTCGACCGCCCAGGCAACCTGCCCCGCGCGATCGTAGAGACGGCGCATTACCAGGTACGTGCGCGCCAGATCGGGTCGCGTTCGAAGCCGGCGCAACTGGTCACGGGCACGGATCAGTTGCCCCTCGATCTGGGGCCAGTCAGGCCGGGCCAGGCGCATGGCGGCTTCGGCGTTTGTGCGCCACGCGACCGCTTCGGCCCAGGGATCGCCGGCCTTTGCTGCCAGGACCTCTGCCTGTTGCGCCGTCTGCTGCGCCGCACGGTGCTTGCCGGCGTGGCTCTGGCATTGCGCCAGGCGCAGGTAGGCGACGTGCACGAGAAGGCGATGATCGACCTCCTGCGCCCACTGCAAGGCACTCTGGATCTCGGCGAGCCCCTCGTCGCGTTGCCCACGGTGCACGAGCGCGCGCCCGACGACGGCGCGCAGCATGAAGGCGTGTGGTGACATCCCCTCTTCCTGCCAGGCCCCGCGCACCGGTGCCGTCACTTGCAGCACCTGGTCCCACTCGTGTAACTCGGAATGGATAAAGGCCAGTTGCATGCGGGCGACCGCGTGCATCGCTCCTGTGAGTTTGTCTGCCGCCAACTCGACGCCGCGCTGACCCGCGTCGATAGCCCGTTGCCACGAGCCGACACGGCCGTAGGCCACGCCCAGATAGCCGTAGATCACGGGCAGATCGGCCGGCGCCCCCATCTGCTCCGCCAGGTCACTATAGCGCAAGAGATAGGCAATGGCGTCGTCGTAGCGGCCGAGCAAGATATGGGTGCGGCCCAACATGCGCAGCGCGGCGATGCGCAGCTCGTGATCATCCAGCTCTTCGGCATGCCGTAACACGCGGCGCGCGTAGTCGGCCGCCTCGGCGCCATGCCCGCGCAGCCAGAAAATCTGGGCCGAGCGCTGGAAGACACGCGCCAGCCGCCAGATATCGCCCAGGGTTTCTGCCAGATGCTCCGTCTCCTGCAGCAGTTGCAGCGCCTGCGGCAGGGCCCCAGTGAAGGCGTGCGCCTGGGCCAGTTGCAGGTTGAGGTCGATACGCTCCGTCTGCTGTGTCTGCTTTAGCCGCGGGAAACGCCCCAGCAAACCGATGGCCCGCAGCCCAAACTCGCGCGCCTCGGCATAGGAGCGCGTGCTCAGCGCCCGGTCCCCGGCGCGCACCAGGTAGGGCAGGGCCCGCTCGGCTTCGTTGCTGAGAAAATAGTGCGACGCCAGCTTGGCAGGATCGCTTTCGGGCACGTTCGCTTCGAGAAAAGTGGCAATGCGCCCGTGCACCCAACGGCGGCGGGCGCGCGTCAATCCCTCGTACGCCACCTGGCTCAGTTTCTCGTGGGTAAAGTCATAGCCATCCTTCGTTTCCCGCACCAGCCCGCGCGCCACCCACTCGTCGAGAGCATTGAGGAGCTCGACGGTACTGTACTGGCTCACCTCCTGCAAGACGTCAAAGGTGAACTCGCGCCCGATGGCGGCAGCAACGCACAGGGCCAGGCGGCTTTGCTCGTCCAGCTTATCCAGCCGCGATTGCACAACCTCCTTGACGCGCTCCGGAATCGGCAGTTCGGGTCCTGGGCGGAAACGGTCATCGCGCAGCTTCTCCGTCCAATCACCCCCGGCCTCGCGTACGGCGCGGATCGTCTCGATAATGAAGAAAGGATTCCCTTCGGTCTCCGCATAGACGCGCTCTACAAAACGCGGGTCGACGTCGGGCACCAGGTCGCGCACCAGCGCCGCGGTCTCCTGGCGCGAGAGACGCGGCAGCGCCCGCTCCTGCACCCATCCCTTACGCTGCAGCGTGTGCAGCAGCGCGAGGCGATCGGCGGGCGTATCCTCCAGGCGTAACGTGACCACCACGAGCAGACGGGTCGCCACCGCGCGCGGGGCCAGATAGCCGATGAAGTTCCATGTGGGCAGATCCGCCCAATGCAGATTGTCCAGGAAAAGGATCACCGGCCGTGACGTAGCCAGGGCAGCGAGGAAGTTACCCAACCCCTCCACCACGTGGTGCTGCCCGCCCACCTGCTGCCGCGCTCCCTCCAGGTCGGGGAAGTAATCGTAGAGATCCGGGAGCAGCACCTGCAGCGAGGCCAGCCACGTAGGCGGCGGCTGGAACTGCTGCCAGGGAATAAGCCCGTCGGCGGCCGCGCGGCGCAGCGCCTCTGCCACCGGCCCATAGGGCAGCATCATCTCAAACTCATGCCCCCGTCCTGCGAAGAAGAAGGAGGGCGCTTCAATGCGCGAGACCCACTCCTGCACCAGGCGCGTCTTGCCCACGCCGGACTCGCCTTGGATGAAGTAAACAGCACCTTGCCCGGCGGCGGCGCCAGCCAGCGCCTCGTCCAGCCAGTCGATCTCCGCCGCGCGACCGACGAGGCGTGGTTCATCCTGCTGGGGCGCTTCGCGCGTTACCCCGTGTGGGCCAGGGGGCGGCATCATCGCCGTGGCGGCGGCACCTGTTAAGCGCAGCTCGCCAACGTCATAAGTGCCCGCCATCATCGCTTCGTACGCTTCCACCGTCTCCGGGAGCGGCTCGGTGTCCAGCTCCTCGACAAGGGCGTGGCGCAAGGCGGCATACTGTTCCTTCACCCGCATACGATTGCCCGTAGCGTAGTAGAGGCGCATCAGCCGCACGTGGGCGCTTTCGAGCAACGGTTCCAGCGTGAGGAAGCGCTGCGCATAGCCGATCGCCTCCTGCCACTGCTGCGCCGCTGCCATGCGCTCCGTGAGTTCGAGCATCGCCTGCCGGTGCAGGTGCGCCAACCGGTCGCGCTCGGGCACGATCCAATCGTCGTATACTTCGGGCAGCAGCTCGCCACGGTAGAGATCGACGGCTGTTGCCAGATCGCCAGTAGCCACCGCCCCCTCAAACGCCGCCACGTCCAGCCACCAGCGCGCAGGCGTGTGGAAACGCACGCAGTTACCGGTGGTGTCGATCAGGCCCCCCTCGGGATCGACCGGTTCCAGCGCGCGCCGCAGCCGGTGTAAATATTGGCGCAGGTTGCGGCGTGCCGCCGCCTCGGTGCCTCGAGGCCAGAAGAGGAAAGCCAACCGGCGCCGGTCTGTTTCCGCTTCACCGTGAAGCACAAGGTAGGCGAACAACGCCCTCGTCGTCGGCGAGCCCATGTCCAGGAGCTCGCCGGCACCGCTCTGCACCACCAGGTTCTTAAATAGCTGCACTCGCAGCAAAGCCATCGGCCGTATCTGCCTCCTGGATGCCGCTGGACTGGAACCAGTTTATCTCCAATCAGGCCAGATGCAATGGATGGGTGCCTCTTCCTCCTCGAGTGGCGCCGGCCGGCAGGCAGGGTCGGACAGAGCACCGATAAACGCCAGAACCTTACAGAGACAACAAAAAGGCTCGGAGAGAGTCTCCGAGCCTGTGAACATCCTGCCGCGGCGACTACTCTCTTCGCAGAGAGTTGCCGCGCCGGGCTGGTCGGGCCGCCGGTCAGACGTGCAGGGACTGGACAGCCGTGCCGGTAGGGCAACTCCCTGCGCAGCACATCATCCAAGAACAAAGGTAGCCGGCGTTCAGTTTATGCATGGGCGACACCTTAGCATCGTGAAGTCGCAATGGCAAGACAAGGTCAGTCTCCTGCATGTCAGTGGTGGTGGTGGCTGCCGTGACCACCAGAGCTTTCTTGGTTCAGGTATTTCTCGGGCTCTTTCTCGAATGCGCTTTTGCATCCAGGGGCGCAGAAATAATACGTCTTGCCCTGGTACTCAGACGTCCACTGGGCGCTGGCTTCATCTACTTCCATGCCACAAACAGGATCGATGGCCATTTGCTGCCTCCTCTCTATCTGGCTTAACAACATCTCCACGCTCGGCACCCTATCGTTGACTATAGCCACGCCGGCAACGTCAAGGCTAGCGCCAATTGTCGCGTCCGCTGTAAGCCATTTGGCGGGGCATGTATGTGACAGAGATCGCGTTTTTGCCCGTGTGGAAGTGATGAGTGTGGAAACCGTAGCCCTTATCCACGAGGTCCTCCACGCGCTCGAGACCGAAGACAGCCGCGCCGCGAGCATGGCGATGGTCCGGCTCGCAAAGGTAGCTGGGACCCACGCCGGTGGTCACGATCACTGATCTGAACGGCTCGGCCACTCGCTAAGCGGCCGCTGATCCGCCAGATGGCCTGTCACGCACCCCGCTGAACGTCCACTGCCCAGCAGAGGGCGCACTAGTAACATTGGCGGCGATGCACCGGCCCGACTATCACCCCTCCTCAAGACGCAGCGCGCGCTGGGCGCCGCTCCTCATCTTCGGCCTGATCCTAGGCCTGCTGGGGGCCGGGTTATTCAACGGCTGGTGGAGCGACCTCTTGGCCAGTGATGGCGATACGATGGTGCGTCAGGAGCCAGGTGCGTTGCCAACCCCTATCGTCGCGACCAACCCGCCGCGTGTGCTAGACCCAGTTCGCGCTGGCGCCACAAGCAGCTCGACCAACACCGCTGCAGTTGACAGGGCGACGCCAACTGCGACCCTGCAGACGGTTGCTCTGGGTGAGCTGGCGCCCGACTTCACGCTGCCGGATCTTTTTGACGAGCGAATCGCCCATACCCTGAGCGGCTACCGCGGTCGCCCGGTGATTCTCAATTTCTGGGCCAGTTGGTGTGTGCCCTGCCGGCGCGAGATGCCGGCGCTCGAGGCCACGGCTGCGCGCTACGCCGATGATGGGCTCTTCGTGCTGGGCATGAACCAGACCTACATCGACGATCTGGATGCTGCGCGTGTCTTTGTCGAAGAGCTGGGCCTGACCTTTCCCAATAGCCGCGACGATAGCGGCGCGGTGGGCGCGGACAGCTATCGCGTCGTGGGCATTCCGACCTCTGTCTTCATCAACGCGGAGGGTAGCGTGGTCCACATACAAATCGGCGAGATGTCGCGCCAAGAGATGGCGGCCTACGCAGAGCGTCTTGTTGCCGGCCTGCCGCCAGCCGGTGCTGGGAGCTGACGCTCCCTTTTCCTCAAGGAGGCGCAGCATACCGGACGCCGTGAAGCGGTTCACGCCCAGCCGCTCTGCCAGTTCCGAGTAATGGAATGGCTAGCGGTGCCACCACAAGGAGAGCGCCACGGCGACCGTTGCCAAAACGGCGCCGAGTGCGGTCAAAATAACGCTGATCTCCACCGCCTGTTCCTGCAACTCGATCTGTGCTGGCAGGTCGAGGAAGACCTGATAGAGCTGGTCGGCGCTCTCTGCGCGGTAATATTCGCCGCCGGTCAGCGCGGCGACTGCCTGCAGAGTTTCCTCGTCGATGACGAGAAAGCGGCGGAAGTTGCCACCGCCGCCAAAGCTGCCCCCGCCAAACCCGCCACCGAAACCACCACCGTAAGCATCTCCGCCCATCTGTGCCCGTGTACAGACCATACGTCCGGGATCTTCGGTACCAAAGCCGATGGTATAAATGCGGATGCGACGGTCCGCAGCCTGCAGGACGGAATCAAGCGAGCGCGGGCCACGGCTGATGGCACCATCGGTGAGCAACACGATGACATCGGGCTGGTAGCCTGCATCGGGCGCCGGGTTGATCTCCCCACCATGTAAATTGAGTCCGCTCGGCGCTATCTCCGGGTTAATCGCAGCGATGGCATCGATCGCCTCCAGCGTGGCACTGCCGATAGCTGTGCCCAGCGCCGTCGTCAAGTTTTCGACCCCGGCGCGCAACACCGGCCGGTCTGTCGTCGGCGGCACCACCAGCTCAGCGAAATCGGCAAAGGCGACGACGCCAATTTGCGTGCCATCGACCTGATCTTCGATAAAGGCCAGCCAATGGGGTCGGGATAGGTATGTCCCTTGTGGCCTGCTCGGGTGGTGCGCTGATCCACCAGCCCCAGCATGCCTTCTGTAATGAAGCATTTGGCTTTTTCCCCAAGGGTTGTGCGCTCGACTTCTGTCTCTCGACTACGTTCTGCAATCAGTTGAGAAAACAGCACAACGGGACGGATGACCTCCTAGTCGTGCTGGATAGGGTCGGTGAAACGCAACTTGAGTTGGGTGAAATCTTCTGGCCAACCCCCTTCACGCTCATCTTGCGGCGGCTCCCCTGCGCCGTTTCTCTCGCGCGCTGTGGGCGATTCTGCCCATATCCACGATAAGTGAGACGGGTAGAATGGACTATGCGTGCAGTTGTCGTCTGCTCCTGACGTGGCCTGATTTGGTGCGGGAGGCAATGGACTAAGTCCGAGCGCGCTCGCTACGGTCGAGGCACTGCCCACCACAGCCACAAGGATAGGTGACCCGTGAAAGAAAAACTGATTCGTATCGCCGGATTAAGCATGATCGTCGACGGCCTGTTGTTAGCGCTCGGCGGGCGCAGCTTCGCCCGTGTATGGCGCCTGGGCACCGAAAAAGGAGCCTACTATGATCTCGTCTTATGGTTCGCCAGCCTGCCGCAATGGTTGTTGCGCCTGCTTGGTCTGGTTGAGGTAACAGCGGGGCTGAAAGTGCTCGGGCGAGCACCTCTCTCTGTCAGCGCCTTGTACAATGCTGGCGCCGGTCTGTACAGCACCATCGACACCTCATGGCGCGACTGGCTCTACGCCGATGCTCACCGCGACTTCGACGAAACCATGGCCGCCTACCTGCCGCCCGATGGGCGCATTTTGGACCTGGGGGCAGGAACCGGCGCTAATCTTGGACGCCTCTTGGAAATAGGTGCACCGTTCGCGTCTTACACCGCCGTTGATCGCACGGAGGCAATGTTGGCGCAGGCACGGGCCAAGTATGGCCATCTGTCTCAGGTCCAATGGCAGCAGCTGGACCTGCAGCACGATCCGCTACCGCCGGGCCCGTTCGATCTCATCGTCTCTAGCTGGGTGCTGGAGCACCTGGACGATCCGGCCCTGGTCGTAGAGAAGGCATGGCAGCAATTACGCGCCGGGGGGCACGTGGTTCTCTTATTTGAGGTGGAAGATGATAGCTGGTACAGCCGGCTGGAGAATCGCGTCCTTGGCTTTCTTGACGCGCAGCAGGTGCCGGCCGCCACTGTCCGGCAGTTCCCCGGCCTAAAACGCTTCGACCGTTACGCCGGTCCCTTCGGAAAACTAGCGCTCGTCGTTCTGGAGAAGCCGGCCGGCTAACCGCCGTCGCCGCCCTGAGATGGGCGTGATGCGCCGGCCATTACCGGCCATCATACCATGCCTGGCTATCTATCTTTGCATCAGTTACTTGACATAATGTTGATTTTGGTGTACATTGTAATTATGAAAATGACCGTTTTCGAAGATAGAACAGAAAAACAAGATGGCTGACCTGCCGTCGCCCCTCAAACCCACGGCCATCATTCCCGCCGCGGAACTGCGCGCCGACGAGCACCCGGTCGCCGTGTATCTCGCCGGTCTCTCCGCCTCGTCCCGCCGCACGATGCGCGGCGCGCTCGATACCATCGCCCGCATCCTCACCGGTGACGAGGAGAGCAGCGTCTGGGACGTGCCCTGGCAGCGGCTGCGCTTCCAGCACACGCAGGCCATCCGCAGCACGCTGCAGGAAACATACGCGCACACCACGGCCAATCGCATGCTCTCCGCGCTCAGAGGCGTTCTGAAAGCCGCCTGGAAGCTGGGGCTGATGGCCGGCGATGACTACCAGATGGCCGCCAGTGTGGAGAGTGTGCGCGGCGAGACAACGCCGGCCGGCCGGGCGCTGGCCCGCGGCGAGCTGGCCGCGCTCCTGGCAACCTGCGACCAGACGCCGCTCGGCGTGCGCGACGCGGCCATCCTGAGCGTCCTCTACGGCTGCGGCCTGCGCCGCGAGGAGCTCGTCAGCCTGGACCTCGCCGACTACGATCGGGCAGCTGCCGAGCTGCGCGTGCGCGGCAAGGGCAACAAGCAGCGCGCGGTCCCGGCCGAGCCGGTGGTGCCGGCGCTCGCTGACTGGCTCCTCGTGCGCGGGCTCGCACCCGGGCCACTCTTCTGGGGGCTGGGCAACCGCAACAGCGGCGGGCGGCTGACCGCGCAGGCAGTGTACAACATGCTCGAGAAACGCACGAAGGAAGCCGGGGTCGAGCGCGTCAGCCCGCACGACTTCCGCCGCACCTACGTCGGCGACCTGCTCGATGCCGGCGCGGACATCGTCACCGTGCAGAAGATGGCCGGCCACGCCGACCCGGCCACAACCAGCCGCTACGACCGCCGCGACAGCCGGGCGCGGCACAAGGCAGCGGCGCTGCTGCACGTGCCCTACGCGCGCCGGACGCTGCGGCCGGAAGACGAAGACAAGTAGCCTTAAGGAAGATGGTCCGTCATGCACAAAGAGATAATTCTTTTCGCGTTGTTCCTACTCGTCCCGACCGCCTGTGCCCAATACCGCGAATCATCGCAGCCCCAGCTACCAACCAAGGCGCCCGAAGCGGACCCCATCCGTGATGAGGAGCTGCCGGGCGACGAAACGACTCCTGCCGCTGGCGGCGAGGTCATTGCCTCTTTACCCACCGCCACCGTAGTTGTGGCAACCGTCGCGGCGGGGACGGCCACAGCCACCCCAACCCTGAACTCAACGGCCACGATAGTGACGAACACTCCCACACCCTCGGTTAGCTACACACCCCCGCCGCGCGCCACGTCGACGCCACAACCCTCGCCCACGCCCCCATGGACGGCGACATCCCCTCCGTCCACGCCCACAGCGGATTGCCGGGCCGCGTGGCTGGAGAATCCGTGGTTCATGGAGAATCCTCCCGACACCTGCCCCACCGGCCCGGCGCTGACCTCCGCCGCCGCCAGCCAGCGCTTCGAGCGTGGTCAGATGATCTGGGTGGAGCAGACCGATACCTTCTACATCCTCTTCAATGCGGGCGTCTTTCCCGGCGACAGCCGGCTGGTGTTCGAGACGCTGGTCGGGCCACTCGTCCTCATCCCCGACGGCTCGCCGGACAATCGGGTGGGCGACGACCCGCCGTTTCCCGGTTTGTTCGAGCCGGTGAGCGGCTTCGGCCTCCTCTGGCGGGGCGAGGTGGAGGGGCTGGACGTCGACTTGCGCCAGACCCTGAGTTGGGCCGTTGAAAAGGAGTTCGGCTTCCAGACCCAGCTTCAGTGCGAGCGCCCGGAGACTTACTCGGCCAGCACCTGCTACCTTCTGGCCGCCGATGGCTCGGTCATCGTCCTCGCCTCCCACGCCATTGCTGGCAACGTGTGGTGGCACTGGGTGCGAACCGATGGCTAGCTAGTTTCCATTGCGATTTAAACTGAGGAGCACTATTGCTCCGCGGACAGTCGTTC
>JAVVFG010000003.1:10140-36650 GCA_032260445.1 Anaerolineae bacterium | reverse complement strand
ACGAAGTTTTGCACGGCGCCGATGAAGAAGATCAGGGCTAGGAGCGCCAGAATCCACTCATACCACCGCAGGCGAAGATCGCGTTTCTGCAGCTCCTGTATCACGATCATCGCGGCGACGCCGGTGACGATGCCAAAGAGCATCCAGTAAAACCATTCCATTGTGTGCCTCCTTATCAGCTGCGCGAAGGATCGAGACCGAAGAGCGGGTACTCATTCGGGTCCATCTCCCAGAAGTCTTCAGGATTCTCCACGAGACCATAGCCGAAGGTGTCGTCCAGCGTGCGGATAGCTCCGTTCAAGGTTGGCGCCTTGGCGATGCTGATCTTCACCAGCTCGTGCACGGTGGCCTCATCCATCTTGTTGTACGGGCAGACGGCATGGCAGGTGGTGCAGCCGGTGATCATCAACTGCTCCCAGCACTTCATCGCGTCGTCATAGAACCCGACCAGGCCAGGGTTATTCCACGGCCCTGTCACCTCGCGAGACGGACTAGCGGCGGCACTGATCGCTCCGGACGGGCATTGTTCCGCACATTTCTTGCACGTCTTGCAGAATTCCCAGATGCCGGCATCGATCGGTTTGCTCTCTGCCAGCGGCATATCGGTGAGCATGACCGCGGTCGTGCGCAGCAGATTGCCATACTTCGGCGAAACGAGACGGTTTGTGCGGCCCATTTCTCCCAACCCGGCCAGGTTGCCCCAGGCGGGTGTAGGACCTACGCCGGTGCCGCTGCTGCCGATGTGCCAGTATCCCAGGCCATGGAGGAACGTGTGCAGCCGCTCGGCGGTGAAGCCAAGCCGCGCATAGCCATAGCCAACAGACGAGCCCATGCCCCCGTATTCACCGCGAATCGTCATGATGAGCGACTGCGGGATCATGTAGACGATTGCCCACAAATCACGGCTGGTGGGGATGACCGTCTTGTCCTCTGCTTCATAGGGAGCCTCCACATCTTCAAAGGTGTGGTTGGCATAAATCAGTTTCTGGTTACGCTCTGTCAGCGGCACAAAACCGACGTCAGTAGCGCCGAAGTAGCGCGCGGCAACGCGAATCATCTTGGCGGCTTCTTCCGGCGAGCCTTCCCACTTGGGAATTCCCTTTTCTTCCGGTGTCTCGGTGGTCGGCGAACCCAACCAGGGCACGCGCAGGTTGCGCCAGCCCCATTGCGCGGCGGCGCCCAGCGCGAGGTCCCGGGTCGTGCGCCCGGGCAGGTTGTTGATCGCACCTTCCCTTTCATACTTGGCGCCCTCGGCCATCACCTGCTTGTAACGATCTTCGCCGAGGTGGCGCGCGGCCGATGCAAAGGCATTGTTGCGCGTATCGAAGCGCTCGATACGCTCCCAATCGATCTCGATGGTTGGCTCGTCCACTTCCCGGACCCAGAAAGGCTGCACGCTTTCAGCCTTGGGATGGGAGGCTATGTCGTCGAGATCGATGAACGGGCGGGCAAACGATGCTGCCCCGACGGAAGCGACGCCGACGCCTAACGCTTTCATGAAATCGCGCCGGCTAATGGTCGAATGGTAGTGTGTCTTGCGGGGGTTGCTAGTTTTCTCGCTCATTTTCTTTCCTACCTTACTTTCTCTCTCGTTCTGTAGTGGAATACAGACCACGTCGACAGTGACAATTGCACCTCCTCTCCTCGCGTTTCCGATTGATGCTCACGTGCGGTGACAGGCAGCGCAACCAGCTACCGTCGGTGTGCAGCCGCCACACGATGCTTCGGCGAGAACCCGGCGGCTGTCTCCCTGGCCACTGAACGCGTTAAACAGAGATATAACGCGTCGCGTGCGGGTACTCGCACACAGGGGACAGGCGGCAGCGTCGTTAGCTGCGGCCATTGGACGCATCGTTTCGAAGCGATGCTGGCAGTCCCCGCAGTAGAACTCGTAAATGGCCATTTTCTCCTCTCTGTAGTTGCTCGCGGCTACCCGCTGGGCACCGTCTCCATTTGAAGCCGGCGTGTAGGCGGTACCTGTTGAACTGAAAAAGCGCACTGCAGCGACGATCGCCGCAGTGCGCCTTAACGCGAGGTCACACGATACGAATGGAAGGTTCCTGGCTGCCCGGTTCCGGGTTACAGTTGCGCGACAGCGCCGGACTCACACCGGCTTCCCTTTCGTTTGTGAACGAATTCTCAATCTAGATCGTAGCAGAAACCGGTAGCAGTTACAGCTGCCTTAGGTATCGATCTGGGTGCAACTAAAGTAGGATCACAACCATGAGGTTTGTCATACCGCCAAGCGGCGGCCTGCATTTACCCTGGCTAAGAGGGTCGCGATTATCTCGCGAGGCGCACAGCAGAGGCTCCATATCCCCACACGCAACCGGTCGTCCGCGGGCACCAATTCAGCGGAAATTGGTCTTGCTCAGAGCCATCAGGTCTCCGAGACCTGATGGGTCTCTGAGTGACAGGAGAACACACATTTCCAGTCAATTAGCTGAGGCGTACGATGCCACTCTCCGCAAAAATCGGGCCAACGTGGAGGCCGAGGCCCGGCCCGGCATAGAGCGCCGGCGGCACGCTGATATCGGCCAGGTAGAGCTCGCCGGTGAATTCGGCCACGCCGGTTGCGCGCAGGCCGGCTTTGGGCAGCGCCAGGGTCATCGTCGCTGCCGCGCGGATCGCCGGGTCAAAGACGGTGCCACTGGTCGTATCGACGCCTGAGGGCGCGTCAAGCGCGAGCGTGGGCGCGCCCTGGCAGTTGGCCCAGCGAATCAGGTCCGCAGCCGCGCCACGCGGCGCACCTTGTAGGCTATAGCCGATGATCCCGTCGACGATCAGTGCCAGCGGCCCGCCTGGACCATGCCCGGCGCCGGATCCGGCTGCCGGGTTGCCGTTCGGAGGGCGCGTCTGTACCAGCGTCTCGGCGCGGATCACCGGCACCTGCATGCGGCGCAGGATTGCCAGCTGGTGGCCGGGAACAGGCGCGAAGGCGTCGTCTTCTTTCGTGACGACCACAAGGACATCGGCGCCGTAGTTGTGCAGGTGACGGGCGCAGACGAGGGCGCCGCCGCCGTTGCCGCCGGTACCGGCGAGGACGACCACGCGTAGCTGGCGCGGGTTGCCCTCTAGAAAGCGAGCGCGCGCCAGTGTGGCGAGCGCGCGCCCGGCATTCTCCATCATCTGGATGAGCTGGATGCCGTAATCCTCGATCATCGCGCGATCTACCTCGCGCATTTGCTCGGTCGTCAGGTAGGGAACGCCGCGCACTCGGGGGAAATCCATCTAGCCACCTCCAGCTTGCTGGATTAAGCGGGCGACCAGGCCGGTCCAGCCTGTCTGGTGGCTGGCCCCCAGCCCTGCGCCGTTGTCGCCGTGGAAATATTCGTAGAAGAGGATGTGCTCGCCCCACGCCGGATCTTCATGAAAGCGTTGCTGCCCCCCGTAAACAGGACGCCGGCCGTCACCGTCGCGCAAAAAGAGGCGGATGAGACGGCGTGATAGCTCCGTGGCTACTTCGTCGAGCGTGAGGTAATTCCCGGAACCGGTCGGGCATTCGACCTTCAGGTCGTCTTCGTAGTAGTGGTGGAAGCGCTGCAGCGCCTCGATGATCAAGTAGTTCAGCGGAAACCAGACGGGGCCGCGCCAGTTGGAGTTGCCACCAAAGAGGCCAGTGCGCGACTCGGCCGGCTCGTAGGCGATGTCAAATGTCTGACCGTTGACGCGTAGATGGTAGGGCTCGGCCTGGTGAACCTTCGAAAGCGACCGGATGCCGTACGGCGAGAGGAACTCGTTTTCGTCGAGCAGGTAGCGCATCACACGCACGAGTCGCTCGCGCGTGACGAAAGAGAGTAGGCGCCGTTCGCCACTTCCCGGCGTTTCCATGCTTGCCAGATTGCCGGCCAGGTGCGCCTTATGCCGCGTAAACCAGCGCAGGCGGCGGCCGAAGTCCGGCAGCTTCTCCAGCAGGTCTGGCTCCAGCGTCTCCACCGCCAGCAAGGGGATGAGGCCGACCATCGAGCGCACCTTGAGGAGATGGATCGTGTCATCCGGCAGGTGCAGCGCGTCATAGAAGAAGCCATCAGCCTCATCCCAGAGGTCAATTCCCTCTTCCGTGCGCTCGGTCATCGCGCGGGCAATCGCCAGGAAATGTTCGAAGAACTTCGTCGCCATATCCTGGTAGCCAGGTTCTTCGGCAGCCAGCTCTAGGGCCATCTTGAGCATCTCCAGCGAAAAGAAGCCCATCCACGCCGTACCGTCCGACTGGTCGAGATGGCCGCCGGTTGGCAGGGCGGCGCTGCGGTCGAAGAGGCTAATGTTGTCCAGCCCGAGGAAACCGCCCTGGAAGACGTTACGGCCGTCCACATCCTTGCGATTGACCCACCAGGTGAAGTTAAGTAGCAGCTTCTGAAAGATACGTTCCAGAAAGGCGCGATCGTGCACGCCGCTTTGTTTGCCGTCAATCTTGTAAACGCGCCAGGCTGCCCAGGCATGGACCGGCGGATTCACATCGCCGAGCGCCCACTCGTAGGCAGGGAGCTGGCCGTTGGGGTGCATGTACCACTCGCGCGTCATGAGCAGAAGCTGTTCTTTTGCCAAATCAGGATCGACCCGGACCAGCGGCAGGCAATGAAAGGCGAGATCCCAGGCCGCATACCAGGGATATTCCCACTTATCGGGCATGGAGATGATGTCAAAGTTGTTCAGGTGGCGCCAGTTGCTGTTGCGTCCCTGGCGCCGTCCGGCCGGAGGCGGCGGCTGGCCCGGATCCCCATCCAGCCACTGCTCGACGTCGTAGTAGTAGAGCTGTTTGGTCCACAGCATGCCGGCCAGTGCCTGACGCTGCACGCTCCTTTCCTCCGCGCTCAACTCCGGCGGCTGCAGCGCCGCGTAGAAGGCGTCTGCCTCTTGCTCGCGCTGGGCGAACAACTGGTCGAAGGCGGCAAAGGGTTCCTCGTGCGCCGTGGCGCTGAGGCGCAGCGTGACAGCCCGCTCCTCGCCGGCCGGAACTGTCAGCGCGTAGTGGGCGGCGACCTTCGTGCCTTCCTGTGCCGGGTTCACCGCTCCCTCCTCGCCGGCAATGAGGTAGCGATCAAAGGCGTCCTTCACGTAAGGTGTGCCGTTGGCGGCGCCGTAGAGACGCGCGACGTTGGTCTCGTTTTCGGTGAAGAGCAGTGCCGGCTGACCTTCAGCATACAGTGTGTAATTCCCCAGGACGGGATGCTGCGCCGCGGCAGCGCCGGGACCAATCTGGTGCAACGATGGCTTCTCGGGCACGTCATCCATTGGACCGGCCTCGTAGCCCCAGCTCCAGGTGTTGCGGAACCAGAGCGTGGGCAGCAGGTGCAGGGGCGCCGCGTCTGGCCCCCGGTTGGCAGCCCGGATCCGGATGAGGATGTCGTCCGCTGCCACCTTGGCATATTCGATGACGATGTCAAAATAACGATCGTCGCCAAACACGCCCGTATCCAGCAGCTCGAACTCAGGATCGCCGCTGCCCCGCCGCCCATTTTCAGCCACTAACTCCGTGTAGGGGAAGGCTACCTGCGGATACTTATACACCATCTTCATGGTGCTATGGGCCGGCGTGTTGTCCAGGTAGAAATAGTATTCTTTGACATCCTCGCCGTGGTTGCCCTCCGGCCCGGTGAGGCCAAAGAGCCGCTCCTTCAGGATCGGGTCCTGCTCGTTCCACAGGGCGAGCGCAAAACAGAGATACTGGCGGTCGTCAGAAATGCCGCCAAGGCCATCCTCGTTCCAGCGGTAGGCCCGGCTGCGCGCGTGGTCGTGTGGAAAGTAATCCCAGGCGGTGCCGTGCGCGCTGTAATCCTCGCGCACGGTGCCCCAGGCACGTTCGCTCAGGTAAGGACCCCACTGTTTCCAGGCTTCTTCCCCGCTGCGCGCCTGCCGCAGTCTGCGATGTTCGGCTGTGTCGTTTTGCGGCATTATTGACTACCCTTCTCCTTGTCCGTATCCGGCCGTTTCATGGCTGGCATCCGCACCGTTGCGTTCCTCATCAGTCTGCGCTCACAGACAATGCCAGATTTTGTTCGACCACCAGCTTTTTCGGCTGAGGGCGTTCGTCTGCCCGGCGCTGCCGTGGCAGGTAGGCGTCCAGGGCAGCGATGAAGTTCTTGTAGACCTGCTGAATCTCCCAAATGATGCCATCGTTGCCCAGTACCCACCATTCTTGCGGCGTGAAATAGGCGGAGACTTCTGCTTCTGTCCCGGACCGGCCATACCACTGGATCAGATGCAGGTTGTCCGACTGCGCCAGCCACAGAGCCAGCTCGATCAGCGCCGGGTTGCCGGTGAGCAGTGCCTTATTATAAGCCTGGACCATGAGCTGGAAAACGGCGCTCTGTGCATCGTTGCCCAGAAAGAATTCGAGGCCGCCGCTGCCGGCCCAGGTACTGGCAAAGGCGGGCAGAGGCAGATCATGGCTGCCTGTGTGTCTGGTGAGCGCCTCGCCGGGCGTGACGAAGGAGAGTCCGGCGTTCTGAACTTCGCGCGGTAGTGCCGCCAGGAAGTCAAAGATCCCGCTTTCCTCGCGGTGGTGCTCGCCAAACGTTTCAAAATCCCAGCCCAAGACGACGAGATCGCCGCTGCTGTCTGCGATCCACGACGCGTAGCGGTCGGCCATAAGCGGCCAGCCGTTCCAGCCGCGATCGGAAAAGCGATAGCCAACGTCATCGCTAAGCTGGTAGTGGCGGGTAAACAGCTTCATCTGACCGCCGTTGTGGTGATAGAGATGGGTCGGCTGGCGCCAATCGAGAACCCACGGACGCCCGTCCATGAAGGCAGCCTCGAAACCGGCCAGTTCCAACGCATGGTAAATCGTATCCGACATCATTAGCTCCGTAGTGTCGGCGACGCGGGGCCGCTGGCCAAAAATCGCCTGCAACCGGTCGGCCGTCTCGCGCATGCGGGCCATAAAGCGAGGGACGTCCCACAACAGCAGGAAGCTATGGAACGGTTCGACGGCGACCAGCTCCACGTGCGGATGCTGCACAAGCTCGACAAAGCGATCAAGCAACGCTTCATCCCAGCGCTGCGCCTGTTCGACGAAGGAGAGCGAAAAGCCAATGGCCAGCTTCAGCCCCTCGTCGAGGAGCGGCTCCAGCCTGTCCAGCGCCGGGTAGTAGCAGCTGCGCGCGACCTGGCGGAAGTATTGTTCGTTCAGCGGCTCGTCAAAGAGCGACGCTTCCAGCTGCCCTGGAGAAGCGTCCGGCGGGAGCCGTTCGGCCGGCAGGCGAAGGCGGCGCGGCTGGTGAATGACCGTATAGATGAGCACGTCCTGTACTTGCCGCCGTGGCTGGCTGCCGTTTTTGCTGTGGCGCGGCTCCTGCACGCCAGTTGTCTCGGCTACAAACTGAATCTTATCCATCAGGACCTCCAGGATGCGTTCCCAGGTATAGGCGGCGGCCCGCTTGTGTGCTTGGCGGCGCATCTGCCGGCCGCGCGCGCCATCCGTTTTCAGGCTTAGGATCTGTGTGACAATCTCGGCCGGCGCGTTGGTGTCGAGCGCGATGGTTCCCTGATTGTAGAAGCTGTACTCCTCGCCGGTGATACCGGTAAAGACGAGGCCGCCCGCGGCCATGGCTTCCAGCCCGACAAGGCCGAATGGCTCGTGCCCGCTGTTGGCCAGGACGGCATCGGCCGCCCGGTAAAAGAGGCGCAACATCTCTTGGGTCATAAAGAAGCGCAGATTGTAGATATCGCCCGGCGGCGCGGCCTGCAGCAGCGAAATCACGTCCGCCGGGGTCGCCGGGTTACCGTCCACGTCGACAACGCTCAGCCCGCGCGCGCGGGCGTAGTCGAGTACTTCCGCGCCGTGGGCTTCCACCCCACCGCGAAGGGGGAACACGACGCGATGTCCCGCCTCTTTGAGCCGGGCCGCGGCTTCCACGGCCATCAGCCAGCGCTTCGCCGGGTCAAAGCGCCCGACCTTGAAGAGCAACACCGTATCATCGTCGAAGCGCAGTGTCTTGCAGAGCGCCTCGACGGCGGCCGGCGCCACCGTCTCCAGCAGCTCGGCCGGGATACCGTTAGGGATGACCAGGGGATCCAGCCCCATCGGCCACATCAGGTGTTTCATATAGCGGCTGACGGTCGTCAACTGCGCGGCCTCGTTCAGCCGCGGCCAGTCAAGCCGATGGAAGGACATGGTATTGTTCGCGTTCCACAAGAGAACGCAGCGATCGCGCAATCCTTCGGCTAAAAGGCGTTCGTGCAGGCGGGATACCGCCTCGGCCGTGTGCCACTCTTCGGCCAGGATAACCGGCAGCCGGCCGGCAGCCAGCGCCGGGCGGACAATCTCGTCCACGATAAAGGAAGGCGCCGACTGGCTGAAGTCCCACAGCTTCGCTTCCTCGGCCGCATAGACCCCGCCGGAGTGGTGGGCACTGATCCACTGGCACCAGCGATGCAGGATGAGGTTCCCGTCCATCTGTTCCTCACGCCCTGGGGCCGCCGGGTCGCCGACGAACAACAGGTGCGTCTCCGAGCCGGCCCGGGCCAGGGTGCGCGCCAGGTGGCTGACGCGGACGCCAAGCCCGCCAGCCAGCGCGTAACGATCGGGTCCCTCGAACGAAAGAATACAGAAGGTGAGTTCCTCGGGTGTGTATTTCATACCCTTAGCATAGAGCTGCGCCCAGGCTCCCGCGGTGATCTCGCCTACAGAACTGGAGATTGCGGCCTAAGACGGCAGCAGTGGCACCACGGTCTGGGCCGGCTCGGCGCTTCTTTTCCGCAGTGTAAGAGCGGTTACCGGAGGTTCCCGCTATCTGCGTTATTCTGATCCGGTAAGCACATCAACAAAAGGACATTGCAGAATGACAATGGCTGCTCAGGAACAACTTGACGAAAAGAGTATCAATACAATTCGCTTTCTGGCCGTGGACGCCGTCGAACAGGCGCAGTCCGGGCATCCGGGCACGCCGATGGGCGCGGCGACGATGGCCTACACCCTATGGGATCGTTTTCTGAAACACAACCCGAAAAACCCGGCGTGGCCCGATCGAGACCGCTTTGTCCTCTCCCCAGGCCATGCCTCAATGCTTCTCTATGCGCTACTGCATCTGACCGGCTATGACCTGCCCCTCGAGGAGCTCAAGAACTTCCGCCAGTGGGGCAGCAAGACACCTGGTCACCCGGAGTATCACGAAACGCCCGGCGTGGAGATGACGACTGGCCCCCTGGGCCAGGGATTTGCCCATGCGGTGGGCATGGCTATCGCCGAACGCTGGCTGGCCGAGCACTATAACCGGCCGGGCCACGAGATCATCGACCATGTCACCTACGCCATCGTCTCCGACGGCGACATGCAGGAAGGGGTCAGCAGCGAAGCGGCGAGCATCGCCGGCACTCTGCGCCTTGGCAAGCTCATCTTCCTCTATGATGCCAACGACATCCAGATCGAGGGATCGACCGGGATCGCCTTCAGCGAGGACGTGGCTCAGCGCTTCGCGGCCTATGGCTGGCAGGTCATCGGTCCAATCGACGGTCACAGCATCGAGGACGTGGCGACGGCGATCGCCGCCGCAAAGGCAGATAGCAGCCGCCCCTCGCTGATCATCAGCAAGACGGTGATCGGTTTCGGAAGTCCTGGAGAGGCGACGGCAGCCGTCCACGGCGAGCCATTGGGCGAGGCAGGGGTCAAAACTGCCAAGCTCGCTCTTGGCTGGCCGCTGCAGCCACCCTTCCACACCCCAGAGGACGTGCTGGCAACCATGCGGCGGGCGGTGACACGCGGGCACGCCGCTGAGGAGGCCTGGCAGGCGCGCTTTGCTGCCTACGCGGCGGCCTATCCACAGGAGGCGGCCTACCTGCAAGCCGATCTGGCTGGCGAGCTGCCGGAAGATTGGGATGCAGCGCTCGAGGGCTTATTCGGCTCCGGCACCTCCGCCATGGCCACACGAAATGCGTCCGGCGAGGTGCTGAATGCGCTGGTGCAGCGGCTGCACGCCCTGACGGGCGGCTCCGCCGATCTCTCGCCGAGCACGAAAACGATCCTTAGCGGCTATGGCGATTTTGGCTGGGACGAATATTGTGGCCACAACATGCACTTTGGCGTCCGCGAGCACGCCATGGGCGCAATTGCCGGCGGCATGGCGCTGCACGGCGGCGTCATTCCGTACACCGCCACCTTCCTCACCTTTTCTGATTATATGCGCCCGCCGATGCGGCTGGCGGCCCTCATGGGGCTGCGTGTCATCTACATCTTCACCCACGACAGCATTGGGCTCGGCGAAGATGGGCCGACGCACCAGCCCGTTGAGCATCTGATGAACCTGCGCGCCGTACCTAACCTCACCGTCATCCGGCCGGCGGACGCCACGGAGACGGCCGAGGCGTGGCGCGCGGCGCTACGCAACCGGCGCGGCCCGACAGCCCTGATCTTCTCGCGCCAGAAACTGCCGCTGCTCGACCAGACGGAATTAGGCAGTGCAGCCGGTGCGCGCCGCGGCGCCTATGTCCTCTGGGAATCTGGAGAGGGTCTGCCCGAAGTTATCCTCATCGGCACCGGTTCCGAGGTGCACGTCGCCTTCGAAGCCGGTCGCCAGCTGGACGCGCAAGGCACCCGGGCGCGTGTGGTCTCGATGCCCAGCTGGGAGCTCTTTGACCAGCAGCCGGCAGACTATCGCGAATCTGTGCTGCCTGCAGCCGTGCGCGCTCGCGTCGCCGTGGAAGCCGGACAGCGCACCGGCTGGGAGCATTACACCGGCCTGGACGGCGCCATCGTCGGCCTGGACGGCTTCGGCGCCAGCGCTCCGGCCGGCGTGCTCTACGAGAAGTTCGGCATCACGGCTGATGCCGTAGCGGCAGAGGCACGCACACTACTTAAAGGAAACCCGGCCCTGGCGGCAGAGGCCGCTTTTGTGCCGGCACCGAGGGAATAAGAACAGTGACCAAACTACACGAACTACTCGCGCTCGGCCAGTCCATCTGGTACGATAACATCCGCCGTGCCCTCATCGAATCGGGGGAGCTGGCGGCGCTCTTTACTGCCGGGGTGCGCGGGGTTACCTCCAATCCCAGCATCTTTGAGAAAGCGATCATCGAGAGCACGGACTATGACGAGCAGCTGCGACGGCTCGTCGCTGAGAAGAAGACGGTGGCCGAGATGTACGAGGCGCTGGTGCTCCAGGATATCCAGCAAGCCGCCGACCTGGCGCGCCCCATCTATGAAGCAAGCGGCGGGCTGGACGGCTACGTGAGCCTGGAGGTCAGCCCAGAGTTGGCGCACGATACCGAAGGCACCATTGCCGAGGCGCGCCGGCTCTATGCCCGGCTGGACCGTCCTAACGTGATGATTAAGGTGCCGGCGACGCAAGCCGGTATCCCGGCCATTAAGACGCTCATTGGCGAAGGCATCAACGTCAACGTTACCCTGCTCTTTGCCGTCGACAATTACGAGCAGGTCGCCGCGGCCTACATTGCCGGGCTGGAGACGCTCGCGGCCAGCGGCGGCGATTTGGGCGCCGTCGCTTCCGTCGCCTCCTTCTTCGTCAGCCGCGTGGACGCGGCGGCGGATAAACAGCTGGCCGCAGCTGGTAACCGCGAGTTGCAGGGGAAAGTGGCTATCGCCAATGCGAAGGTTGCCTATGCCCGCTTCCGTGCCATCTTCAGCGGCGAACGGTGGCAGCGGCTTGCGCAACAGGGCGCCAGCGTGCAGCGCGTGCTCTGGGCCAGCACGAGCACGAAAAATCCCGACTATCCGCCGACGCTCTACGTCGATGCGCTCATCGGGCCAGACACTGTCAACACCGTGCCGCCGGCCACGCTGGAGCTGTTTCGCGAGCAGGGCACCGTTGCCCCGACGCTGGCAGCCGGGCTGCCGGAGGCGCAGGAACAGCTACGGCAGCTCCAGGCATTGGGCATTGACCTGGATCGGATTACCGGCGAGCTCCAGGATGCCGGCGTGCAGTCCTTCGCCGCCTCTTTTGCTTCCCTGATGGACGGCATCGGCGAAAAGCGGGAGCGGCTGCTGGCAGGTTGGGAACGGCAGCGCGCCCATCTTGGTCCATACCAGCAGGCCGTCGAGGAGAAACTAGCGGAGCTTACAGCCCAGCGCATTGTTCCGCGCATCTGGGAGCGTGATCACACCGTCTGGGCAAGCTCGCCTGACGAGATTACCAACCGGCTTGGCTGGCTGCGTATTGCCGAACAGATGCAGCAGTACACGCATCTCCTTGAGGAGTTCGTCACAACGGTACGCGAGGACGGTTACACAGACGTTTTGCTTCTGGGCATGGGCGGCTCCAGTCTTGCGGCGGAGGTCTTTGCCAAGAGCCTGAGCAACAAGCAGGGCTATCTGACCTTGAACGTCGTGGACAGTACCGACCCAGCCGTCCTTCGCGGGTATGCTGAGAACCTCGATCTGCGTCACACGCTCTTTATCGTGGCCTCCAAGTCGGGCAGCACCTCCGAAACATTGTCTGCTTTCCGCTATTACTACAATCTCGTGATGGCGTCTGTGGGCGAAAGGGATGCGGGCGCGCATTTCGTGGCGATCACCGATCCTGGGACGAGCCTCACGCGACTCGCCGAGGAATACCATTTCCGCAAGACCTTCACCAATGATCCGACTGTCGGCGGGCGTTACTCGGCCCTCTCGTTCTTCGGCCTGGTACCGGCGGCGCTGGTAGGCGTGGATGTGCCGGAATTGATGCAGCGCGCCCTGGCGGCGAGCGGCGCCTGCGATGCGTGTGTCGAGGTGCAGGACAACCGGGCAGCGCGTCTGGGAGTCATTCTGAGCGCGCTGGCCAAGGCGGGACGCGACAAGGTCACGTTTATTGCCTCGCCGGCGATCGCCAGCTTTGGCGATTGGGTAGAGCAGCTGATCGCCGAAAGCACGGGTAAGTCGGGCATCGGTATCCTGCCTGTGGTCGGCGAAGCGCTCGGCGCT
Organism: Anaerolineae bacterium; assembly: GCA_032260445.1. Classification (GTDB taxonomy): domain Bacteria; phylum Chloroflexota; class Anaerolineae; order Promineifilales; family Promineifilaceae; genus JAAYYY01. The sequence continues at coordinate 23,794 of JAVVFG010000003.1, read as the reverse complement.
CCAGTTGTCTATGGCGATGATCGGCTCTTTATCTACCTCCGCCTGGAAGGTGACGACACCCATGACAAAGCCATCGCCGCGCTCGAAAGCGCCGGGCAGCCAGTCGTCCGTATCCGCCTCCAGGACGCTTACGATCTCGGCGACCAGATCTTCACCTGGGAGCTGGCGACGGCCGTCGCGGGCTGGGGTCTCGGTATCCATCCCTTCAACCAGCCCAATGTAGAGGCTGCCAAGAAGCTAGCGCGCCAGATGGTTGAGGAGTACAAAAAGAAAGGAGCGCTGCCAGAACAGGCGCCGGCACTGACCGCGAATGGAATGGCTGTATATGGCGCAAATCACGCCGACTCTGTGGGACAAGCCCTGACCGGTTTCCTGGCAAGCGCAGTCGCCGGAGATTACATCGCGCTGCAGGCCTTCGTACCGCCGGACCAGACAAACGAGACCTGGCTACGAAATCTACAGTCCAGACTACGTGACAGAACCGGGCTGGCGACAACACTTGGCTTCGGACCGCGCTACCTCCATTCGACGGGCCAATTGCACAAAGGCGACGCCGGCAACGGGCTCTTTATCCAGATTACCGCCGACCCCATCCAGGATGTGGCCATTCCGGACAAGGCTGGGACTCAAGCATCCTCGATCACTTTCGGCACGCTCCAGGCCGCCCAGGCGCTGGGCGATCGCCAGGCCTTGCTCGACGCGGGACGGCGCGTTATTCGCCTCCACCTCGGTACAGACGTGGAACATGGGCTGCAGGCGCTCGCGGAGGAACTAACATGATCGAAGCGATGATTTTCGACCTGGACGGCACGCTGGTGCAGACTGAACGGCTGAAGGCGCTTTCTTACGCCCGGGCAGCCGTGGAGCTCTGCCCCTACGATCTGCGCGAGGAAGAGGTTGTGGAGGCCTTCAAGGGTGTTGTGGGTAAGTCACGGCGCGAAGTGGCGACCAGGCTGCTTGACCAGTTCAGCCTGGCGCGTCCCGCGCGCCAGCACATGTCCGAATTCGGTGTAACGACCGAGTGGCAGGCCTATGTCCAGCTGCGCCTCCGTTACTACCAAGAGCTGCTTGCCGATGCCGACATGCTGCGCGACAACCAGTGGCCCCATAACCGGCACCTGCTGGAAGAGGCACGCCGCATGGGCTGCAAGACGGCCCTAGCGACGATGTCGCGCTGCCCCCAAGCGAACCAGATTCTCGACATTCTCGGCCTGAGTGATGCCTTCGACTTCGTGGCGACACGCGACGACGTGGAGAATGGCAAACCAGACCCGGAAATCTACCTGCTCGCAGCGCAGGAGCTGCACGTACCGCCGGCCAACTGCCTGGTGATCGAGGATTCACCGGCCGGCGTCGAGGCCGCCCTTGCCGCCGGCATGCAGGTGGTGGCGGTGAGTACGCCCTTCACCCGGCAGCGTCTGCACCAGGCTAACCTGCTACCGGATGATCAGCTCGTCGACGATCCCGAGTCGCTACCCGCTGTGGTCGCGCGCATTGTCGAAGGCTTCAGAGTGTCAGCATAAAGGCGGCCCGCACGTGCCAGGGCAGATAACGATAAGAAACAGACCCGGGCGGCGGTCCATGCGCAGACAATTAATGACGATACAACGCTAAAAAAAGGAAGAAAGAGAAATGGATATTGCCATGATCGGGTTAGGAAAGATGGGCGCCAACATGACGGTGCGCCTGCTACGGGATGGTCACCGCGTGGTGGCCTATGATTTGAACGAAGAAGCGATTCAAGAGGCAGAGAAAGCGGGTGCAGCCGGCGCGCGCACCCTGCCAGAAGTCGTCGAGACGCTAGAACGGCCGCGCGCCGTGTGGGTTATGGTCCCGGCCGGCGCCCCAACCGAAGAGACCATCGACGCGCTTGCTTCCCTCCTGGACGCCGGCGACGTGGTCATCGACGGCGGTAACAGCTACTACAAAGATTCGGTGCGCCGCGCTGAGTTGTTGGATGAAAAGGGCGTTTACTTTGTCGACGCCGGCACCAGCGGTGGGGTGTGGGGGCTGGCCGAGGGTTACAGTCTGATGGTCGGCGGCGCCACGGAAGCCGTTGCCCAGATCCGGCCGGCGCTGGAAACGCTGGCGCCCGCGCCTGACCAGGGCTGGGGCCACGTCGGACCGGCCGGCGCCGGGCACTTCGTCAAGATGGTACACAACGGCATCGAATACGGGCTGATGCAGGCCTACGCTGAGGGCTTTGAGATTATGCAGGCCAAGCAAGAATTCGAGCTGGACCTGCACCAGATCGCCGAAATCTGGCGTTTTGGCAGCGTGGTGCGCTCCTGGCTGCTCGACCTGACGGCCAATGCTCTCGCCGAAGATGCGCAGCTCAGCGAACTCCGCGGCTGGGTGGCTGACAGCGGCGAAGGGCGCTGGACCGTCTTTGAGTCGATTGACCTCGACGTGCCGGCGCCGGTGATCACCGCCTCGCTCCAGGCGCGCTTCGTCAGCCGCCAGGAAGAGAGCTTTGGGGCGAAACTGCTGGCGGCGATGCGCAACCAATTCGGCGGTCACGCCGTGAAATCTGTCACCCCTCAGGAAGCGTAGGAGAGCCGAAATGACTGAGGAACACGACGGAGCAAAACTGGCGACCGTGGTGATTTTCGGCGCCAGCGGTGACCTGACACAGCGCAAGCTGATTCCGGCGCTGTTCAACCTGTACTGCAAGGACCGGCTCCCGGCCGAATTCAACATCGTCGGCTTCGCGCATACTGGCTTTTCCGACGAGGCTTTCCGTGAACATCTCCAGGAAGGCATGCAGCAGTTCGCTGCGGAGAACTATGAGGCGGCGGCCTGGGCCTCTTTCGCCCGCCGGCTCTGGTATGTACCAGGCAGCTTTGACAAGCCGGACGACTACGCGGCGTTGCAGGCGAAGCTGGCGACCCTGGAGGACGGCGCGGCCGATCGCCTCTACTATCTGGCGACGGCGCCGCGCTTCTTCCCGGTGATTGCCCGGCAGCTCGGCGCGGCCGGCATGGCGCGCAGTGATCAGGCGACGCGGCAGCTTATAGTCGAGAAGCCGTTTGGTAGCGATCTCGCCTCGGCGCGGGAGCTGACCCAGGCGCTACATGAGGTGTTTGACGAAGGGCAGATCTACCGCATCGACCATTTCCTGGGCAAGGAAACGGCGCAGAATATCCTCTTCCTGCGTTTCGCCAATACTCTCTTCGAGCTGGGCTGGAATCGCGACCACATCGCCAACGTGCAGATTACGGTTGCCGAGCAGGTTGACGTGGGGCACCGTGCCGGCTACTACGACCAGGCCGGCATCCTGCGCGATATGTTCCAGAACCACCTGCTGCAGCTGCTGGCCCTCGCGGCGATGGAGCCGCCGATCTCCTTCGCCGCCGATGCGATCCGCGACGAGAAGGTCAAGCTGCTGGCCTCCATCCGGCCGATCGCCCCGGAAGACGTGGCCCTGCATACCGTGCGCGGGCAATACGAAGGCTACCGCGATGCGCCAGGCGTGGCCGCGGATTCCCAGACCGCCACGTATGCTGCGGTACGGCTGTTCATCGACAACTGGCGCTGGCAAGGCGTGCCCTTCTACCTGCGCTCTGGCAAGGCGCTGGCCCAGAAAGCGACGGAAATCCTCGTCGAGTTCCGCTGCCCGCCCCACTTGATGTTCCCGCTCGCGCCAGGCCAGATGATCGAATCCAACATCCTCAGCCTGTGCATCCAACCAGACGAGGGCGTGCACTTCAAGTTCCAGGCGAAGGTGCCGGACACGGTCGCGCAGATGCGGCCGGTGAACATGGAGTTCCACTACGACGACACCTTCGGGCAGACCGTGATTCCCGATGCTTACGAGCGCCTGCTCTTTGACGCCATCGCCGGGGATAAGACGCTGTTCACGCGCAGCGACGGGATTGAAAACGCCTGGCGCTTCATCGATCCTATCCTCGAAGGGTGGTCGAGTCCTGCCGCGCCGCCGCTTGCCACCTATGCGCGCGATAGCTGGGGGCCGGGAGCAGCCGAGGAGCTGCTGCGGCAAGACGGCCATAGCTGGCTGCTCACCTGTGGCCAGCATGATTAACGAAACGGAACGGTAGCGCCGCAACGTGCAACTCGCAGCCAGAGGCTGGCTCACCGTCGGTCTCTGGCTGCGGGCGTGTTTTGTAGGGAGGAAAGATGCCTGAACAAGAAGAGGGTCCAGCCCGACAATATCTCACCGCGGACTATGTGATCGACGAAATGTGCGAGTTCGGTTCGCGCCGGCTCGAGCATCTCTCCGTGCTCCAGGTGCTCGTCCTGAGCGTGATCGGCGGCGGCTTTATCACCATGGGTGCGCTCTTTTCGCTCTTGCTCGCCGAAGGTGTCGAGACCGAAGGGGCGAAGCGCCTGATTGAGGGAGTCGGCTTCTCAGCCGGCTTCTTCTTTGTCATTCTGTCCGAAGCCGTATTGTTTACAGAAGCAAACGTCGTGCTGCCGGCGACCATGCTTTATCGCCATACGCCAGCAATACTCAAGAAAATCGGGCGCTTCTGGGCGCTTGCCTGGCTCGGCAACCTTGCGGGGGCATTCCTGGTTGGCCTGCTCATCGTCGTCGCGCAGGACTACCCTCAGGGCGTCGGCGACGAGCTCGTGGCTGTTGTGGGGCGAAAGATGGCGTTTGCGGCTACCGGTACGCCGGCGGCCTGGGGACGCGCGCTGCTGTCTGGTGTCCTCGCCAACTGGCTCGTCGGCATGGCTGCCTTTTTTGCCACGATGGGCCGCTCGATCATCGGCAAATACATCCCGGTCTTCCTGGCGGTCAGCCTGTTTGTCGCCGCGAACCTGCAGCACAGCCCGGCAAACATGGGCTACTTTTCGCTGGCCAACGCCAGCGGCCTCGGCCCGGGCTGGCTGCCGGCCCTCGCCTGGAATATCATTCCGGTCGGACTCGGGAATATGCTGGGCGGCGGGTTGCTCGTAGCCCTGCCCTTCTGGTTTGCCCTGCGCCCGGCCGAACGGGCCGGCGTGGTCGCAGAACACGCGGGCGGTAATTAGAATTTGGGTCGGGGCGAAGCGAAAAGAGGAAAACCGGACCGGCGGCCCGGCGGGGACCAGAACGGGTGGGGCCGGCTCGTCTTACTTCGAGTTGCGAGCCGGCCCCTGCGAACAGGAGGATGACTACACCAACGCTCCGTAGACGAGGGCGACGACGAGACCAAAGACAAGATGGCCCATCAAGATGCCCATCATCATCTGCGGCCCCATTTGCATCGCCGGTGGCCGGGGATGCATACGGATCATCATGGGCATAGTGACGATGGCGATGACGCCATGGATGGCGCCGAAGACGAGACCCCACAGCCAGGTGGGGGCGCCAAAGAGGTTGGCCCAGACGAAAGCATAGATGATCGCAAAGATGGCGCCCATCATGAAGTGAATGACCGCTCCGATCGGTTTCGCCAGCCCTTCGTCGGCGGTAACCATCGTGCCGAGCATGCCGATCATGTCCATCTCGGGCATACCCATGCGCGGACCCAGATACATCAGTGCCGTCATCACGGCAGTGCCGACGAGGCCGGCAATGATCGCGCTACCAATTTCCATAGTTCTATCCTCCTCTCTTGCAGATGGTGATTGTTAATGATAGTAGTATAGCCCTGACAGGTGGCGCTGTCTGGTAGCGTGCTTACCTTCCTGACAGACTTCGGCTGCGTTGTTGCCCGGAACGACCCGTTTGCGAATGCTGCCGCCCGGCTTTGGCCTGCTTCACCAGCTCTTCAATCTGCCCGAGGTGGTCGGAATCATGCGACAGGCCAAGGAGAAAGCGCTCGATAGGCCCGACCCTGCCGAGGGCTGGGTAAGGCGTGTACGTGTTTTCCAGGTGGGGTGCATCCGGCCACATCTCCAGGCTCGCCAGGCGCATGCGGCGGCTTTCCTTGAGGCGCTGCCGGCACTGGGCGATGGTCGTTACCGTCTGCCACGGCACCTCCGCCCGCGAGCGACCGTGAAAGGGAACGCCGCGCGCCAGCTCTGCGGCCAGCGCCGCACTCTCCTCAGCCGAAGCCGTCGTGTGCACGATCACGTGGGCTAGCGTCCAGGGCAGGCTGACTTCCTCATCAGAGGCCGCGTAGCGATCGTGTGCCTCCGGATCGTGGGGGGCGAATGTTGTGTCTTCGTCGTGGGAGGTGGCGATGAGCGCCAGCATCGTGTCGACCATCTCAGTGGTCCACGCCCGCAGGTCATCCTTCGTCACCTCGAGTGCCAGTTCGCGCAGCGTGCCTTGCCGGGCGCGAACGGGGCCAAAATCAATCACAATCCTCTCTCCTCGTTAACGTTTTCTTTACGTGCTCACGATACCAGGTGAGCCCAGCTCCACCCGCTACATCTAGAGTGTAGCCCAGCAGCGGCCGGCTTTCTGGATTCTGGGTTACAAACGAGCCGGCCGCGAGGCGGCTGCCGGCTCGTGTCTGTACTGGCGCTTACCAACCAGTAGGGGCACTTATGCCCATCGCCGGTACGCCTCCTGGCGCTTACGAAACGACCAGGCGCTTGTTATGCTAGATGCCAGACTAGGCCTGGTCTTGACTGAAACGAAATCAAACTTTGAAGAAGGAGACAAGCAAATGACTCGTAGATTCAGCAGACAAATGTTGGTATTCGCCGTCCTGCTCCTCGCACTCAGCCTGACGGTCGTTGCCGTTAGTGCGAGCGACGGCGAGGGCTTTACCCGCTGGCCGGTGATCGTCGTCGATGGCGAGAGCTACTATTGGGAGGGCGCTCCCGACGGCCCGAATGATGAGTTGGATGTGCCCGGACATGCCTGGCGCCAGGCGGGACCGGCGCGTTTTATCGGCAAACATTACAACACGGGCCCGTTCGGCATGCCACAATGGTGGTCGTCTGATGCGCCCGACGGCTCGCTGCTGTACGTTGCCGACGTGATCATCGACGAGTGGACAGCGGAGAAGGCCGAGGACTATGCGGCGCGGGGTTACATCCACTACCATGAGCTGGTTAGCGTCGAAGACGGTTCGCTCCATCCGACGAAGGTTGGCTGGTTTAAGCACATCGCGGTCAGCAGCTTTACCCTCGACGGCGGGCCTCATCCTGAGGCCGTCGGCTACGAGGTAACGCCGGGCATCGACTACCAGTTCATGCCCAATTACAGCATGCCGTATATGCCATAGCTACATAGAGCCAGGCGAATAGCCAATCAGCCACGCAATCAGGCGCCCGCGTTCCTTGCCGGGCGCCTGCACTTTTCCTCCTTGGCCCGCAATCGTCGCCGGCTACAATAGAAGCATACCGTCGCAACGGCTCTTGTTAGCCTGTTCAGAGGTTGGATGACCATCGCCGGAGAACTCGTAACGCTGGCCGATTGGCGGCGGCAGGTAGCAGAGCTATATGCCGCCGTGCGCCATGAAAGCGACCCTGGGTATGCCTGGCGCGCCTTTCGTGCGGCACGTGACCACTTGTTCAAGACGCACGCGCAGTCGCCGCTGGCGGCGGAACAGAGAGCGGCCTTCGTCTCCCTCCCCTACTTCCGTTACGATCCCGCCTGGCGCGTGCAGGGCACCCTTGACGAGCAGGTCAGCCGCGACACCTTCGCCGTCGAGTTGCCGGCGGAGGGGGAGCTGCGCTATACGCGCGTTGCGCGCGTCCACTTTACCGTGCAGCAGACAGCGGCCGTGCTCAGCCTCTTCTGGCTTGAAGGGTACGGTGGCGGGCTCTTCCTGCCTTTCCGCGACGCGAGCAACGGGCAGACGACCTATCCCGGCGGGCGCTATCTCTACGACACGATCAAGGGCGCCGACCTCAACAGCAGCCCGGAGAGGTTCATTCTCGACTTTAATTTCGCCTACAACCCGTCCTGCGCCTACAACGAACGGTGGGTCTGCCCCCTGCCGCCGCCGGAAAACCGGCTGGCTATCCCGGTAGTCGCCGGCGAGCAATATCCTGCAGGGGACGGCTAGCCGGGCAGAATCTGCTCCACATACTGCAGGAGCTGTTTCTGGGACAGCGGCCCGCGGTGGATGGCGGTAATTTCGCCGCTGGGGGCAATGAACAGGGACGAAGGTAGGAAACTACCGATACCGTAGCGTTGCAGCACGGCGTTCTCCGGGTCGAGGAGCAGGCTGTAGGAGAGTCCCAGCTCGGTAAAGAACTGGCGGGCCTGCGCTGCCGTTTCGCCCTGATTGATCGCCAGGATCACCAGGCTATCATCGCGGTGCGCCTCGTATACAGCCTGCATTGCGGGCATCTCGATGCGGCAGGGCGCGCACCAGGTGGCCCAGAAGTTGATCATGACCGGTTGTTCCCGAAAGTCGCTCAGGCGGACAGCGTTGCCGTCGACATCCATGAGGGTGAAGTCGTAAGGGAGCGCGCCGGCTTGCAGCGGTGGGCCGCTCTCGGGTAGCGGGCCAGCCGGATTCGCAGCTGAGTCACGGCCGGTTACCGCGGAGATGAACAATACTGCCGCCAGAAGACCCAGGAAGAGCGCCGCCACCTCGAGGGCGCGAAAAAGGCGAGCTGGACGTTCTGGCGGCGCCTTGCTCTGTGGTTTTTCAGCGATGGCGACCTCCTCGTGACCATAGTTACCAGGAAGACGAAGTGGGAGGCTGGCTCCTCAGGCCAGCCTCCCGTTGGGAAATGTGGTCAGTCAGGGACACGGCTGGCAGGTAACCCTTGCGGTTCACGCTGCCAGGGCGGGCCCCAGCGGGGATGCTGCTTACTGCAGACCCAGCTCCTGTGCCTCGAAGCCGAGGCCGGGGAAGGTCAGGACGTTGCGGATGTTGGAGACCTGGCGCCCATCTTCCGTCATGTGATTGCGGAAGACGCCCTGGGCCAGGCCGCCCCCGAAGTCCTCGAAGTGGTCACTGGTCACGCGGCAGAGGAAAGCCGTACCGAACTCACCGTTAGGCACGATGGGGCTTTCCGACTGGTAATGGATGATGATGTCCTCCGGGTCATTCCCAATACCGGGGGCGGTGACGTCGATGTTGTACTCACCATAGACAATCATGCCGTCACCCGGCAGCGTCACCCCGTCGGCGCCGCCGAACTCGCCGTAGAGCGTGGTCCCGGCGGCGAGGTTGACCATGAAGCCGCCGTCACGGACGAGCCAGCCTTCTTCGGGCACGTTGTAGCCCGTGATCTTGTAGGCACGGTACTGGGTGCGCGGGTCCTGGCCAAACGACATCACGTCGGCAAGCTCCAGGTCAAGCCCGAATTGCGCCTCGAAGTATTCCAGCGCGTTCTGGCGCTCGGCCTCAATCTCGGCATCGGTACGGCCCATCACATCTTTGTGGAACCAGTCAGAGAGCTCGGCCGCCGACGGGCCTGTGCTGGGGTCGAAGATGCCGTCGGCCATGTAGACCAGTTGGAAGCCAAAGTTCTCCGGTGGCGGGTTGTGTGGCCACGTGGCGGCGAATCCGCCGAGAGCAAAGAGGGCGATGACGATGAGCAGCAAAAATGGTTTACGCATGGGTTAGACTCCTATCGTAGTGTGGGTTTCATCAGACGGTCTCGGGCAGGAACACGCTTGCTTTCATTGGCCGGCCTCGTTTGCGCAAGGCGTGCTGCTGTCCCGTTCTGCCTGCACTTTATCCCCACTGTCTCGCGGCGGTATGTAAATCCCCTTACAAGAGCCGTTTATCTCTTAGAATGGCGACCAGGTCGTTCGGCAGGTGACCAATTTCCAGTAATTCTACGCGAAACGTACGGTGGCTTACGGAGTGCAAGGCGCCGGTCGAGGATAATCTGTAACGTGTGCGCGGGAGTATCCGCGAGAATGAATAGTCAGAGGAGAAGTCAATGAGTACCGGCGACATCGTCGTCTACAGCACTACCTGGTGTCCGGACTGTAAACGCGCCAAGAAGTTCTTTGGCGAGCAGCGCATCCCCTACGTCAACGTCGACATCGAACAGGATGCCGCGGCGATGGCCCGGGTGGAGCAGCTCAACGACGGCAGGCGTATTATCCCGACCATCGTCTTCCCGGATGGGTCGGTTCTGGTCGAGCCCTCGAACGCAGAGCTAGCCGCCAAACTCGGGCTGAGGACGACGGCTACGCAAAATTACTACGACGTGATCATCATCGGCGGCGGGCCGGCCGGGCTGACAGCCGCCCTCTACCTCGCCCGTGAAGGCGTGGAAACGCTGGTCATCGAAAAAGGTGCACTGGGCGGTCAGACGGCGATCACCAATATCCTGGAGAATTATCCCGGCTTTGACGAAGGGATCACGGGTAGCGAGTTTGCGCAGCGGCTCGGGCGGCAGGCGCGCCGCTTCGACGCCGAAATCTTGCAAGCGCAGGCGGTCGTCGACATCCGCCAGATTGGGCCGTACCATTGCGTGACGACGGCTGACGGGCAGGAGTACGATGCGCGTGGGGTGCTGATCACCACCGGGGCCCGCTACCGCCGCCTGCATGTGCCCGGCGAAGAGCAGCTCCTTGGCCAAAACATTCATTTCTGCGCTACCTGCGATGGCGCTTTCTACAAAGGAAAGAAGCTCCTCGTCGTCGGCGGCGGCAACAGCGGCTTTGAGGAAGGCATCTTCCTGACCCGCTTTGCGCGGCAGGTGGACATTATGGAATTCATGCCGGAGGTCAAGGCCAGCCAATTCTTGCAGGAACAGGTGGCTAATAAGCCGCAGATGTCGGTGATCACCAACCACGCGGTCAAAGCGTTTACGGGCCGCGAACGGCTGGAGCATGTCGTGGTGGAGAACCGGGCAACGGGTGAGATTGCGGAGTGGGATTACGATGGCGTCTTTGTGTTCATCGGTTTGACGCCGCATAACGAATTGGTGGCAGACAAGGTCGACCTTGACGAGTACGGCTTCGTCAAGACGGACCAGACGATGATGACCGCGGTGCCGGGGCTGTTTGCCGCTGGCGACGTGCGTTCGGGCTCGACCAAACAGGCCGCGTCGGCAGCCGGTGAAGGTGCCACCGCCGCCCTCATGTTACGCGATTACCTGCAGCGCGTTGGTTAAGCAGCCCTGAAGGCCAGGCAAGGCTGTGCTGTTTCCTGTGGTCTCGATCGGCAGGTTACCAGATAATAGAAAGGACAGACTGATGGTGAAATTAGAGATTTTTGTTGTGGATAACTGCTGGTCGTGTGAGGAATCGCACCGTATTGCCGCCGAAGCGAAGCTGCGCTTCGCCGATGAGGTGGAGGTGGCGCTGCGCGACCTGGAGCGTGACCCACATCCGATAACGGTCTTCGCGGCGCCGACGTATGTGCTCGACGGGAATGTGATCTCTCTGGGCAACCCGCGGCGCGAAGAGCTGTGGGCACGCCTGGCGCAACGGGTAAAGGAGAATGGCACGTGAGAAGGCTGAACCAAATATTGGGCAGAAGTGAGGACCGGCGCCAGGAGAAGCTCAACTACCTGACGACGATTGAGATTTTCCGCGACCTGAGCCGGCCCGAGATTGAGGCGATAGACCGGCAGCTCAGCATGTCCAGCAGCGCAGCCGGCAATGTTTTCTACATGCCGGACGAGACGGGTGAGGTGCTGTTCCTGCTGAAGAAAGGTACGGTGCAACTATATCGCCTGACGCCGGAGGGCAAGAAGATCGTCATCGCCACGCTGGGACCCGGCTCGCTCTTCGGCGAGATGTCGCTGATCGGCCAGGGCATGCACAGCACCTTTGCCGAGGCGGTGGACGAGTGCAAGCTATGCGTGATGAGCCGGTCCGACGTGGAACGGCTGATGCGCGAAAAGCCGCAGGTCGCGCTACGTATCGTCGAGGCGCTGGGCGAGCGGCTGGTGCATACAGAGCGGCAACTGGAAGAAGTGGCCTTCAAGAGCATCCCGGCGCGGCTGGCGAGCCTGCTGCTGCGCCTGGCGGACGAGCAGGGCGACGAAACGATAAAAGGCTACACGCATCAGGATCTGGCGGAGATGGTGGGCACCTACCGCGAGACGGTGACGCTAACCCTGAGCGAACTGAAAGCTGAGGGGCTGGTAGAGACCGGGCGCAAGCGGCTGGTCATCACCGATCGCGCCGGGCTGGAGCAGGTCGCCGAATCGTAGCAGCGGCAGTCCCGGGAACCCCTTAGCAACCGTATTTGTCTGTCCCCTTGGCGCAAGGCGTAGCGGGCTTATCTGCGCTGCGCCTCTCCTCATCGTACTCATCTACCGAAGCGAATAACGGCAGGCGCCGGGACTGCAGAAGCGGCGCCCGTGCCAGTGGCTGGCTCCACCCGCCAATTGCCTCTTGACCTTCGAGTAACTCGAAGGTTTACAATATCCTTCGTAAGGAGATATAGCCATGCAGATAAACAGGTTTGCGGAAGTAGCCAATGTGCCCGCGACGACCATTCGTTACTACGAAGCGATCGGGTTGCTGCCTGAGCCGCGGCGGCTGGACAACGGCTATCGCGATTATGCCGCAGAGGACATCGACCGGCTGCGGCTGATCGCCGGCGCACGGTCTCTCGGCCTCTCGCTGGACGACATTGGCGAAATCCTGGCACTGCGCGACCGCCGTGAAGCACCCTGCCGCGTGGTTCTGGGGCTGCTCAAGGAAAAAGCAGAGGAGATCAGCCGGCGCATTGCCGAACTCAGGCAGCTGGAAGCAGAACTGCAGGAGCTCCATGCCTTGGGGCTCACCTTCCCCACCGACGATGTCGAGGGCAAGGCGTGTGTCTGCCATCTCCTCACACAGATCGATAAACGAGATGAAAAGGAGTAACGGACAATGGCCAAACTGGAACAACTGGAGCTGGCTATCCAGGGCATGACCTGCAATAGCTGTGCCCTGCATGTGGAGAAAGCGCTGGAAAGCGTCGCAGGCGTTGAGGACGCGCGCGTACCCGGCTGGGAATCGGGGCGAGCGCAGGTAACTGCCGCCAGCGAGGTAGAGGCGGAGGAGCTGGCGGCAGCGGTACGCAAAGCCGGCTACAAGGCAAGTGTGGAGCGCCGCAAGCCGCTGCAGAGCGCGACGGGTAGTGACGATGGCGCTGACGGCGCGTATGACCTGATGATTATCGGTGGCGGCTCGGCCGGCTTCGCGGCGGCGATCAAAGGGGCTGAGCTGGGGCGCCGCGTGGCGCTCGTCGAGGCCGGTACCATCGGCGGCACCTGCGTCAACGTTGGCTGTATCCCCTCGAAGACCCTCATCCGCGCCATGGAGCACTACCACATGGCCGGTGATGACCGCTTCCGTGGTGTGCATACGACGGCCGGCCATCTGGCCTGGTCGCAGGTGCTGGACCAGAAAGACAGGCTGGTCGCCGAGATGCGGCAGTCCCGCTACGCCGACGTGCTTGCCGCCTATCCCGAGGTGACCTACATTCAGGGACGCGCTCGTCTAACCGGCGGCAACGGTGTCGAAATCGATGGGCAGGCTTACGCGCCCGGAAAAATCGTGATCACCACCGGCGCCAGCCCGTGGGCGCCCCCGATTCCCGGCCTGGAGGAGGCCGGCTACCTGACGAGCACGACGGCCATGGAGCGGCGCGAGCGCCCCGATTCGCTCATCGTCCTGGGCGCGAACGCCGTCGGTCTCGAGTTGGCCCAGACCTTCGCCCGTGCAGGCACATACGTTACGCTCGTCGAACTGCTGCCGCGCGTCGCTCCCTTTGAAGATGAAGAGATCAGCGCTGCGCTGACCGGCTACCTCGAAGCGGAGGGGATGCGCATCCTGACCGGTTTTGAGACAGAGCGCGTCGAGCGGCGCGGCGGGCGCACCTACCTGACC
>JAVVFG010000003.1:0-10130 GCA_032260445.1 Anaerolineae bacterium | reverse complement strand
CGCACGATGGCAGCGAGGTCGTTCTCGACGCCGAGCAGCTACTGGTGGCGACCGGGCGCCGGCCCAACACGGCGGGTATGGGCCTGGAAGAGGCCGGCATCCGCCTGGGAAAGCGCGGCGGGGTCCATGTGAACGACAGGCTGCAGACGGATAATCCCGACGTTTACGCGGCTGGCGACGTTCTCGGCGAGGAGATGTTTGTCTACGTCGCCGCCTATGGCGGGACGCTGGCGGCGGAGAATGCGCTCGCCGGCGCCGGGCGCGTCTACGATACGAGCGCCATCCCACGCGTGACGTTCACCGACCCAGCGATCGCCAGCACGGGCCTGAGCGAATCCCAGGCGCGCGAGCAAGCTGCCGCAGAGGGCTACGATGTGGCGGTGAGCACGCTGCCGATGGCGCAGGTGCCGCGGGCCCTTGCCGCCCACGATACGCGCGGCCTGATCAAGCTCGTCGTCGATCGCAACAGCGATCGCCTGCTGGGGGCGCACGTACTCGCGCCGGATGCAGGGGAGGTCATCCAGACAGCGGTACTGGCGCTGCGCTTCGGCCTGACGACGCAGCAGCTCCGTGAGACGATGTTCCCCTACCTGACGAACGTCGAAGGGCTGAAGCTGGCGGTGTTAGGGCTGGAGAAAGATGTCGCTCTGCTTAGCTGCTGCGCAGGCTAGGTGCCAACGGCTGCCGCAGCGCGGGGAGCGTGCAGAGCAGGCCGGCAGCCATGCGCAAGAGGGTGTCCGCCCGCCATGGGGAGCGGACACCCATGTTTGCCGCGAGAAGCTGCTGGAAGAGGGCGCCGTCGCGGTGCAAAGCATGGACTATCCAGTTACAGAGACGAGGAGAACGGCTCAACAGCAGGGCTAACTCGGTCACCTGTGTACCCGGCCGCACGATGGCGTCATGCATCTTCTGGTAAGCTGCCAGAGACGGGCGGGACACGGGCCCTGTCGTGGCCCTCAGCACGGGCACGACAGTTTCTTCGAGCGCCAGCGCCTGGGCAAAGGCCAGACTCAATCCCTCGCCGGTGATGGCATCAAGATAGCCGGCCGCATCACCCAGCAAGAGAATTCCCTCGGCGACGACAGCCGCCGTTCGCTGCTGCAACGGCCCGATGGCGCGTGCTTCTGTCACCGGCCCGGCGTGCTGTAAGCGGCGCGCAAGTTGGGGAAAGGCGGCGAGCAGGGCGGGCACGAGCGAGGGCCCCGGCTCTACGGCGGGGCTATGACGGTGCCAGAGGAAGGCGACGCCGACTTCGTTTACCGCCACCGGCGTCACGTAGGCCTCAAGACCGCGGCCGCTCCAGTACACCTCTACCGAGTCGCTCCAGGGAGCCATGCGGTAGTGCTGGCGCACACCCCAGCGCCAGTGCCGGCGTCCCGGCCGTTCGAGGTCCGCCCAGCGGCGCACGGCCGAATGCAGGCCATCGGCGCCGATAAGCAGGCGCGCCCGCAGCCGCTCGCCCGCCACGCGCACCGTGACACCAGCAGGACCGGCTTCTTCGAGCTGGACGCGGCTGTTTTCGCGGATAGAAAGCGTGGCATGCTGCCGGGCAGCAGCCAGCATCGCCTGGGAGAGGGCTGTGCGGCGGATTCCGGCGCCCGGTCCCTGCGCAAAGCGGCCCGCGGCGACACAACCATCTGGTGACTGATAGCGCACGCCGGCAAGTGGAAAAGCCGCGGCAAGGTCGACGCCCAACTGTCGCAGATGGTGCACGCCCGTAGGCATCAAGCCCTCGCCGCAGACCTTGTCCACCGGATAAGAACGCTGCTCGCAAAGGACAACCTGAATCCCGGCACGGGCCAGGACAATGGCGGCGGCTAATCCCGCCGGCCCGCCGCCGACGATGATGATCTCAGTTATCTCAGTTGTCTGGGCCACTGCCGGAGCGCTTCCCTACGTGGTGTCTGCCGCGGCAGCGCTGGCGCTCAGGACTCTCTCCTCGGTCCGGATCCGGGCACGGAGCAAGAGGCCATTGGCGAGGGAAAAGGCGAGGGCAGTCCACCAGGCCGAGTGCAGCATTGGGACGGAAGCGATCTCCAGGGCAACCCCCAGATAGTTCGGGTGGCTTATGTGCCGGTAGATGCCGTGGGCAACGCGGGGGGCACCGGGCAGGGTCACCACACGAGCAGACCAGCGCGGACCGAGTGTCAGAATGGCCGCGTAACGCAACGCCTGCCCGGCCACAAACAACACCGCCGCGAGCCAGGCGAGTCCACGATGAAACGGGCGTCGCTTCCAGACGACTTCCCCGATGATCGCCAGGAACCAGCTAAGGTGTAACACTTTCATGAGCTGGTACTGGTGCGGGGCATGTTCGCGGCCTCCGGCCGCCAGGAGCGCGCTGGCATGGCGCTGGCTCCTCCGTACCTCCCACAGACGTTGTGCGCCGAGGGCCAGAAGCAGGAGCGAGTAGAATCTCTTACTTCGTGTCATGGTTCTCTCCAAAACGCAGCAGGACCAGTTCGGCAGCAAAGGCGGGTCCCATGGCGATCATCAGGCCGTAGCTACCGGGCCGCGGCTGCTGCCGCAGCGTCTCGCGCAGGATAAGAAGAACAGAGACTGAAGAGAGGTTGCCGACGCGGGCGAGGCTTTCGCGGCTGAGGTGTAGCGTGCCCGGCGGCAGTGCCAGGCTCGCCTCGAGTGCCTCGATCACTTTAGGCCCGCCAGGATGCGCTACCCAGTGCGCCATGTCGTCACGCGCGAGACCGTATGCGGCAAGAAAAGAATCGACAGCCGGCCCGATCTGCGTCCTGGCCAGCTCCGGCACGTCGGCGCTCAGAACGACCTGAAAACCAGAATCGGTGACATCCCAGCCCATCACTCTTTCCGTGTCTGGGAAGAAGAGGGAGCGGCTGGCAACGATTTGCACAGCGGGCGCTGCCGCCAGAGGATGGCCGGCGCCGGCCAGCAGCACGCCCGCAGCGCCATCGCCAAAGAGACCAGTGGCGATGATATTGGCGATCGAGAGGTCATCCGGCTGCAAAGTGAGGGAGCACAGCTCGACGGCGAGCAGGAGGGCAGCTTCTTGTGGATGACCGCGCAAGTAATCGGCCACCCGGGCGACCCCAGCGACGCCACCCAGGCAGCCGAGGCCGAACAGCGGCAGGCGTTTGAGATCGGGAGCGAACGCCAGGCGATTCATTAAGCGGGCATCCAGGGTCGGAACGGCCACGCCCGTGACCGTCGTCGTGGCCAGCAGGGCAGCATCTTGTGGCCTCAGGTTGGCGCGGTGCAGCACACAGGTGAGCGCCTCCTCGCCCAGCGCGGTGGCAACGTCGATCCAGGCATCGTTCCTTCCGCGGAAGCCGTCAAGGCTCGTATACGCGTCGAGCGGGAGGGCAAGGTAGCGGCCCTCAACACTGACGTTGCGGTGGAGCTGTTCATAACGGCTCTGCCGCTGCGCGCTTCCCTTCCAGAACTGCTCGCGCAACATGTCCGTCAACTGCTGCTGCGGGTAGTAGTGTGGCGGGAAGACGGCCTCAATCGCGCTGATGACGGGAGTCTTATCCATCGATTACCGTCTACCCTTGAGCAAGAGGAAAGCGGCTCCCGACAGTCCGAGGGCGGCTGCCGCCAGCTCGCGCAGGTGCATATTGGCCCAGAGCTGCCGGCTATCGGCGCGCGCCCGCTCGTCGAACACGCCGTGCGCCCCGTGATCGCCGGGAAGCGGCTGCCACAGGTTGTGCGGCTGGTCGGGATCCCGCGGCTCATCCGTTTGTTGCGACTTGTAGCCGGTGCGAGCGAGATAGCGATCGCCCAGACCCGGAAGGAGCTTGTTGCCCCAGATGGTGAGCACGCTGGAGAGGCCGGCAGTAACTTCGCGCCGGTCGTGATAGGCAGCCCAGACAATCGCCGCGGCGGCTACTTCGGGCTGGTAGATGGGCGGCACCGGCTGCGCTTTGTTCGGTAAGCGGCTCTTTACCCAACGAAACTGCGGCGTGTTCAGCGCGGGTAGCTGGACCATCGTCAAGCGAACGGCGCTGTTATCGTGGATGAGCTCGGCGCGCAGGGATTCGGTAAACCCCTGGGTGCCGTGTTTGGCGCCAGAATAGGCCGATTGCAGGGGGATGCCGCGGTAGGCCAGGGCCGAGCCGACCTGCACAATCGAGCCCTGGTTGCGTGGCAACATGCGGCGCAGGGCGGCCATTGTTCCGTAGACGGTGCCGAGATAGGTGACGTCGGTGACGCGCTTGAATTCCTCGGCCGTCATCTGTTTGAAGGGCGAAAAGACGGAGACCATCGCGTTGTTCACCCAGATGTCGATCGGGCCGAGTTCGGCCTCGACGGCTGCAGCGGCGGCTTCCACCTGGTCCGCATCAGCGACATCGGTGGGTAACACCAGGGCTTTGCCGCCGCCAGCTTCCACCTCGCGCCGCGCTGCCTGCAAGCCATCCTCGCCGCGGGCCAGTAAGCCGATATGCGCGCCGCGCTCGGCGAACGCACGCACGGTGGCCCGGCCCACGCCTGCCGAGGCGCCGGTGATAACGACAATGTCGCGTTTGTTTGGCTCTGGCATCAGCTTATCTCCAGTAAGGCCAGCCCTGTCGCTTCGTCGATCTTACGTTGCAGCTGCTGCGGTGACTCGACTACAATCACCTCGAGCGTTGGCCAGATATGGGCCGTTAGGACGTGCCCGCCCCGCGTTGTGCCGTCGGACCGCCCCAGGACGACGTGAGCATGAATCTTGGGTTTGCTCTTGTTGAGAGTTATGTTACCGATAAGCGACAGCACCTCTACCTGCTCGTGCACAGGGATTTCCTTGTAAGACATCGTTTCCCGGTCAAAGTAGCCCAATGTTACCACACTAAAAGCACCAATCGCCGTAAAATGGCTGGCGTTTAGCTCCTGGTCATCAGCAAAGGTTTCCAGGCCGGCGATAAACTCTTCACCTTTATCGAATAGCATGACAAAGGACTTCCGGCCGTGCTGGTCGTCAATTAGTTTGCTCTTCATAGTGGTCTCCTTCGTTCTTTCGTAGCGTGCTTGGCCCGGCTCGGTCCGCCATCCAGATGTAGGCCGTACCGAGGGCAAGGCCAAAAATAGCATGACCGGCGAGCAGCTGAACAGGTTCTGTGTGGCGGGCCATCGTCTCCGAGAGGATCGGGATCAGCCACCACTCCGCGACGACGCCCGACACCAGACCGTAAACGAGCGCCCCGCCCAAGGCAAAGTTATTCATCTTGAGAAGGCGCAACAACATGACAAAGAAAAGGCCCATGGCTGCAGACGTTAGCTCGTGCAACGCAAACCCAGTGAGAACGGGTCCGGCCAGGAAATGGGTTCCCGCTTCATAGGCACCAGGGCCCAGGACGATCGTGGCGATGAGCTGGGGCATCGTCCAGATTCCGTCCCCCGTCAGCCCGTCCCAGAGCATCATGAAGACAGTCATCACCAGCCCGGCGATGGCTCCGGCAAGCAATCCTTCCGCCGAGGTGAGGGCGAATGTGTCGCGCCTGCTGCTCACGGCGCAAGCCGGTAGAGCAGCTGCGTGGTGCTGGCGGATGCCAGCCCGTAGGCCAGGTGGGCTCCCCAGCCGTGGGCGTGCAACTCTAGAGGATAAGCCGTCGGCCCATCAGTGAGGCCGACCAGCGGCATCAATAGCTCATCGCCAAAGAGCCAGAGGGCCGTACCGAGGGCAGTTCCCCCGGCAATATCCACGGTTACGGACTTCGTTCGCCAGGCGCCGTAAGCGCCGCCAGCGAGCATGCTAATGGTCCAGTGGATGATGTAACTCAGGGCCGTTTTGGTTTCTTGATCGGGTTCCCGGCCGGTAACCTGCTGATAGGCAATGCGCCCCAGGGCGGCGGTTGAGGATTCACCCTCGCGATGATGCGGGCCGATAAGGGAGACCGAATCCAGCGCCTGCGTATCGGGCACCTCGCTCTCGTCATAATCGCTGCGTGGATCCCGGGCCGTAAGGCGCTGTACCTGTTGCCAGTAAAGGCGCATGGCCAGGACTCCGCCAATGCCGCCGAGCATCCCCAGCACCAGACCTTGCCAGCGGTTTGGTTGACGTGAAAACATTGCTTCCTCCGAAGCGGCTCTCCTACTGGACCGGCTCGCTGTCGACGTACATGTCGACGCGCTCCTGATAGAAGGCGATGAGGTCTTGTATCTGTTCGTAGCCCGGGTTCGGGAACGGGTAGTGCCAGGCGATGTTTGCCGCCACGTTGCCGTTGACACGAAACGAGAGGTGCGGCGCGGTTCCTTTGTAGGCACAGTTAGTTGTGCGGCTCCCCGACTCCAGGAGGTCTAGGCGCACGTCCATCTTGGGAATGTAGTGGCGTGGCGGCAGGCCGGTCTCGAACAGGAGAACGGGCCGCCGGGTTTCGGCCACCGTCTCGCCGTCGATGACCACGCGTACGTGGCGCGAGCTGGGACGTACGTCGATGAGGTGGTACGGGTCGTGTGGGTGCACGCGGACCTGAATATCCTCTTCAAACCAGGCATCCATCGCCTGCCAGGCGAAAGCCAGATGTCCCTCTAACTCAGGGTGATCGCTCCGTCCTAGCACCTGCCACGCGGCTCGGGCGGCATCGGTGCCGCCAGCACGCACCGTGTAAACAGTGCGCTCGTCGGGTGGCTCGGGCCACGGGCCTTCGCCCTGTTCGGCCACACCGTTTCCACCGGCCGCTTCCAACATGCCCATGCGTACGTCTTCGACGGGGAAGTAGTAGACGGGGAGCCGGCCGTGCGCCCGCAGCAGGAGCGTGTTCTTGCTGTCGGCGACAACCTCGCCGCCTAACAATACGCGCACCCACTTCGGGCTGGCTAACACTTCGTAACGGGTTGTCTGTTTGTCTGGTTTACTCATTGTGGTTCTCCGCTGTGTCTTTCTGGCGTACCGTTGCCACATCGGTGGCAGCATTGAGCCACCCGCCCTCGAATCCAGCACGGCGCAGCCCGGTGACAACGTAGGGGGAGCGGCGCATCAGGCGCCAAATCATGCCACTCAGCGCGTTTTCAATCATGAGGACAATGGGGCCCTGGTCAAGCCCGTAGTAGCCCTGCGAGATCCAGCCCTGCTCGCCATCCGGAAAAGTCGGGTTGAAGCTGCACTTGAAGCCGTAGTCGCTGATCATAAAGGGATAGTGCTCGTCGAAATAGGCGATGGTCGGCAGGACGAGCTCCGGCGCGAAGGGCAGGCTAGCTACAACGCCCCACGGCGAGAGGGTGCCGTCGTCGGGTCCACCCGGCGCGCCGCGGGCCATGTAGCCCCAGAAGCGCCGCTCGACGCCGCCCACTTCCTTGACCATCTCCCCGGGGCCGTCACTCGCCGTAATGCCCCAGGCCCACTCGCCGTACCCTTTATAGTTGTCAGGGTTATCAATTGCGTACTGCTGCTGGATGTAGGTGGCACGCCGGCTGTTCTCAAAGTAGTCGATACACTTCTCGCGCATGTAGGCATCCTGGATGCCGCGGAAATCAACCCAGACGTGCGATAGCTGGTGAATGAAAATGGGCGGCGCGTAGAGACTTTCGATGCCGTAATGGCTCTGCCATTCGTAGGTTTCCAGCCAGGCATCATAGCTCTCGGCCGGCAGCGGGTAGGTAGGGGACGCGAGGCCGAGAATGTAGAGCAGCAGCGCTTCGGTGTAGCCAAACCAGCGGCTCGGGTGGAAGCCGCTTTCGGGCCACCAGCCCATGCTGACGCGGCGTCCGCCATTCTGCGCCCATTGCCAGTCGACGCGGCGGTAGAGCGCGTCGGCCAGCTCGCGTATCTCGCGCTCGTTGTCATTGTCGTGCGTAAAGTATTGCCCGGCCGTCAGGGCGCCACCGATGAGAAAGGTTGTGTCAATCGTCGACAGCTCCGATCGACCGTGGCGCCGTCCTTTCTCCATATCGAGGAAGTGATAGTAGAAGCCCTTGTAACCGGTCGCGTCCGGCTCCGTACTCTGGGGGCTATGCCAGAAGAAACGCAGGGTTGCCAGGGTCCTCGCTACTGCCTCGTCACGCGTGAGATAGCCACGCGCGACGGCCACGGGATAGGACGCGAGCGCCAGGCCGACGGCCGTGATGCTCGAAGGCGCATTTTGCCGGGAAGTGTCGGCAATCAGGCCGTTCTCCGCGTTGCTATATTGCCGGAAATAGTCGAAGGTGAGCCGTTGTAGTTCCACTAGCTCGTGCTCTTCATAAGGCTTTTCGCTCACCGGCGCTCACCTCCTAGCTCAAGGGTCACGGCGGCGACGGACTGTGGCGGGAGGGTTAACTCTATCGTTGTCGCCTCCTCTTCGCGCTGCCAGCCGAGCGGCTCCCAGGTCAGC
The DNA here is from genome assembly GCA_032260445.1 of Anaerolineae bacterium. Taxonomy (GTDB): domain Bacteria; phylum Chloroflexota; class Anaerolineae; order Promineifilales; family Promineifilaceae; genus JAAYYY01. The sequence goes on along the minus strand of JAVVFG010000003.1, from coordinate 1,866 downwards.
TCCGACGCCTGCAGCAGCTCTCCTACCTGCTCGTCAGAGAGGTAGCGCGGCTCGCCCAGCTCCTGCCACAGCCGGCGCGGGTTGGCGTGCTCCTCGTCGATGCGCGCCACGCGCACCGTCTGCGGTTCCGGCGCCTGCGCGACGACAACGCTCACGTTTTCCGCCCGCAGCGGATGCTGCGGTAGGGCATGGTTGGTGAGGAGCACGGTCAGTTCGCCGTCGCCGCGCACCGCCCAGGCGTCGACGGTGTGGTGGATGCCGTCGACAAAGAGCTGCTCTGTGCCCAGCCGGTGCAGCAGCTCATAGGCGCGGTAGACCGGCTTGGGGATGCCATACAGATTCAGCAGCCCGAACCCGCCGTGAAATGGCTGCGAGGGGAAGTAGTTCTCTTCGAAAATGTCGCTAAAGGTCCAGAAGCTGTAGCCGTCGACGATGCCCTGCATCTCCATCACCGTCTTGGTAACAAAAGCGGCTGCATAGGCCTGGTCGTGCAGCGGGTCGCGCGGATTCGACGAGCTGTTCCACTCGGTGTAGAAGAGCGGCCGGCCAGCGGCACGGCGGCAGGCATCCTGCGCTTGCTCGCGTAACACGCTGCGGCGGCTCTTGGCCAGTTGCGTCTCCGTGTCGTCGTCCGGGCTGCCGAAGGCGTCCGTCGGGTAGTGATGCGTGGTGACGAAATCGGCGGGCAGGTCGTTCTTCTCGCAGAAGGTGAGGAACTCCTCAATCCAGGCATTCTTCGCCGTCGACGGCCCCCCTACCTGTAGGCTAGCATCGACGCCCTTGATAGCCTCGACGGTATGGCGGTACAGTTTGAAGTAATCGTCTTGATCCCCCGCCCAGAAGGCGTCGAGATTGGGCTCGTTCCATACCTCGAAATACCAGCGGCGCACTTCCTCCAGCCCGTAGCGCTCGACCCAATGGCGCGCGAGCTTCTCGATCAGCGCCGCCCACTCCCCGTAATCCTGTGGCGGCGTCACGTTGGCCGCGTAGTTGAACACGGTCTTCTCGCCTGAGGCGAGCGCCCGCGGCATGAAGCTCAGCTCGACAAAGGGCCGTACGCCAACCGAGAGGAGGAAATCGTAGATGCGGTCGATGTTGAAGAATGAGTACAGGAGCTCATCCTGGTGCACGATGACAGTACCGATGCTGTCGGAAAGCAGATTGTGAAAACGAACGTGCTGGAATCCCAGTTCCTGGTGACTTTGTCGCAGCTGCGCCTGCCAGTCGGCGCGCAGCGCCAGCGGCGCGTGCCCGCTGCCCACGGTGTGTTCCCAGAAGTGGTCGAAGGGTTGGGAAGGCTGCGAGAAGTCGACTGCGAATTGCGGCATTCTATCTCCTTGGTCTCTGAAGTCAGTATCTGAGCGAACATGCCGGCTAGCTCATCATACGCTCCTTGTTTGCACTATAGGCGGGAACTATATGAGACGTGTAAACCCGCCTGCGTCGTTTGATTGGTGAACTGCGCTGGACGGCCGGTGCGAGAATGCAGCAGGGAGCCGGCCTTGCGCGAGGGCGAAGACCGGCTCCCTGGCTCCAGGCGATGGTTCTGCTCAATAAGGGCGCGCTACTCGCCCGGCCCCTGGAGCTCGTTCGCCTCGCCGAAATCGCCGATAGCGCCCATAGCGTTGCCGTCCAGCTGGTTGGCACGCACAGTATTGCCGCTGGCGGTAGCGCCTGTGCCCGGCGCGACACAGGCCGGCGCCGACTCCGTGCTACAGAGGTGGATACCGTAACCGCCGTTGTTCCAGATGCGGTTGGCCTGCACTAGGTTGTCATCCCCCTGGACCTGGATGCCATCGCTGCCGCTGCCGCTGACCGTGTTGCCGGTGAGGACGTTGGCCACCGACAGGGACTCCGCTGTCTCCT
>JAVVFG010000002.1:0-43084 GCA_032260445.1 Anaerolineae bacterium | reverse complement strand
GCCAGCACCCCGCGATGCAGCGTGTCGTAGAGGAAGTACGGCGCATACGCTGCGGCAAACCCCGCGACCAACCCCGCCACTTCCCCAAACAGCGCGCGCGCCCATAGATAAACGCCGAAACACAGGGCGAGTAACGCCAGCGCATAGCCCGCCTGCAGCGCGGCAATCAGCGGCAAGCCCAACGCGCGCAGCGCCAGCAGGAGATAGTAGCTCAGCGGCGCGTAATAATTGAAGAGGGGAAAACCGAAGCCGTAGCCGAGGTCTGGCAGCCAGCGCGGAAACAGTTCGCCGTGCCTGACCGCCCGTTCCAGCTCGACGAGTCGATAGACATGCAGGAGACCATCGGCGCGCCAGGGTAGGTGGCCCGCCAGAAGCGGCTGCAACGCCAGCAGCACGCCTGCCAGCAGAATGGCAAGTGCCAGCCAATTCCTTGCTGGCGGGCGCTCATTGCTGGCGGGAGTGATCTGGTCGTTCATGCCCTCACGCGTGGCGTTGCCCCCGTGTGCCGCCACGCCTGCCGCCTAGGGGGAAGTTACGGATTGCTCGCGAACCGGGTCTGCATCCGGCGCATCCTCCCGCCGCGCCCGCCGGCGCTGCGACACGATGTCGCGAATATAGTAAACGGGCTTCCCCTGGCTCTCGTAATAGGTGCGCACGACCAGCTCGGCCAGCAAGCCCATTACGAGGAATTGGATGCCGATCAGGAGCAGGAGCACGGCGAGGAGCAACAGCGGCCGGTCGCCGATCTGCACGGCATGGAACCCTTCCCAGCCGCCGCGGATCCCGCCGGCCACCTTGAGCAGCGTCAGGTACAGGGCAATCAACCCGCCCAGCCCACCGGCAATGATGCCGATGCCCCCGAACAGGTGCATTGGGCGGTCACTATAGCGGCGCAGAAACAGAACCGTAAACAAATCGAGGATGACGCGAAAGGTGCGCGACAACCCGTACTTGGAGTCGCCTGCCACCCGCGCGCGATGCGCCACCGGCACTTCGGCCATGCCAAACCCGGCAAAACTGATCATCTCCGGAATAAAGCGATGCATCTCGCCGTAGAGGTGGATCTCGGCGACGACGGGGGCACGAAAGGCGCGCAGCGAACAGCCGCGATCGTGGAGCCGCACACCACTGCTGCGCGCGATCAGCCCGTTTGCCAGCCGCGACGGCAGCGTGCGCAAGAGAAAAGGATCCTTGCGCTCCACCCGCCAGCCGTTGACCACATCATAACCCTCGTCCAGTTTGGCCAGCAGCGCGGGGATGTCGGCCGGATCATTCTGCCGGTCCGCATCCATCGTCACGATGACCTCGCCCGCCGCATGGCGAAAACCCGCCGCAAAGGCTGCCGTCTGTCCAAAATTGCGCCGGAAGCGAATGGCGGCGACGTGCTCGTTCTCTTGCGCCAGCTGCGCGAGCAGCTCGCTGCTGCCGTCGCTGCTGCCGTCGTCGACAAAGATCACCTCGTAGCTCCGCTCTTGACCATCCAGTGCCGCTCTGATCTCCTCAAGCAGCGGGCGCAGATTGTCAACCTCGTTATATACCGGGATGACGAGGCTTAGATCGATTGCCGGGTCCCTCTCCTGTTGCCACATACCGGGTGATTCTAATCTTCACAGGAGCCAGCCGCAAGGCGCACCGTGCTCAGCCCTCCTCCCCTTCCGCTTCCATGCCCGCCTCCGTGATCTGCAGCCGGTAGACGCCCCGGAAATCGTCGGGATCGACCGGCTCGCCTTTACGCAGAATCACCACTTTGCCCGCATGCGCTAGTTGCCGGCCGATCAGACGAATCCGCTTCGTCAGCGTCTGCCAATGATCCGGCAGGATAGCTATGGCGATGTCCTCTGGGCGCACCCGCCCCGCCGGCCCCGCCGCGCGGCACAGCGTCAATAGCGTTTCACGGATCTCCTCGTCGCTCACCCGTCTAGGCTTTTTCTCAACCTCGGATTGTGCCATCATCTCCTCAATTGCCAGAGAGTAATTGCGTTCGTACGTGTCTCCATTCCCCGCATCTTAATCCCAACCGGCCGATTGCTCAAACGTGTTTCTCGGAAGTCCACAGCTCCCCGGCCGGTAATCGTGGCACAGATTCTCCACCGCGTGTACGATTCTGGCACGGCGCAGCCAGATGTTGTTCCGCGGCTAATGTAGAGACGACTACATGCAAGTATCTGTGATCACCACCGTCAAGAATGAAGGGCAAGCCGTGCGCCCCTTGCTCGATGCCCTGCTCCAGCAGACGCGCCAGCCCGACGAGGTTATCGTCGTCGACGGCGGCTCCACCGACGATACGCTGGCCATCTTCCACGAATACGCGCGGTGGCTGCCCCTCAAGATCCGCTCGGCGCCCGGCGCGAACATCAGCGCGGGTCGCAACCAGGCGATAGCCGCCGCCGCCGGCCCCATTATCGCCGCTACCGATGCCGGTGTCGTCCTCTCCCCGCTCTGGCTCGAAGAGCTCGTCCGCCCCATCGAGCAGGATAGCGTTCCGGTCGTCGCCGGCTGGTTCGAAGCCGATCCCTACACCGATTTCGAAGTCGTCTTGGGGGCCACTGTGTTGCCCTCCCTCGCCGAGATCCGGGCCGGCCGTTTCCTGCCCTCGAGCCGCTCCGTGGCCTTCCTGAAATCGGCCTGGGAAGCTGCCGGCGGTTACCCCGAATGGCTCGACTACAGCGAAGATCTGGTCTTCGATCTAGCCTTGCGTGAGCGTTACGGTCAATTCGCCTTCGCCCCGCGCGCTGTCGCCTACTTCCGCCCGCGCCACAGCCTGCGCAGCTTCTTCCGCCAGTACTATCGCTACGCCCGCGGCGACGGCAAGGCCAATCTCTGGCCCGTGCGCCACGCTATCCGCTACCTCACCTATCTCGTCGTGCTGCCTGCCCTGCTGCGCGAAATCTGGCACGGGCGCTGGCGCGGCTGGCTCGGTCTACTGGCCGGCGTTGCCGCCTACAGCTACCGTCCGGCCCGCCGTCTCTGGTCGGCCACCTGGGGTTGGCGCCCGCCTGCGCGCCTGCGCGCCTTTGCCCTCATTCCCGTTATCCGTTTCGCCGGCGACATCGCCAAAATGCTCGGCTATCCGGCCGGAACCTGGTGGCGCTTGCGCCACCGTTAGCCGGCCCTTAGTGTTTGTGGCATTCGCGCCGTGCCCGGCTAAGATCGCTTCCGATGCCGTCCATCGTTGTGGTTAGCTTACAGCACCATCGATCCCGGTGAACCACTGATCGCCTTAGCGACTAAAGACAATCATGATCGTCGAACGACGCCCGCCTCGATACCCGCGCCGCGGCCCATCCTGCACCTTGATGCTGGTGGTGGCCGCTGCCCTAGTCGTGCTCGTCTACCTGATCATCAACCGCGAGGAAGTGCGCACGGCCATCGTGCCCACGCCCACCCCACAGCCAACCCGCTCCGCTGCCGAGTATGCGACCAGCGCCGCCCTCTACCGGCGCGATGCCGAGTACGACGCCGCCATCGAAGCCTATGGCAAGGCGATCACCCTTGATCCCGCCAACGTCCGCTACTACCTCGATCTCATCGACCTCCTCAACGTTGCCGGCCAGCCCGAAGAGGCGCTTGACCGTGCGGAACAGGCCAAGGTGTTAGCCCCAGAAGTGCCGCAGGTCTGGGCCGCCGTTTCCTCGGCTCATCTGGCCAATGCCAACCGTCTGTTTGAAACCGGCGACCCCGCCGGCGCCGGGCTGCAGTACCAGCAAGCCATTAATGCCGCCGATGAGGCAGTCGGGCTCGACCCCAACACCCCCGATGCGTATGCTTACAAGGCGCAGGCGTTGGCCCGGCTCGGGCCCGAGCGTTACGCCGAAGCAATGGAGTACGCGTCCCTGGGCATCGAGCTGGCGCCCGATAGCCCCGTGACCCGCCGCGCTATGGCCCGCCTTTACGAGCTACACGGCTTCTATGACAACGCCATCGAGGAGTACCTCGTTGCCCTCGATGCCAATCCCTCCCTCGTCGACATGCGCGTCGACCTTGCTTATCTCTACTTCTTCACCGGCCGGCAGCAGCAGGGCATCCTCACTCTGCAAGAGGTGCTCGAGCTCGATCCGGCTAACGCCGCCGCCTACGATGGCCTCGGCTACTTCTACTTCGTACTCGGCCAATATCCCCGTGCCGAAGAGAACGCCTACCAGGCCGTCCAGCTCGATCCCGATATGACCCGCGCCCACGCCCATTTGGGCGCCGCCTACTTCCAGCAGTCGAAGTATGACACGGCCATTGAAGAGCTGGAGATCGCCGTAACTGCCTACGAACAGATTTCCACGGCAAATGCCACCTACTTCAACATGCTCGGCCAGGCATACTACTACCAGAATCGCTGCCCGGAAGCGACGCCCCTGTTTGAGCGCGTTATCCAAGCCAACCCCGATTCCTTCGCCGTCGAGCGGGCGCAAGAATATCACGAGCTCTGCCGCCAGCAGCAGCTCGGTGCGGTGCCCTGAGCCGCCGGCACCGCCGCCTCCTCTATTTCGGTTAGCACTCTCCCCCTTTAGTTGCTAGAATCTTCTTGACAGCGGGGTAAACTGTGCTACAATCTCACTAGCGATTAGCACTCTTGGCTTAAGAGTGCTAAAATGTTGCTTCAAAACTCAAACGAACAGTTCAAAGGAGAGTAGCACAGATGAAGCTCAAGCCTCTTGGTGATCGATTGGTTATCAAACCGCGGGAGACTGAAGAGACCACTGCTTCCGGAATCATTCTGCCTGAGACGGCCAAAGAAAAGCCGCAGCAAGGGGAAGTCTTGGCCGCCGGCCCTGGTCGTCGTGACGAAGACGGCGATCGCATCGAGATGGATGTTGCTGTTGGCGATGTCGTTCTTTACGCCAAGTATGCCGGGACCGAGATCAAGGTTGAAGGCGACAAACTGCTCATCCTCAAAGAATCAGACGTTTTGGCAATCGTCGACAACAGCTAAGACGACTACTCCCACGAAGAGTTCACTAAAGGAGAAACCATATCATGGCAAAACAATTGAAGTTTTCCGATGATGCGCACCGCAAGCTCAAGCACGGCATTGACACATTGGCATCCGCTGTGGCCACGACGCTGGGCCCCAAGGGTCGTAACGTGGCTCTGGATAAATCCTTCGGCGCTCCGACCATCACCCATGACGGCGTGACCGTCGCCAAAGAGATTGAGCTGGAAGACCCCTACGAGAACATGGGCGCGCAGCTTCTCAAAGAAGCGGCGACCAAGACCAACGAAATTGCCGGTGACGGCACCACCACGGCCACCGTTTTGGCCCAGACCATCGTGCACGAGGGCTACCGCAACGTCGCCGCCGGCGCCAACCCAATGCTGCTCAAGCAGGGCATTGAGAAGGGCGTGCAGGCTCTCTCCGAGCGCATCCGCGATATGGCTGTCAGCATCGACAGCGTCGACGAGATCGCCTCGGTCGCCGCGATTTCCGCCCAGGACGACAGCATCGGCCAGCTCATTGCCGAAGTGATGGATAAAGTCGGCAAAGACGGCGTGATCACCGTTGAAGAGTCCCAGGGCCTGGAGTTCGAGAAAGAGTATGTCGAAGGTATGCAGTTCGACCGCGGCTACATCAGCCCCTACTTCATCACCGACTCCGACACCATGGAAGCTGCCCTGGAGGATCCCTACATCCTCATCCACGACAAAAAGATCAGCAGCGCTCAGGACCTCGTCCCGATTTTGGAGAAGCTGATCCAGAGTGGTCGCCGCGAATTTGTCGTCATCGCCGAAGATGTTGACGGCGAGGCGTTGGCGACGCTGGTCCTCAACAAGCTGCGTGGCACGATCAATGCCCTCGCGATCAAAGCTCCAGGCTTCGGCGACCGCCGTAAGGCGATGCTGCAGGACATCGCCGTCCTCACCGGAGGCGAGGTGATCACCGAAGAAATGGGCCGCAAGCTGGAGACCGTACAGATCGCCGATCTCGGCCGCGCCGCCAAGGTAGTGGCGACCAAGGACGACACCACCATCATCGATGGTGCCGGCGAGGCCGCCCAGATCAATGGCCGGGTTGAGCAGATCAAGGTCGAGATCGACCGCAGCACCAGCGATTACGACCGCGAGAAGCTGCAGGAGCGGCTGGCCAAGCTGGCTGGTGGCGTTGCCATCATTCGCGTCGGCGCCGCGACCGAGACCGAGCTGAAAGAGAAGAAGCACCGCGTCGAGGACGCCCTCAGCGCCACCCGCGCCGCCGTGGAAGAAGGCATCGTACCTGGTGGTGGCGTGGCCCTGATTAACGCTATCGAGGCCCTGGATAACGTGCAGGTGGCGCTTGGCGACCCGGCGACCGGTGTTAGCATCCTGCGCAAAGCCCTCGAAGCGCCGATGCGCAAGATCGCCGAGAACGCTGGCAAGAACGGCGACGTCATCATCCAGAATGTGCGCGCCAAGCAGGCTGAGGCTGGTAACAACAACATCGGCTTCAACGTTCTGACCGAAGAGTACGTGGACATGATCGAGGCTGGGATTATCGACCCGGCCAAGGTGACCCGTGGCGCGCTGGAAAATGCTGCCAGCATCGCCTCCATGATCCTTACCACCGACGTGCTCATCACCAACCTCCCTGAGAAGGAAGATGGACAGGCCGGGGGCATGCCGGGCGGAGGTATGCCGGGCGGCATGGGATTCTAATCCTGGGATTCTACTCCCCCACGCTTCACGTCAAGGCCCCTCGCACGAGGGGCCTTTTCTTTTTTCTTTCCTTTCTGTACACTAACAGCATCGCGCCCGCAGACCCGGGGGCAGACGACCGGCCGTTGCCCGCGACGGCCCGGTCATTGGGGAAAAGCACGTATGGGACAAAAGCTACTCGCTCAGTTGCTGCCCGCCCTGGAGAAGATGAAGTTCTCCGGCAACAACGCCCTCACGCCGGTCGGGTATACCGTCTTCGAAGTGGGCCGCGACCGCATAGACGGCTATCGTGGGGATCCCCGTACCCTCGGTGACGCGCTGCGCATGTTCCAGACCGCAGACTCACTTCCCTACGAATACACGGGCATTGCCCTCGCGCTGCTCGCCGCCGCGCGCGAAGACGATGGCTCTTATGCCCCGCAGGGGTTGGACGCCGCCCTCACCTGGCTCGAGCAAGCGCAGGAGCTCGTTCCCGATAACGTCGACATCAACGTTGTCGAAAGCTTCATCTACATATATGGGCAGCGCCTTGACGATGCCCGCCTGGTCCTCGACTATTTACAGCAGCAGGACGACGAGCACTACTATCTCCACCGCGCCGAAATTGACTACTGGCGCGCTCGCGGCGACCTTGATCAGGCTCTTAGCTGGTCTGAAAAGGCCACTTCCATCGCCGAAACCGTACCGCAGCGGCTGCGCGTGCGCAGCATCATGGCCGACCTCCATGCAGAGCGCGGCGATCGCGAAGCCGCCCTGCACAGCTACCGCCAGGCAGTCCACTTCGACCCGGACAACGCCTGGCTCTGGTACCGCGTTGCCCAGCTCTATGCCGAAGGGGGAGACTGGGAAGAAGCGCGCAAAGCCAACGAGCATGCGCTCGCGCTCGACGCCACGCTCGCCGAGGCCCAGGCCCTGCAGCAGTCCCTGGACGAACGGGAAGATCGCGGCAACTTCCTCGGCCGTCTGTTCAGCAACTAACCCGCCGCTTCTCGTTCTACCAGGAACTGCAGCGCCTGTGCCCGCACCGCCTCGATACTCAGCCCGCTTGTGTCGATATACAGATCGCAGTGGGCGCGCGCATGCGCCAGGCGCCCCGCCTGCTCCACCAAACGTTCCGGGCCCCAGCTGATCTGCGGCCGGCGTGCCCGCACCGCCTCATAGTCCACGTCCAGATAGATTAAGACGTCCGGCTGCGTCATATGCTGCCACATATGCGCCACGTAGGAATGTTCCTGCGCCACGTGGTGCGCGGTGTACCCGGCCGCGCGCAGGGCATTGACCAGCTCGCTCTTCCCCGACATACACGGCCCCACGACGGCAATACGTAATCGATCCTTGTCCATCGCTTAGAGCGGAAAGCGCCCGCTGAGACGCCGCACCTCGTCGTTCCCGGGCCGCCGTTCCATCACCGCAATCACAAGTACCGTGATGTCATCGCGCGGTCGCCCGTCGTCCAACTCCACCGCAAGCGCCAGTAACCGGTCGGCGATCTCCTGCGGCTCGGCAATCCCCTCCGCCAGCAGCCCCTTCGTCACCTGATATGGATCCAGTTGCTCCTCGCTGTGCCAGCCGCCCGCGTGCCGCAGGCCGTCCGTATAGGCCACCACGAGCGGCCCTACTTCGCTGGGAATCTCGGTGATAATCGGCTTCGTGTTGCGCCGGACACCGATCGATTCGGATGGCTCGTCGAGGCAGAAAAGCCCTCGCTGCGGCGTATGCACGAGCACAGACGCCGGGTTATTTCGTGAGATGACGACCGTCCGCGTGACGGCATCGACGCTGACAATGTTCAGCGTGGCGCTTACCTTCCCGCCGCGGTAGGTGAAGAGATAGTCATGCGCGGCGCGCGCTGCTGCCCCATCGCGCACCCCTTCTGCCAATAGCTGGATCGCCTTGCGCGCTACGAGGTTGCTGATCCGTTTCGCCGAGCGCCCGCTGCGCTGCCCATCTACCATCACCAACGAGAGACCCCCGTGGGGCCGTTCGATCATCTCAACTGTGTCCCCGCTCTCGCGCGTGGCATATTTGCTGATTTTGGCGACGGCGAAACGAACTTCCATCTTCGCTAATCCGCGTAATCACATGTCTCAGAGTGGGCAATCTGTCCGGCTGCCCGCGCAACCTCACGCCCTAAAGTCAGCAGCTGCGCTTCCACTTGCTCGTCGCTCACGTTGCCCTCGTCGTCAAATGAGCGGGCCGCCCGCGGGATCGGCAAGACCAGCGGAACCGCCCAACCGCGCAGCGCCCGTACCACGAACTCCATCGTGTTCACTGCCTGTAGCCCTTGCGTGCCCCCTGCCGTGCTGATCAACCCGACCACTTTCCCTGTCAGATAAGCCGGGTCGCGCTTGCCCAGTGGATTGAGCCAGTCAAGCGCGTTCTTAAACGAGCCACTGACCGTGCCGTGGTACAGCGGGCTGCTCCAGATGAGGCCATCGGCGGCGTAGATCGTATCGTTGAGCTGCTGCACGATAGCTGGCCGCTCGTTCATCCCCGGCACGTACGTCGGCAGGTCAAGCGCGCGCACGTCTAGCAGCTCGGTCGCCGCCCCGCACGATGCTGCCCCCGCTAGCGCCACCTTCAGCGCGCCCAGGCTGGTCGAATTCGCCCGCAGCGAGCCGCCCAACCCCACGATCTTCAGTTCTGCCATCTCTCCTCCTGCAGACGCCAATCCAGCGCCGTGTGTCGCTCAGAAATGCGATTATTACGCACCGCGATGCCCAGGGCACGCCGCGTACCTAACAATACCACAAGCTGCTTCGCCCGCGTCACCGCCGTGTACAGCAAGTTGCGCTGCAGCATCATGTAATGCTGGGTGATCACCGGCATCACCACGCACGGGTACTCTGCACCCTGGCTCTTGTGCACGCTGATCGCATACGCTAGCTCCAGTTCGTCGGTCTCCAGGAAATCATAGACGACCGGCTCCCCGTCGATACTCACCGTCATCGTCTGCGCCACCAGATCCATCGTCGTGATCCGGCCGATGTCGCCATTGTAGACATTCTTATCGTAGTTATTAACCGTCTGCATCACCTTGTCGCCCACGCGGAAGACACGCCCGGCCAACCGCCGCTCTGCCTTACCCGATCGCGGCGGATTAAGTGCCGCCTGCAGCTGCTCGTTGAGGCTGTTCACCCCCGTCCGCCCCCGGTACATCGGGCTCAGCACCTGTACGTCATTCACGGCGTTCAGCCGGAATTTGTGCGGGATGCGGTTCTTCACCACGTCTACGAGCAAATCGGCCAGCTCACCCGGGTCCGGCTTTACGAACAGAAAAAAATCCCGCGCGTCCCGTGGCGTCAGCGGCATCTGCCCCTGGTTAATGCGGTGCGCATTTTGCACGATCAGGCTGTTCGCCGCCTGCCGGAAAATCGTCTGCAGCCTTACCACCGCCGTCACTCCGCTGGCAATCAGGTCACGCAGCACGTCCCCGGCACCCACAGACGGCAGCTGGTCCACGTCGCCCACCAGCAGCAGGTGGCTATTCGCCCCAATTGCCTTTAGCAGCGTATTCGCCAGTACCAGGTCGAGCATTGACGCCTCGTCGATGATCACCAGGTCGGCGTCGACCGGGTTATGCTCGTTGCGCCCAAACCCCTCGGCCGGCTTGAACTCCAGCAGCCGGTGGATCGTCTTCGCCTCGCGCCCGCTCGCCTCTGCCAACCGTTTCGCCGCCCGCCCGGTCGGCGCCGCCAGCACGTAGGTGTGACGGCCCTCGTCAAGCAGATCCAGGAGCGCCCGCAGCGTCGTCGTCTTCCCCGTACCCGGCCCGCCGGTGAGGATCGTTACCTTGTTCAACACCGCCGTGTGGATCGCCTCCACCTGCTGCGGCACCAGGCTCACCCCCGGCCGCGCTGCCGGCTGCCACTTCTGCCGGCGCAGCCGTTGCTGCAGCGGCTGCAGCCGGCTCGTCGGATGTTCCACCATGCGCAGCACCCGGTTGGTTACCCCGAGCTCAGAGTAGTAAAAGGGAGTCAGATAGACGGCGCGCTCCTCGTGCACCGCCGTCTCCGGCGCCGGGCTCTCTTGGGGCTTCCGCTTGGGCTCCTGCCCAATCTCATAGCGTACCCCCTCGCGCCGGATCGTGTCCCGCTTGATGAACGCCTCGCTCTCCAACGTCTCCAGCAGCGCGGTTACCTTCTCTGCCGGCACGCCCAGTATCTCCGCCGCTTCCGGCTCCAGTTGCTCCTGCGGCACATAGACGTGCCCCTCTTGCGCCATGCGGTTCAACGTATAGGCAATCCCCGCCTCGATCCGGCCCGGGTCATCATGCGCCAGCCCCAGCGCCTTCGCGATCTGGTCCGCCGTCTTAAAGCCAATGCCATATACATCCTGCACCAACCGGTACGGCTCCGTCCGCACCACCTGCAGCGCCTCATCGCCATACCGCTTGTAAATCTTGATCGCCAGCGCTGTCGAGACACCATGCGACTGCAGGAAGATCATCACATCCTTGATCGCCTTCTGCTCCTGCCATGCCTTCTTGATGCCGCCGATTCGCTTCGGGCCAATGCCGATAATCTTGCGCAGCTGGTCCGGATCCTCGTCGATCACCTCTAGCGTCTCCTGGCCAAACCGGTCCACGATGCGCTCGGCCATCACCTTGCCCACACCGCGGATCATCCCCGAGCCCAGATACCGCTTGATCCCCTCCACCGTCGCCGGCAGCGTTTGCTCGCAATGCTCCACCTGAAACTGCCGCCCATACTCGCTATGGCTCGTCCAGCGCCCGCGCAAGCGCAGCCACTCCCCTGGATTAACCTCCGGCAGATTCCCCACCACCGTGATCAACGCTTCCCGCCCCGACGCGTACGGGAAGCGCAGCATACCGCGCGAATCCGGCTTCAACCGGAGGACCGAGTAGCCATTCTCCGCGTTATAATAGGTGACACGTTCGACCGAGCCGCTGATCTGGCTCTCGTAATCTGCTGCCATGCCTGTATTTTACCTTAGAGGCGCGCACACGGCTGGAATTCTAAGTTGCGACCCGCCGGTAACTGTGCTATAGTCCTTCTCTGGCCCGCTGCCGTGCGGGCTATCTTTTTGTACTTGGATTTCGGGCATTCGAATGCCGCGCCTACGCTTCCTTGCATTTGAATGTCTCGCTTTACAATGCGGAGGGTCTCCTCATGTCCGATTTATTGCTGAAGGCATTCGACGCGCCTGACAACGAGAATGTCCCCGACCTGCGCACCGGCGATGACATCACCGTCCATCTGCGTATTGTTGAAGGCAACCGCCAGCGCGTCCAGCTCGTGCGCGGCACTGTCATCCGCACGCAGGGCAGTGGCAACCAGAAAAGCTTCACCGTGCGCCGTATCGCCGCCAACGGCATTGGGGTCGAGCGCAGCTTCCTCATCCGATCGCCGCTCATCGACAAGATCGAAGTGCACCGCCACGCCCACGTGCGCCGCGCCAAGCTCTACTACCTGCGCGAGCGTACCGGCAAGGCTGCGCGCCTGCGCGAAAAGCGCTACTAATCGCCATTCGCCGGCCGGGGTCCTCCTTTATCGCCGCGCCGCGCTAGAGATAACCACGTTCTGCACGAGCAAGCAGCGAAGCACGCGCTGCTTGCTTTTTGCTGTTTGCTGCTGGCCTCGTTATCATCCGGCCCACCACATCCTGCAGTGGAGAGTTGCATGACGCGCACACGTCCCCTCATCGGCTGCTCGACCTATCGCCGCACTCTCGGTGATACGCAGCCCATCGACATGTTCGGCCTGATGTCCACTTACACCGAAGCAGTCGGGGCGGCAGGTGGGCTCCCCATGCTCATTCCGCTCGGCCTCACCGCAGACGAGCTCCTCGCCCTCGTGCAGCGCCTCGACGGCATCTTGCTCCCCGGCGGCGGCGACATCGCCCCTGCCGAGTACGGCGGCGACGAAAGTGACCAGACAGTGCGCAGCATCGACCCCGACCGTGACGCCCTGGAGCTCTGGCTCGCCCGCTACGCCGCTGCCAACGACGTCCCCCTGCTCGCCATCTGCCGCGGCATCCAGGTCGTCAACGTCGCCCTCGGCGGCTCCCTCTGGGAGGACATCTACCAATCAATGCCTGGCGCCATCGTCCATGACTACAACAGCCGCAACGAGCGCGACTACCTGGCCCACGACGTCACCGTCGCGCCCGGTTCCTGCCTCGCCGGCGTCCTCCAGACCAGCGACCCGATCCCTGTTAATAGCCTCCACCACCAGGGCATCCGCCGACTCGCCACCGGCCTGACCACCGTCGCCACCGCCCCCGATGGCCTGATCGAGGCTGTCGAGTTGCGCGACCATCCCTTTGCCCTCGCCGTGCAATGGCACCCCGAAGCAATGCTCGAGCGCGTCCCGCTCATGCGCCGCCTGTTCCGCGGCTTCGTCCAGGCGGCGGGCGGCTGACTGGAATGGACCGCCCTGCTAACGGCCCTATCGCTATCTTCGACTCTGGCGTCGGCGGCCTTTCCGTCTTGTGCCACATCGCCATGCGTCTGCCGCGCGAAAACCTCCTCTACCTCGCCGACCAGGCACACGTCCCCTACGGCCCGCGCCCGGCCCGCGAGGTGCGCGCCTTCGCTGAAGGCATCACCCGCTTCTTCCTCGCCCAGGGTGCCCGGCTGATCGTCGTCGCCTGCAATACCGCCACCGCCGCCGCGCTCACCACGCTGCGCGAGACCTTCCCGCAGGTTCCTTTCGTCGGCATGGAGCCCGCAGTCAAGCCCGGCGCTCGCGAGACACGCACCGGTCGCGTTGGCGTGCTGGCCACCGCCGGCACCTTTGAGAGCCAGCGCTACGCTGATCTCATGGCCCGCTACACCAGCGACGTCCACCTCTACGAAGATCCGTGCCGCGGCCTCGTCCCCCTCGTCGAGGCCGGCCGGCTCGACGACGACGAGACCGAAACGCTCGTCCGCAGCTGCCTCGCTCCCATGCTCGCCGCGGGCGTCGATACTATCGTCCTGGGTTGCACCCACTACCCCTTCATCCTCCCCCTCATTGCCCGCCTCGCGGGCCCCGATGTGACCCTCATCGACCCCGCCCCCGCCGTGGCCAGGCAGGCGCAGTGGCTCCTTCTCCACCACCGCCTGGCAACCGCGCGTGCCGGGCGCGGCCGGCTGATGATGCTTACCAGCGGCGACCCGGTGCGCTTCGCCCGCCTCGCCGCCCGCCTCCTCGACCAGCCCGTTGCCGTACGCGGCGTCCATTGGCATGGCGGCGCGCTCTCCGCTGCTCCGGCGGCTACCATCGCCTCCCCCGATACAGTATAATCCGCCGCAGGAGGGTTATCCGTGAGGCGACGCAATAACGAGCGCTGGCGGGCCATTACAGCACGTCTCGGCCGCGAGCTCACTATCTGGATCGCTACCGTGCGGCCCGATGGCCGTCCCCACCTCACGCCCGTCTGGTTCGTCTGGCTCGACGACAGACTCTACTTCGCCACCGGCAGCGAGACCCGTAAATTCCTCAACCTCCACCACAACCAGAACGTTTCCCTCGCCTTGCCCGACACCGGTAGTGTCCTCGTCGTTGAGGGTGAAGCGCACAGTGTCGGCCGTGCGCGTACCGAAGAGTTGGCCGAGTACTTCTACAACAAGTACGAATGGGACTTTCGCTACGACGATACCATGGACTGGCGTCTCGTCGAAGTAACCCCGCAGCGCATTCTCGCCTGGGGCGATGGTTTTGACGATGAAGGCATCCGCGTCCTCTAATCTACCCTTAGCCTGACTTCTTACAGGAATCCTACCTCTCTCGTCTATAATCACTATGATTAGTTCAAGAAACGTAGTAAGATGAGAAAGACGATTGGATGAGGCTCAGGGCTGCGGCCGGTGTCGCGGTCTCTCTTCGGCAATCCCTTTCTTCTTTGCCATGAAACGGCTGCGCTCAGGCGCTTGCCGCAAAAACGAGGGATAAAGATGCGATTCGACAGATTCACAGAGCGGGCCCAGGATGCCGCCGCACGAGCCTATGACATCGTGCAGCGCTACGGGCATACGCAGGTAGATACCGAGCATATGTTCCTGGCCCTGCTTGAGCAGAGAGACGGCGTCGTATCCCAGATTCTGGACAATGTCAGCGTTGACGAGCCGCAGCTGGAAGCGCGTCTCGACGAAGAGCTGCGGGGCAGCCCTAAGGTTTCCGTCTACGGCGGCGGGGTTGGCCAGATCTTCTACACGCCGCGTATCCGTACCGTCCTCGAGTTGGCCCAGGGCGAAGCCAGCCGCCTCAAGGACGAATTCATTTCCACCGAACATATCTTCCTCGCCATTCTGAGCGAGCGTAACACGCCGTCCGCACGCATTTTGCAGGAGTTTGGTATCACGCGCGAGCGCGTCATGGACGCCATCCTTTACCTGCGCGGCGGCAAGCGCGTCACCGACCGCCAGGCCGAAAGCCGCTACCGCACGCTCGACAAATACAGCCGCGACCTCACCAGGCTGGCCCGCGATGGCAAGCTCGACCCGGTCATCGGCCGTGATGGCGAAATCATGCGCCTTATCCAGGTGCTCAGCCGCCGTACCAAGAACAACCCGGTGCTCATCGGCGAAGCCGGCGTTGGCAAGACGGCCATCGTCGAAGGGCTGGCGCAGAAGATCATCGACAACGATGTGCCCGAGAACCTTCTCAACCGCCGCGTCATCTCGCTCGATCTGGGCGCGATGATTGCCGGCAGCCGCTTCCGCGGTGAGTTCGAAGAGCGCCTCAAGGCCGTCATGGAAGAGATTGAGAGCGCCCAGGGCGAGATCATTCTCTTCATCGACGAGCTCCATACCGTCGTCGGCGCCGGCGCCGCCCAGGGCGCGATGGATGCCAGCAACATGCTCAAGCCGGCCCTCGCCCGCGGCGAGCTGCAGTGCGTCGGCGCGACCACCCTGGATGAGTACCGCCAGCACATCGAGCGCGACAGCGCCCTCGAGCGCCGGTTCGCACCCGTCTTCGTCGACGAGCCAACCGTCGAAGAGACCATCGACATGCTGCACGGCCTGCGCGAGCGTTACGAGGCCCACCACCGCGTCCACTACTCGGACGCTGCCCTGGAAGCCGCAGCCCGGCTCTCCGCGCGCTACGTCACCGACCGCCAGCTTCCCGACAAGGCCATCGACCTCATGGACGAGGCTGCGGCTAAGCTGCGCGTGGCCCTGCACACCCTACCCGCGGATCTGAAAGAGGCCAAGATTCAGCTCGACCAGATCGCCGCCGAGGAGGAAGAAGCTCACACCGTGCGCGACTACGAGCGCGCCGCTAACATGCGCGCCGAGCGCATGCGCCTCGACGCCGAGTTTTCCTCCGCGCGCGATCAGTGGCGCTCCGAGCAGAAGCTCGACGAAATCGTCGACGAAGATGACATCGCCGAGGTTGTCGCCTCCTGGACCGGCATCCCGGTTACACAGATGATGGAGACCGAAGCCGCCAAGCTGCTCGACATGGAGCAGCGGCTGCACGAGCGCATCGTCGGGCAGGACAAGGCGATCGCCGCCCTGGCCGATGCCATCCGCCGTAGCCGCTCCGGCCTCAGCGACCCGCGCCGGCCGATTGGTTCCTTCATCTTCCTCGGCAGCAGCGGCGTCGGAAAGACCGAGTTGGCCCGCGCCTTGGCCCAGTTTCTGTTCGACGACGAGGACGCCCTCATTCGCGTCGACATGAGCGAATACCGCGAACAGCATACCGTTAGCCGCCTCTTCGGCGCGCCGCCCGGTTATGTCGGTTACGACCAGGGCGGGCAGCTCACCGAACAGGTGCGGCGCCGTCCCTACAGCCTGGTGCTCTTCGACGAGATCGAAAAGGCACACCCCGACGTCTGGAATGCCTTGCTGCAAATCCTCGACGACGGGCGCCTCACCGACGGCCAGGGCCGCACGGTCAACTTCCGCAACGCCGTCATCGTCATGACCAGCAACGTCGGCACCAGCTTCGTCCACCGCACCGCTGGCCTTGGTTTCGCCGGCCTGCGTGACTCGGAGGAAGAAGAGAGCCGTAAGCGCATCGAGGAAGAACTGAAGAAGACCTTCCGGCCCGAGTTCATCAACCGCATCGACGAGATCATCATCTTCGAGCCGCTCAGCCGTGAAGATGTTATTGCCATTGTCGACCTCCAGATGACAGAAGTAGGCGCGCGCCTTGGCGAACACGGTCTGCGCATCCAGCTCACCCAGGCGGCGAAAGAATGGCTGGCAGACGAAGGCTTCGACGAAGACTTCGGCGCCCGGCCGCTCAAGCGTGCCCTGCAGCGTTTCGTCGAAAGCCCGCTCTCCGTCCGCCTGCTTAAGGGCGACTTCGAGAAGGGCGACCACATCCTGATCGACGTCGACGGCAACGAGCTGAGCTTTACCCGGTTAGAGCCGGCCGAGCCGGTTCCGGTGGAAGAAAACGAGGAAATCAGCGCCTAGTTGGCTAAGGCCCAGCGGGTGTGAAGAAGAAGCCTGCCCTTACTTGCGGCGGGCTTCTTCTGTTTCCAGCGCCTGCCGCATCACGGCCACATCCGGCCTCAGTCCCGTCCACAGCTCGAACGCCAGCGCCCCCTGCTGCAGCAGCATCCCCAGCCCGTTGGCACCAGGCCGGCCTGCGGCCCGCGCCGCCCGCAGCAGTTTCGTCTCGCGCGGTTCATACACCATGTCATAGACAAAGGTTCCGTCCGGGAACGGCAGGCCTGCTGGCCACGGCGAGCCGCTGTTGTGCGGCGCCATGCCTACCGGCGTCGCGTTGACGATAAGCGGTCGCTCGACGCGCGCCAGCAGCCCCGCTGCCTCATCCCACTGGTGTGCGACTACCTCTGCCCCGCCGAGATGCGGCTGCAGCCCGTTGGCTACCTCAATCGCCTGTTCCCTCCGGCGCGCCAGCAGGTGAACGTGCCCGCCCTGCTGCGCCAGGGCAAACGCTGCCGCCCGCGCCGCGCCGCCTGCTCCCAGGATGATGCACGCCCGCTCCGCGATCGCCACGCCCTGTTCCACCAGGTCGGCAACCAGCCCCGCGCCATCCGTGTTCGTGCCGTGCAGCGTTGGGGCGCCTTCCTGCGCCACCACGATCGTATTCACCGCCCCGATTGCCCGCGCTGTTGCGTCGAGCTCGTCCAGAAAAGGGAGCACCGCTTGTTTGTGGGGCACTGTCACATTCGCGCCGAGGAAACCCAGCGCAGCCAGCCCGCGCACCGCCGCGCCCATGGCCTCCGGCGCGACCGGCAGCGCTACATAGACGAGGTCTAGCCCCAGCGTCTGCGCCGCTGCATTGTGCATCGCCGGGCTTAGGCTGTGGCTCACCGGCCAGCCAAGCAACCCCACCACACGCGTCGTCCCGCGAATCAACATCACTGCTCCTTTTCCACACTGCCGGCCGGCTGCGTATGACCGTCACCTTAGCCTGCCCGTTCGTCTAGTTTACAATGCTTCCACTATGTCCTACAATCAAAACCCATTAGGGGAAGGTGGAGGACGGATAGTTAACAATGGAGGCAGTATGTTCCGAGATATTGATGATGTCCGCCAGCGGCTAAGCCAACAGCAATACATCGCATCCGAGGAAATCGGCACCGTCGTCTACCTGGCCCAATCGTTGTGCAAGCCCATTCTCGCCGAAGGACCCGCTGGCGTTGGCAAGACAGAGCTGGCAAAAGCATGGGCTGGCGCCCTGGAGCACCGCCTCGTGCGCCTGCAATGTTACGAAGGGCTGGACGAGAGCAAGGCGCTCTACGAGTGGGAGTACGCCAAGCAGATGCTCTACACGCAGCTCCTGCGCGACACCCTGCACGACTTCCTCGGCGACGCTACCAGCCTCGCCGAAGCCGCTAACCGCCTCTCCCAAGAAGAAGACGTCTTCTTCTCCGAAAACTTCCTCCTGCCGCGCCCTCTGCTCACCGCCCTGACCTCCGAGCAACCTGTCGTCCTCCTCATCGATGAAATCGACCGCGCCGACGTCGAGTTTGAAGCCTTCCTCCTCGAAGTGCTCAGCGACTTCCAGGTCAGTATCCCCGAATTAGGCACGATCTCGGCTCGCCACCAGCCGATGGTCCTCCTCACCAGCAACAACACCCGCGAGCTGAGCGAAGCGCTCAAGCGGCGCTGCCTCTACCTTTTTGTCGATTACCCCACGCGCGACGCCGAGCTCGACATCGTGCGCCTCAAGGTGCCCGCGCTTGGTGAAGAACTCGCCCGCCAGGCCGTCGCCGTCGTCCAGCAGCTCCGCAACATGGATCTGCGGAAAGTGCCCAGCATCAGCGAAACCCTCGACTGGGCCCGCGCCCTCGTCGCCCTCAACGCCACCGAAATCGACGAAGAGACGTTGCGCAACACGTTGACCGTCTTGCTCAAATACGAAGCCGACGTTGCTAAGGCACGGCGCCTGCTGGGCAACGGAGGCAGCCACCGTCCTGGAGGACGTTATGGACAGTCGGATCGTTGAGTTCGTCCGTGGCCTGCGCGCCGCTGGCGTGCGCATCAGCCTCGCCGAATCCATTGATGCCCTCAAGGCGGTTGAAACCCTCGGCGTCGCCGATAAGGGTCACTTCCGCGAGAGCCTGCGTACCACCTTGGTCAAGGAGTCGAATGACTTCCCCGTCTTCAATGAGCTCTTCCCGCTCTACTTCGGCAGCGGCGGCCCACCTCTACAGAATGCCCTCGAGGACATGATGCCTGACGAGCAGGAAATGCTTGAAGCGGCGCTCTCCGCCCTCAGTGGCCGCCTACAGAAGCTGATGGACTGGCTGACCAGCGGCGAAGGGCCCACCAAAGAAGAGCTCGAAGAGCTGGCCCGCCGCGCCGGCGCCCAGTGGGCCGACAACCCCGAAGCCGGCAAATGGGTCACCCGCCGCATGTTGCGCCAGATGGGCTTCGAACATCTCGAAGAGCAGCTCCAGCAGCTCGTGCAAAAGCTGCAAGAGATGGGCATGAGCCAGGACGCCATCGAGAAGCTGCTCGGCGTCGTCGAGGCCAACCGTGAGGCGCTTGCCGAGCAGGTTGCCCAGCAGATCGGCTTGCAGATCGCTCAGGACCGCGCCAACCGGCCGGACGACATCTACACCAGCGACCTGATGCACAAGCCGTTCGATGCCCTCACCGAGGAAGAAGCCGAGCGCCTGCGCCGCGAAGTGCAGCGGCTCGTTACCCAGTTGCGCAGCCGCGCCGCCCTGCGCCGCAAACGCGGCAAACAGGGCAAATTCGATGCCAAGGGCACCATCCGCGCCAATCAGCGCTACGGTGGCGTCCCCTTCGAGATGAAGCTCAAGAAGAAGAAGCTCAAGCCGAGCCTCGTCCTCATCTGCGACGTCTCCCGCTCCACCGAGAACGTCGTCGAGTTCATGCTTCATCTCGCGCAGCAGCTCCACGACCAGGTCTCCAAGGTGCGTGCCTTTGCCTTCTACGATCAGCTGCTCGAGCTCCCGCCCGAGGTCCTGCAGCTCATCGGCGACCGCCAGCCCGACGCCGCGTTCGACATCATCCGCCGCCTCTTGCCCTACCGTCCCTACGGCACCGACCTCGGCTTCTGCCTTGACGCCTTCTGCCAGCAGCATCTCAGCACCGTCAGCAGCCGTTCGACGGTGATCATCCTCGGCGATGGGCGCAACAACTTCAACGCGCCGCGCCTGGACCTGATCAAAATGCTGCAGCGCCGCGCCCGCCGCCTCATCTGGCTCAACCCAGAGCACGAACGGCAGTGGGGCACCGGCGACAGCGACATGATCGATTATGCCCCGCTCTGCGACGCCGTCTACCCCGTGCGTAACCTCGCCCAGCTCTCCGCCGCGGTCGATCGTCTCTTAGCGGGGGGCTAGACCCTTGTGATTATGTCAACACCATCTTGACCCATGCTCGCATTTCGTGCTATAGTGGCGCCACGATGTTGAACCTGACCTTCGCTTACCTCTATTGCCACGCACCACCACTGCCGCACCGGCATGGGAGGTCTGCCCCTGCGTAAGTAAGCAACAGGTCAGCAGAAACCAGAACCCCAAAGAGACGCGGCATGGTCCGCGTCTTTCTTTTTGGGTTCCTTTTGACAGCGCCCGGCCGGACGCATACGATCGATGAACAAATACCTGTAGGAGACGACGACTGTGGCAGACAATATTCACGACGAGCTCAAGTGGCGTGGTCTCATCTACGACGCCACCGACGGCATTCGCGAGCTGGTAACCGGCCCGGAGCCGCTCACCCTCTACAACGGCTTCGATCCTACCGGCGACAGCCTGCACGTAGGCCATCTTGTCCCCTTGATCAACCTGGCCCGCTTCCAGCGGTTTGGCCACTCGACGATTGCCGTCGCCGGCGGCGGAACCGGCATGGTCGGCGATCCCAGCGGCAAGTCAGAGGAACGCATCCTGATGTCGCGCGAGCAGGTCGAGGCCAACGTCGCCAAGATCAAAGAACAGCTCTCCCACTTCCTGGACTTCGACACCCGCCGCAACCCGGCGCGCCTCGTGGACAACTACGACTGGCTACAGCACGTGGGCATGATGCAGTTCCTGCGTGACGTCGGTAAGAACTTCACCGTCAACTACATGCTCGCCAAGGATTCCGTCCAGGGCCGGCTCGACCGCGAGACGGGCATTAGCTACACCGAGTTCAGCTACATGCTGCTGCAGGCGTACGACTACCTGACCCTCTTCGATCGTTACGGCTGCCGGCTACAGACCGGTGGCAGCGACCAGTGGGGCAACATCGTCGCCGGCGTCGAGCTCATCCGGCGCATGCGCGGCGAAAAGGTCGCCGGCCTTGTCTACCCGCTCATCACGCGGCCCGATGGCAGCAAGTTCGGCAAGACTGCCACCGGCGATTCCGTCTGGCTCGATCCCCAGAAGACCTCGCCGTACCGCTTCTACCAGTTCTGGTTGAACACCGAAGACGAGAAGGTCGTCGACTACCTCAAGTTCTTCACCTTCCTTGACCGGGAGGAGGCTGAAGCGCTAGCAGAAAAAGTGGCCACACAGCCCGAAGCGCGCGCTGCGCAGCGTAGCCTCGCCGAGGAGATGACGCGCCTCGTCCACGGCCCCACCGAGCTCGCCCGCGCCGAGACCGCTTCCGCCGTCCTCTTCGGCGGCGACCTCGAAGGGTTGAACGCGCGCGACATCGCCGACATCTTCGCCGACGTGCCCTCCAGCGAGGTTCCTGGCGCCTCCCTCCAGAATGGCGGCACACTCGTCGTCGATCTCGTTGCCGGCAGTGGCCTTGCCGGCAGCCGCGGCCAGGCCAAGCGCGACGTACAGGGCGGCGGCATCTACGTCAACAACCGCCGCGTCGACGAATTAGGCCAGACTGTCACCCTCGCCGACGCCATCGACGGCCAATTCCTCGTCCTGCGTAAAGGCAAGAAACGCTACCACCTGATTCGCGTGGTCAGCTGATCGCTAACAAAAGTGCCGGGCCTCTCAAGCGCCCGGCACTTTGTGATTCTCCACGTAAGGGCCCGCCTAGGGGACGGCTACCTCAAACTCCAGCGGTTCATTCTCGTATTCCGCGACGGGGATGCACATGCAGAAGAGGTTGCGGTCGCCGTACACGTTGTCCACACGGCCTACCGCAGGCCAGAACTTGTACTCCTTGACCCACTCCGCCGGGAACGCTGCCTCCTCACGCGAGTAAGCGTGCGTCCACTCTTCCGCCAGCATCTGCGCCGTGTGCGGCGCGTTGTGCAGCGGGTTGTCCGTCGCGTCGTAGCGCCCCTCTTCCACAGCCTGGATCTCCTCGCGGATCTTGATCATCGCCTCGCAGAAGCGATCTAGCTCCGCCTTCGACTCGCTCTCCGTCGGCTCGATCATCAGTGTGCCCGGCACCGGGAAGCTCATCGTCGGCGCGTGGAAGCCATAGTCGATCAGCCGCTTCGCCACGTCGTCCACCGGGATCCCGGCTGAATCCTTCAGCGGGCGGAGGTCGATGATACATTCGTGCGCCACAAACCCCTTCGCTCCCTTATAGAGCACCGGGTAATGCGGATCCAGCCGCTTGGCGATGTAGTTAGCGTTGAGGATCGCAATGCGCGTCGCCTGCGTCAGCCCTTCTGTGCCCATCATCGCAATGTAGGCATACGGAATCGGCAGAATGCTCGGGCTGCCCCAGGGCGCTGCTGACACCGGCCCGATCCCCTGGCTGCCGCCCACGCCGGGCACAACCGGATGGCCCGGCAGGAACGGCTTCAGGTGTTCCGCCACCCCGATCGGCCCCATTCCCGGGCCGCCGCCACCATGCGGGATCGTAAACGTTTTGTGCAGGTTAAGGTGGCACACATCCGCGCCGAAATCGCCCGGCTGTGACAGACCCACCAGCGCGTTCATGTTCGCCCCGTCCAGATAGACCTGCCCGCCGTACTCATGGACAATCTCGATCAGCTCGCGGATGTCCGGCTCAAACACCCCGTGCGTCGACGGGTAGGTGATCATCATCGCCGCCAGCCTGTCTTGGTGCTGCTCCGCCTTCCGCCGCAGATCGTCCACGTCCACGTTGCCATTCTCATCACAGGCAACCACGACCACTTCCAGGCCGGCCATCACCGAGCTTGCCGGATTCGTCCCGTGCGCCGAGCTGGGGATCAGGCACACGTCGCGGTATCCCTCGCCCCGTGCCTTATGATAGGCGCGGATCACCATCAGCCCCGTGTACTCGCCCTGCGACCCGGCGTTCGGCTGCAGGCTGATCCCCGCAAATCCCGTAATCTCCGCCAGCCACGCTTCCAGCCGCTCGAACAGGATCTCGTACCCCCGCGCCTGGTCGCGCGGCACAAACGGGTGCAGGTTGGCGAACTCCGGCCACGTCACTGGCTCCATCTCCGTCGTCGCGTTCAGCTTCATCGTGCACGAGCCGAGCGGGATCATCGAGTACGCCAGCGAGAGATCGCGGCTCTGCAGTTTCGTGATATAGCGCAGCATCTCCGTTTCCGAGTGATAGCTTTGGAAGATCGGGTGCGTCAGATACTCGCTCGTGCGCTCAAACGGCGCCTCATACGCCAGTGCTGTCGCCTCTGCCATCGCCTCCAGGTCAAACTGCCCCTCGGCAGCGCCGAAGATGGTCAGGAGCTCGCCCACATCCGCCAGCTTCGTCGTCTCGTCCAGGCTGATGCCAATACTCCCGTCGTCGAAGTAGCGCAGGTTGACCTCCCGCACCAGCGCCCGCTCGCGAATCGCGTCGCGAGCGGCAACCGTGGTATGCACCATCACCGTGTCGAAGATCGGCGTCTCGTTCGTCTCGAAGCCCAGCGCGTTAACACCCTGCTCCAGCACCCGCGCCAACAGACGCACCCGCCGGCCGATGCGCGCCAGCCCCTCCGGACCGTGATAGACGGCATACATCGACGCCATAATCGCCAGCAGCACCTGCGCCGTGCAGATGTTGCTCGTCGCCCGCTCGCGGCGGATGTGCTGCTCCCGTGTCTGCAGCGCCAGCCGCAGCGCCGGCGCCCCGCGCGAATCCACCGCCACACCGATCAGCCGGCCGGGCAGTTGCCGCGTATAGCTCTCGTGCGTCGCCATAAACGCCGCGTGCGGCCCGCCATACCCCATCGGCACGCCAAAGCGCTGGCTGTTCCCCACCGCCACGTCCGCGCCAAACTCGCCCGGCGGGCGCAGCAGCGTCAGCGCCAGCAGGTCCGTCGCCACTACCGTCTGCGCGCCCTTCTCGTGCGCCTGCGCAAAGAACGCCTCGTAATCATAGATGTCGCCGTTGCTCGCCGGGTACTGCACCAGCACGCCGAACAGATCGTCGTCGAAGTCATAGGTGCGATGGTCGCCGACGACCACCTTGATCCCCAGCGGCTCCGCCCGCGTCTCCACCACGCCGATCGTCTGCGGGTGGCACAGCTCAGAGACGAAAAACGTGTCCGCCGTCGAGCTCCGCTTCTGCGCCCGCAGGCACATCGTCATCGCCTCGGCCGCTGCCGTCGCTTCGTCCAGCATCGACGCGTTGGCGATCTCCAGCCCGGTCAGATCGGCAACCACGGTCTGGAAGTTCAACAGCGCTTCCAGCCGCCCCTGCGCGATCTCCGGCTGGTATGGCGTGTACTGCGTGTACCAGCCCGGGTTCTCCAGAATGTTGCGCTTGATCACTGGCGGCACAATCGTGTCGTAGTAACCCATGCCGATATACGAGCGAAACACCTGGTTCTGCTGCGCCAATTGGTGCAGCTCCGCCAGCGTGTCTGCTTCGCCCCGCGGCGCCGGCAAATCGAGGCTGCCTTCCATGCGGATCACGTCCGGCACCGCCTGATCGATCAGCGCAGCCAGCGAATCGACGCCGATCTCGGCCAACATCTGCTGTTCCGCCTTCCCTTTTGGCCCGAGATGGCGGTTGACAAACGCGTCACCCTCGTTAAGGAGGTCTAGATTACTTGCCTTGTCAGGAGAAAGGTGGGACATAAAAGCTCCAGGCCTATTCGCGTTCCTCGCAATACGTACGGTACGCGGCGGCGTCCATCAACTCGTCAAGCTCACTCTTGTCGTCCAGCCGTACCTTCACCATCCACGCCTCGCCGTACGGATCTTCGTTCACCAGCTCTGGCTGATCCAGCAGCGCTTCGTTCACCGCGATCACCTCGCCGCTCACCGGCATATACAAGTCCGCCGCCGCTTTCACCGACTCCACCACGCCGAACGTGTCCCCCTGCCCAAACGATTCACCCACACCTGGGAACTCCAGATAAACAATATCGGAGAGCGAATCCTGGGCATAATCGCTAATCCCGATAGTGGCTTCGTCACCCTCCACGCGGAGCCACTCATCGTCGCGCGTATAAAGCAGGTCATCAACTATCTTCGTCATCGTCTGTTTCCTCCTGTAGGATAAAGTTTTCTTTGCTCAACCTGAGACAAAAAAAGAACGGCTGGCAATCACACGCATTGCTGCCGTCCTCTGTCACTTACCTGAGAGTGGCGCCGGTCTCCACCGGCCTCATGCTGCCAGGCTTTCCAGAAGTGCCCGCCTGCCCGGTCCTTTTGCCTGAGAGTTTCACCCGGCGCTGCAGCCAGCACACCAGGCTTGCCCCTTCGGCGGTGTGCGCTCGTCGCTTCACCAGCCACACCCTCTCCCGGACAGCCGCTAGGCATAGGAATTTCAGTTCGTGCGAAAATTGTATATCCGCGCAGGTTGCGGTGCAAGACACTGGTGAGGATCGTCATGGTGACAATGGTTATGGTGACAACCGTCACCCCTTCTCATGCAGGCTGTCCCCACCATCACCTAATACGGACCGTCAGGAAACGTGTTAATCCCCGCATCACGGCCTAGCTGCTTCACCATGCGCACATTATTCCAACTCTTCCCGATCACCTCGAGAATGCCATCGTGAATCGCCCAAGCGCGCCCGCGAATACTATCCGCCTGGCCTGGCTGCCGGAACGGGCTGTTTCCGTCCAGCGCCGCGCGTAACCGTCCACCCGCCCGGAACTCCCGGTCGATCTCCGCCATCAGCCGCCGCCCCGACATATAAGAAAACCCCCGCCGCTCAAAGAGCACCGCCGCCACGTACGTCAGCGGCTCGGCGGCGAACGACTCATGCCCCATCAGCTGCAGGAACGCCTCCATATGCTGCACGGCGAGCGGCGACGCCCGCAGGCCGGTCCGTACCTGCCCCGGCGCCAATCCCGCCGCCATGGCCGCTTCCTCCGCTTCCAGGTTGCGGTTCACCGTGCCGAACAGCGTCCGCTCCCCTGTGCTCGTGACGTCCGTGTCGAACCGCGGGCTTTCCGGATCGTTGATCACGAACAGAACGACGTTAATCCCGTTAAAATTGTTATCTACCAGCTCTAGGTAGGCGAATGGATCGCGCGCCTCCAGCCGGTGGTACGCCTCCAGCTTCACCAGTCCCTTCTCCGGCGGCGCCACCAGCTTCACGTGCCCGTCGCCATTCGGCCCGCGCCACGTAATCGGGTCGATGGCAAACCGCTCGAGTAGCTCCGGCGGTAGCAGTGGGCGGTACAGCCGTTTCTTTGCCCCTGGCGACAACTGGTTCAGCGCTCGCAGCGGCACCGGCAGATCTGGATCCCGCATCAGCCGCAGCGTCGACAGCGTCGCCGGATCAAACTCCGCCTCCTTATCGTCGGGATCATAGTTCAGTTGATTCTGGATGCGCGAGAAAATATTGTGCCAGAACTCAACACTGCCAGGCTGGTCCGTCTTTGTTGTTGGCATCGCTTTTCCTGGTTTGCTGGCTTACTTCACGATATCAGCGAAGAATACCGGTAATGCTGGTAATGGGTAAGCGCCACTGCCAGCCCGTCGGCGGCGTCATCCGGCCGTGGCGTCTCGTCGAGATGCAGCAGGTTGCGCACCATGAGCTGCACCTGGTGCTTGTCCGCCTTACCATAGCCTGTTACCGCATCCTTGATTTTCGGCGGCGAGTACTCCTCAATTGGCACGCCGGCATTCGCCAGCGCTAGGATGAGAACTCCCCGCGCCTGCCCGACCGTAATCGCCGTCGTAATGTTACGTCCGAAAAAGACCTCTTCGATCGCCGCCGCGTCTGGCTCATACTCCGCCAGCAGGGCCCCCATCGCTTCAAAGATCAACTGTAGCCGCTGCGGCATCCCCTGTTGCGCGTCCGTTCGGATCACCCCGTACGTAACGAGCTGCGGCTCCCCTTCCACCACGTCAATGATGCCGTATCCCGTGCTCGCCGTCCCCGGGTCCAGCCCCAAAATGCGCATCAGGCCGCTTCCATTTCCGCCAGCGCCTCGTCTGTAATCTCCAACGCCGAATAGATGTGTTGTACGTCGTCCAGATCCTCAAGCTGATCCAGTACCTTCAACACCTGTACCGCTTCCGTCCGGTCCAGCGTAATGGGATTCTTCGGCATATAGATCATGCGTGCTTCGTCAAGCTGGTAGCCCTGCTTTTCAAGCGTGTTACGGACGTCGCCGAACGCTTCCAGCTCCGTGTAGATTTCTACTTCGCCGTCTTCGAAGCTGACATCCTCGGCCCCGGCGTCCGCCGCGAGGAGAAAGAACTCGTCTTCATCCTCGACCGTCCTCTTCAGCGTCAGATAGCCCTTGCGCTCGAACTGCCACGCGACTGCGCCCGCTTCCGCCATCGAGCCCGCATTGCGTGTCAGCGCATGCCGCAGCTCGGCCACAGCCCGGTTGCGGTTGTCGGTCACCACCTCGATGAGCACGCCCACGCCGTGCGGTGCGTACCCTTCATAGACAATTTCCTGCAGCTCTTGCCCTTCGAGCTCGCCTGTGCCGCGCTTAATCGCCCGCTCGATGTTCTCCTTCGGCATGTTCGCTTCTTTCGCTTTGTCGATCGCCAGACGCAGCCGCGCGTTGAAATCCGGATCGCCGCCTTCGCGCGCGGCAATCGTTAGCTCTTTGGTCAACTGTGTAAACAGCTTGCCGCGCTTCGCGTCGGCCGCCGCCTTCTTGTGTTTAATCGTCGACCATTTTGAATGTCCAGACATTCCTACTCTCCCAATACAGCTAGCTCTTTCGTCACCACCAGATTCCTGTAAAGTGACTTTTCCAGTCGCCCCTATTAGTCTATGCTAAAGCCCCCCTTCCAGAGGTAATCGCCCTCATTCAGGACCCGCCCATTATAGCACAATCAGCACTCCTGCAGATAAGCGGCTGCTTAGCCGGCAGGCGCCGCCACGGGTGCATCCTGTGCTTCCCCCGGCGGCGAGCCGGGGAACAACACCGGCATCACCTCGGGTGCATAGCGCTCAGCCATCTCGCTGCTGATGCTGTTGCTCGTGCAGATCTCGCGGTACAGGTGCGCGCTCTGCCGCCACGTCCGCTCCTGGCTGTCCGGGTCAAGCGCCAGCAATCCAAAGCGCTGCGTCCAGCCCCGCTCCCACTCGAAATTATCGACGAGGCTCCAATGATAATACCCCATCACCGGCCAATTGAAGCTGATCGCCCGCCATACCTCCCGCAGGTGGGTGAGCAGGAAGCCGGGCCGCAGCCGGTCCGCCGCGTCCGGTACCCCGTTCTCCGTGATGAAGATCGGCTTCTGATAGCGCAGGGACCGCTTGATCACCGTAAACAGCCCTGCCGGATAGACCTCACCATAATTCCCATCACTGACCACCGCATCTGGCCCCCACTCCCGCTCGTACAGCCGGCCGAAGCGCGTGTAGAACCGTGTGTAGTAATTGATCCCCACGAAGTCGAAGCTATCTTCCAGCCCGCGAATGCGACCGCTGCCTAACGGCCGTCGCAGCCGCCCCGTGGCCATCGCCTCCATCCACCGCTCGTTAAACAGGCTGCTGATCCGTGCCGCCCACCACGCGTCGAGCCGGTTTCCTTGCGGCGGCGGCTCGAACACGATCATATTCTTGGCCACGCCCACCGGCGCCGCCGGATAGTGCGCCTTGATCGCCTCATAAGCTGCTGCGTGACAGCGCAGGAGGTTGGCAAACACCCCCGGCAGCACACGCCACCCCCGCCGTGCCGGCGCCGGGAAGCTGCCCTCCAGGTAACGCGCCAGCAGGTAGACCATTGGCTCGTTGATCGTCACCCACTGCGCCACTAGATCCCCCAGGCTCTCTACCACGTGCTCCACATAGCGCCGGAAATAATCGACGACGATCTCCGCCGCGAAATCCCCTTTCTCCACCAGCCACAGCGGGTTCGAAAAGTGGTGCAGCGTCACCATCGGCTGCATGCCCCGCTCGTGCAGCCCTTCGAGAATCTCCCGGTAGCGCCCCAGTGCTGCCTCGTCAAACGCGCTCGGCTCCGGCTCGATCCGGCTCCACTCCAGTGACAGGCGATGAGCATTCGTCCCCATGCGCGCCGCCGCGTCCAGATCCTGCTCCGCATTCTCCCACCAGTTGCTCGCCAGCCCTGAACGGGAGCTGTCCAGGATCGTCCCTTCCTGCTGCTCCCACTGCCACCAATCGTTGTTCGTGTTGTTCCCTTCGACCTGGTGGGCGGCCGTTGCCGTTCCCCACAAAAAATCTCTGGGAAAAAACATCGTTGCCTGCGCCATCACAATTCCCCTATCTTTTGGAGAGCTATTGTATCATTGACCCCAACCAGCGCGTAGCACCTCCACGGAACCCGGACCACGACGCCCGGACCGCGAGCATCCTGCTCGCCTCGGCAAAATGCCTGCCCTCCCGATGACAACTCATGCTCAGCCCCTCGTACCATTGCCACACCGTGCGCATCCCCTATAATACTCTTGGTCCATTGATCGCGACTGTGCCTGGGCTATACTGGTACCATCGACGGAGTTCGCTCCTGCGGGTCAATCCCGGCGTGCCCGTAAGTCCCGCGAATTCCAGTCTGTTTGGAGGTTCTGGTGAAAGATTTGGTTCCCCTCAGTGGCTACTACTACCCCAACAAGATGGGACGTATCTTTCTCTTTGCGCTCGAGGAGGTCATGGGGCGCAACGGGCTCAACGCCCTGCTCAACCTCATCGATCTCCGCACTTACATCCACGAGCTGCCCCCCGACAACCTCGAACGTGCCTTTGACTTTGCCCATATCACCAACCTCAATCGCGGGCTAGAGGAGATTTACGGCCCGCGTGGCGGGCGCGGCCTGGCGCTGCGCGGGGGGCGGGCCATTTTCGCCCGCGGTCTTAAATCCTTTGGCGCCCTCGCCGGCGTTGGCGACCTCGCCTTTAAGGTCCTGCCATTGCGCACCAAGCTGCGTATCGGCGTACCCGCCGTTGCCCGCATCTTCACCCAGTTCAGCGACCAGAACAGCCGCGTCGAGGACCACGGCGATCACTTCCTCTACTACATCGATCGCTGCTCCATGTGCTGGGGGCGCAACCAATGCGACCGGCCTGTCGGCTTCATCGCCGTCGGCATCCTGCAAGAGTCATTGCGCTGGGTCAGCGGCGGCCTTGAATTCCGTGTCGAAGAAATCGAGTGCATCTGCCAGGGAGCGCAATCCGGTGTCTTCCGCATCGACAAAGAGCCAATTCATTAGACCCTGCTGGGGAGCCGTAGTTGGTGCCAGGTAATCGCTGGACGACGGAGCTATATACCGTGACTGATAGCCGCGACAAGCAGATCTTTTTTGTCGAAGACGACGACGAGGTGGCAGAAATGCTCTGCACCTACTTCGGCGAACAGGGCTTTGCCGTCACCCGCAGCGCCTGGGGCGAAGAGGCTGTCGGCCTTATTCACGAGGCAATGCCCGACGTTGTCGTGCTCGACATCCACCTCCCCGACATCGACGGCTACGAAGTGTACCGCCGCCTGCGCCGCGACCGCCGCACCAACCATCTCCCCGTCATCTTCCTCACCGAGCGCAACGAGCGCGAAGACCGCCTCGCCGGGTTAGAGCTGGGTGCCGTTGACTACATCAACAAACCGTTCGATATCCACGAACTGGGCCTCCGCATCGGCAATGCCCTGCGCCGCGGCGAGCTGCGCCCCGCTCACAACGCCCTCACCGGCCTTCCCGAGGGCCCTCTGCTCCTTGCCCGGCTCGAGGCAATGCTCGCCACCCCCGATTGGGGCGTCGTGCTCGTAGAGCTGCGCGGGCTCGATCACTTTCGCGACCAATACGGCTTTGTCGCTGCCGATGATGTCACCCGCGCCGTCGGCCTCATCCTGGTTCGGTTGCTCGACGAACTGGAGACTGGCGAAGCGCCCTTTATCGCCCACGCCGGCAACGCAGCCTTCCTGCTCATTACCAGCGCCGCCCACTGCCCCCGCCTCCTGGAGCGTTGCCGCCAGCGCGTGGAGCCGGCCATTCCCTACTTCTACTCTGCGGCCGATCAGGCCCGCGTCGAATCGTTGCCGCCGGCAGCGCGTCTCTCCCTGCGGCTCGCCTGCCACACCGCCGCCGGTCAACCCGTTTCCTCGCTTGCTGCCCTTGGTACCGCACTCGGCGTCCATTTTGGTGATTAGCAGCCCGTGAAGGGGGTGGCGTTACCTTGCTGATTTGCTAGAATAGGCGGTCGGTGCGGTCCGTTCCGTATCCGGTTCACTGTGCGGTCAGGGCTCCGAGCCCTGATTTTCGTTTCTTGGAGAGGACACCGCGGCTGGCATGAAACGCCTCATCCGCCTCTACGGGGCCGACATCCTCATCGTACTCGGGCTGCTCGCCTTGCCGCTGCTCCTATTTGCCGATGTCACCCTCGGCGGGCGCACCATGATCCCCGCCGACAACCTCTTCCAATGGGCCCCCTGGGCCAGCGCCGCCGCCGAGCTCGGCGTTGCCACCCCGCACAACAGCCTCCTCAGCGACCTCATCCTCGAGAACTACGTCTGGAAGCAGTTCATCCGTGACAGTCTGAGCCAGGGCGAGCTGCCCCTGTGGAGTCCGCACCTCTTTGCCGGCTCTCCCTTCCTCGCCACGGGCCAGAACGCCGCCTACTACCCCTTCAGCATCTTCTTCCTCCTTCTGCCCTTGCCGGCTGCCTATGGCTGGTACACCGTCAGCCAATTGTGGCTCGCCGGCATCGCCATGTACCTCTTCGCCCGCGTGCTGCGCATGCGCCGTGCCAGCGCCGCCGTCGCCGCCCTTGTCTTCCAGGGCTCCGGCTTCATGCTCGTTAGCGCCGCTGTCTTCCCCATGATTATCGGCGCCGCCGCCTGGCTGCCGCTCCTGCTGGCGCTCGTCGAAATGGTCATCCGCGCCAGCAGCACCCTGCGCGGCGCCGGCAAGACTCTCCCCTGGGTCGTCCTCGGCGCCCTCGCCCTCGGCGCCCAGGTGCTTGCCGGCCACATCGAGATCACCTACTATACTCTCCTCGTCATGGCTGCCTACGCTGTCTGGCGTCTCCTCTCCCGGGTCTGGCAGCAGCGCCAGGACCTGCCCCCGGCCGAACAGCGCACCGGCACCCTGCGCGCCATGGCCAAGCCCGCCTTCTGGCTCCTCGCCCTCGTCGTGCTCGGTATGATGATCGGCGCCATCCAGTTCATTCCGTTCTACGAAGTTGGCCAGGCTAACTTTCGCGAAGGTTCTGCCTCCCTCGCCGAGGTGCGCGGCTGGGCCTTTCCGCCGCGCCGCGCCTTGACCCTTTTTCTGCCCAACTTCTTTGGCAATCCCGCCCACCATAGCTATCCAGACGTCTTCTCCGGCGAAGAAGTCGCCTTCAACACTAACTACTACGGCGAGGTTAACCCCTGGGGCGCCTACAGCAGCGACTGGGGCATCAAGAACTACGTCGAAGGCGGCATCTACCTCGGCATCCTGCCGCTCTTTCTGGCCCTGCTCGGCCTTCGCTCCTGGCCTACGCGCACCCGCGGCTCGCGCTCCGCCATCCTCTTCTTCGTCGTTCTCTCTCTCTTTTCCCTCGCCTTCATTTTTGGGACGCCGCTCTATGCGCTCCTCTACTACGGCCTACCCGGTATCAACCAGCTCCACTCCCCCTTTCGTTGGGTATTTCCGCTTGCCCTCGCCGTCGCCGCCCTTGCCGGCTATGGCATGGATTTCCTGGCGCGACAGCGCGCGCCGGTGCCGCGCGGGCCACGCATCAGCGCCACACGGCTCCACGACGCTCGCTGGCTCCGACCCGTTTTCCTCTGGAGCCGCCCGTCGGCGGTCACCACACTGGCCGGCGTCGCCTTCTGGGGAGGCTTGTTGCTCCTGTTCGGCCTGCTCCTCTCCCGCTTCAGCTACGGCGCGCTCGAACCGTTTGTGGAGCGCCTCTTCCTCGGCCTCAAGCGCGCCCCGGACGCCTTCCCCGACACGCGTGCCTTCTACAGCTACCAGTTCCGCAACCTCCTCATCCTCGCAGCCGCGCTCCTCGCCACCGGCCTCGTCCTGCGCGCCAGCTGCTGCACGCGCTTTCGCTGGTGCCAGCTCTGGCCCTGGCTCGCTCCCCTTGTCGTCGGCGTGGATCTCCTCGTCGCCAACGCCGGCTTCCACACCGCCGCTGTCCCCGCCCTGCTCGACTATGAGCCCGAGGTTGTCCAATGGTTGCAGCAGCAGCCCGGCGAGTGGCGCCTCACTACCTTCGCCCCGCACGGCGACAAGCCGCTCAACGCCAACGCTGCCTGGCTCTATGGTCTCGAGGACGTGCGCGGCTACGATTCGGTCATTCCCCGCCGCTATGTACGCTTCATGGAAGCGGTTGAACCCCAGTCTGAACTCCTGTTCAATCGCATCCAGCCCATTCGCGACTGGCAGGCGCTCAACTCCCCCCTGCTCGACGTCCTCGGCGCGAAGTATGTCCTCACCACGGCGACCATCGACCTCCCCAAATACAAGCTGGTCTGGGAAGGCGAGGGCGTTCGCGTCTACGAGAATCTCGCTGCTATGCCGCGTGCCTACCTGCTGCCGCAGACGGCGACCGCGCCGGTCGCTGATCCCGTCGCCGAGCTGAACCGGCTTGACCCGCGCCAACACGTGCTTGTCGAAGCAGCGGCCTGGGACGAGCCCGCGCCCGCGCCATCCTCGCCCGTCGCCGCGCAGCCCATCCCTGCGACGATCACCGACTACGGCAACGTCGAGGTTATCGTCGCCGCCTCCGCCGCCACACCATCCTGGCTCGTGCTCAACGACAGCTATTTCCCCGGCTGGAAAGCCTTCCTGCAGCCGGCGCACGATCCCGGGGCGGACGAGCAGGAACTGACCATCTATCCTGTCAACGGCAACTTCCGCGGCGTTCTCCTGCCGCCGGGCGACTGGTCCGTCCGTTTTCGCTACAGTCCGATGAGCTTCAAGCTTGGCGGTCTCACCAGCGCCATGGCCGGCGTCATCCTGCTCTTTGCCGTCGGTGTCTGGGGCTGGCGCCGTTTCTACAACCCCGAGGCCGAACTCACAGACACCCGCAGCGTCGCCAAGAACAGCATCGTTCCCACCATTCTCAACCTGTTCAACAAGGCGATCGACTTCCTCTACGCCGCCTTCTACCTGCGAGTCCTCGGCCCTGCCGACGCCGGCGCCTTTGCCACCGCCATCGCCATCGCCATGTGGTACGAAATCCTGGCGAACTTCGGCCTCAACACGCTGGTCATCCGCGAAGTCTCCCGCGATCGCCGTGAAGGCAGCCGCTACCTGATCAACACCATCGCCCTCCGCCTGGCGACCAGTGCCCTAGCGCTGCTCCCTATCTTGCTTTATCTCTGGGTTGCCACCCGCGGCACCAACGCCCTCAGCCGCGATGCTGTCCTCGCCATCCTCTTCCTCATTGCCGGCATGCTCTTCAGCGGCGCCGGGCAAAGCTTCTCCGGCCTCTTCTACGCCTACGAGACCGCCGAGACGCCCGCGGCCATCGCCACGATCACCACCATTCTCAAGGTAGCCTTTGGTGTCGGCGCGCTGCTGCTTGGCTATAGCTACGTCGGCATGGCTGCCGTCTCCGTTATCGTCAACGTCATTACTCTCTTCATTCTCGTCGCCGCCACCCGCCGTCGTGTCCGCCTCACCGGCCCCTGGCGCCTCGACTTCGGCCTGCAGCGGCGGATGCTCAGCCAGAGCGCCCCGCTCATGATCAACCACCTGCTCGCCCAGATTTTCTTCTTCGTCGACGTCCCGCTCATGCAGCGCTTCAACGGCGACGAGGCGGTCGGCTGGTACAACAGCGCCTACAAATGGGTCATGGCTATCAACGTCATCCCCAGCTTCTTTACCATGGCCCTCTTCCCCGTCATCTCCCGGCAGATCCACGATAACCTCGACGATGCCCGCCGCAGCTTCCGCATGGCAATCAAGCTGATGGCCCTCATTTCCCTGCCCATCGCCCTGGTGACAACCGTCCTCGCGCCCTTCTTTATCGGCGTTCTCGGCGGCGCCGAGTTCCTGCCGCACGGCGCCATCGCCCTGCGCATCGTCATCTGGTCGATCCCTATCGGCTGGATCAACAGCGTCACCAACTACACCCTGATTGCCCTTGGCCTCGAACGCGTCCAGGTACGCGCCTTTATTGCCGGCGTCACCTTCAATTTCGTCGCCAACCTCCTCCTGCTGCCGCTCTACAGCTACCGTGCCGCCGCCTTGACCACCATCCTCTCTGAAGTTGTCTTGCTGGCTATCTTCAACGTCTATCTTCAGCGCCGCATGCCCGGCGTGCGCTGGTTCCGGCTCCTCTGGCGCCCTGCGCTCGCTACCTCGCTCATGGCTGCTGCCTTCTTTGCCGGCGCCCTGCTCTCGCCCGTCCTCGGCCTGCTGGCTGCTCTGCCCGTCTATCCCGTCGCCCTGTGGATGCTCGGCGCCCTCGGCGAAGAGGAGCGGATGGTGCTCCGCACCCTCTTGCCCGCCCCTGTCGCCGCCCGCCTCCGCCTGACCTGACATGCAGCTAACCCGACGCCGCGCGCTTGCCTGGCTTGTTCCCGTCCTCTTGCTTGCGGCTGCCCTCCGCCTCTATGGCCTGTTCGAGCTCTCCCCGCCCGGCCTTTCGCACGACGAGGTGGCCAACTGGCTCATCGTCCGCCGCATCTTCAACGGCGAGCACAGCATCTATTTCCCCTACGCTTACGGTCACGAAGCCCTCTTTCACTACGTCCAGGCCATTTTCGCCGGCCTGATCGGCGATAACGCCCTCGCCCTGCGGTTGCCGTCGGCCTTTGCCGGCCTGCTGGGTATCTCCGTGACCTACGCCCTCAACCGCCGCCTCTTTGGCCGTAACGTCGCCTTGCTCGCCGCTGCCCTGCTCGCCGTGCTCTTCTGGTCCGTCTTCTACAGCCGCCAGGCACTGCGCGCCATCAGCCTGCCCCTGCTTTCTGGTGCCTCCGCCTACATCTGGTGGCGCGCCTGGGGCCATCGGGAAAATGCGCCACCAGCCCGCAGTACCCGCGACTTCCTACTTGCCGGGCTCGTCGCCGGGCTCAGCCTCTACACCTATATGGCTGCGCGCACCGTCCCCATCTTCTACGCCGCGTTCACCCTCTACCTGCTGCTGTTGCACTGGAAAGCCTTTCGCCGGCGCTGGCGTGGCATCCTCTTCTTCTGGCTACTGTTCGCTGTCGTCGCGGTGCCCTTGGTCGCCTATCTCCAGCTCAACCCCGAAGCCGAGGTGCGCGTCTACGAAGTCAACGAGCCGATGCGCGATATGTTCAAAGGCAACTTCCGGCCGGTTGTGGATAACACTGTGGATATTCTTGCCGGCTTTGGCCTCCGTGGTGACCCGCTTTGGCGCCAGGGCGTACCCTTCCGCACGGTTTTCCATCCACTGCTAGCGATCTTCTTTTACGGATGTCTGCTCTACAGCTTCTGGCGCGTGAAGGATGCCCGCTATGGTTTCCTTCTCCTGTGGATATTTACGGCGTTTATTCCTAGTGTAATGACTATAGATGCGCCTAGCACGATACGTATGATCAATATCTTGCCGGTTCTCACCACCTTACCGGCCATAGTTATGCACAGTTGGGGCAAGTTATCCACAGAAACCGGCCGGTTATCCACAGAAACGCTTAGGGTGTGGTTTATTTCAGCTGTCTTCCTCGCCATCATTCTCTTCACCGCCGTGTTCACTGCCAGAGACATCCTCATCACCTGGCCCGGCGACGCCGACGACGTGGAATTCACCTGGCAGACCGCCCTGCGCGACGCCGCCCACTACCTCGACGCCCGCGCCCTCGCAACTATCAGCGCTGACTCTGCCGGCGCCGTCGCCATCGGTGGGTGGTCGCCCGAATCCATGGACGCGCCCACCATGGCTCTCTACCTGCAGCGCGAAGATCTCACCCTGCGCCACTTCCACCCGCTGCGCGCCGTCATCCTACCGGCCGAGGCCACGCCGCAGCAGCCCGCCCGCCTGCTCCTGCCGGCGGTCCTGCCGGTGCATCCCGTCCTCGCCGCCGAGCTGGCAGAGTGGGGCGTGCAGCGCACCGTTCACGGCCGCTTTGCCCAGTACCAGCTCAGCCGCCAGCTGCAGCCCACCCCCGGCTTCCCCGCCTCCGTCCCCTTTGGCGATGAGCTCCTCTTCCTCGGCCACTCGTTCGATGGTCCCAGCTGCCAGCCCGCCAGCGGTCAGCCCTGCCAGGTCATCACCTACTGGCGCGTCCTGCAGCCCCCCGGCGAGCTGCGCCGCATCTTCCTCCACGCCCTCGACGACCAGGGTCAGGTCATCACCGCCGGCGACGACCTTGGCGCCCCCGCCGCCTACTGGCAGCCCGGCGACCTCATCCTCCAGCGCCACGAGCTTGCCGTCGACACCTCCGCCATCGCCGCGCTGCAAAGCGGCCTCTATCACCCTGATACCGGCGCGCGCGTACCCATTCCCGGCAACGGCGACGTCCTGCCGCTGCCCAAACCACAATTTCCATAAGGTGAAAAAGACGTGAAAGAGGCGAATGTCCCTACCGCCGCCGAGCTACCGTCACCTCCTTGGCTCGCCGCCAAAAGCCAGAAATTGCGCCAGTATCTCGACCGTGTCCAGCCCCCCGACTCCCTCGTCCTCGTCCTGACTGCTGTGGTCACCGGTACTGGCACTGGCCTCGGCGCCGTTGCCTTCATCTGGCTCCTCGCCGAAATCGGCGCGATCGCCCGCTCCGTGCAGGACCTCCTGGGCACTGCGCTCGGCCTCATTGCCGTCATGGCCCTCGCCGGCCTCCTCGTCGGCTTCATCGTCGACCACTGGGCGCGCGAAGCCAAAGGGCACGGCGTACCAGAGGTCATGGAAGCCGTCGCCCTACGCGCCGGCCGTATCCGCCCGCGCATCGCCGCCCTCAAAGTCCTCGCCTCCTCGCTCACCATCGGCGCCGGTGGCTCCGCCGGGCGCGAAGGCCCCATTGTCCAGGTTGGCTCCGCCCTCGGCTCGACCATCGGCCAGCTGCTCCACTTCTCCGCCGAACGTGTGCGCACTCTGGTCGCCTGCGGCGCCGCTGCCGGTATTGCCGCCACCTTCAACGCCCCTATCGCCGGCAGCATCTTCGCCCTGGAGGTCATCCTTGGCCGTTTCACCGTCCGCTACTTTGGCGCCGTCGTTATCAGCGCCGTTTCTGCGGCGATCGTCGGCCGCTCCTTCCTGGGCAATGAGCCCGCCTTCGCCGTGCCTGCTTATCCCCTCAATAGCCTCGGCGAGCTGCCCGTCTACATCACGCTCGGCCTTCTTGCCGCGCTGATCGCTGTCCTCTTTATCCGTGTCCTCTACCGCGCCGAGAGCCTCTTCGACCAGTGGCGTGTGCCGCCCTCCTTTAAGGCTGCCCTCGGCATGATTCTCACCGCGCTCGTTGGGCTGCTCTTGCCCGGCCGCGAAGTCCTCGGCTCCGGCATGGCCTTCATCGGCAACGCCATCGCCTTTGACTTCGACATGTCTCTGCAGCTCATGCTCGCCATGCTCCTCCTGAAGATCATCGCCACGACTTTTACCCTGGGCAGCGGCAACTCCGGCGGCGTCTTTGCCCCCAGTCTCTTCGTGGGCGCCATGTTAGGCGGCATCATCGGTAACCTGGCCAACGCCTGGTGGCCGTCCGTCGCCGTCAACCCGGGCGCCTACGCCATCGTCGGCATGGCGGCGGTCTTCTCTGGGGCAGCACGCGCCCCGATCACCGCCGTACTCATCGTCTTCGAAATGTCCAACGACTACCAGCTCATTCTCCCCCTGATGTTGGCGACGGTTCTCTCCACGTTGCTGGCCGAACACCTCTTCCGCGAATCGATCTACACGCTCAAGCTACGTCTGAAGGGCATCACCCTCCAGCGCGGTCGCGACGTCGATATCATGCAAGGGCTGTTCGTTCGCGAAGCGATGACCCGCGATGTCTACGTCGTAGAAGAAGACATGCCGCTTCCTGAGCTGGGCCGCTTCTTCGAACGAACCCATTCTCACAGTTTCCCCATGGTCGACAAGAACCACCATCTTGCGGGCGTGGTGAGCATCACTGACTATGAGCGCGCGATCGGCGAAGGGGGATTGCTCGACGGCCGCGTCGCGCGTGACATTGCCACGACGACCCAGCTCCTGGTTGCCTACGAAGATGAACCGATGGGCGATGCCCTGGCCCGCCTCGCCGTACGCGATGTCAACAAGCTACCCGTCGTCTCCCGTGAGGATCCGGGAAGAGTCGTCGGCGTTATCCGGCGTCGTGACATCATCAAAGCCTACAACATCGCCCTGGCGCGCCGTACGAGCCATCCTGGCGCACCCACCTCCGTTCGCCTCACCGCCAGCGATCAGGCCGAGTTCCTCGAAGTCGAGCTCCCGGCCGGTAGCCCGGCCGTCGGCAAGTCGCTTGTTGGCTTAAGCCCCCTGCTTCCCCAGGATTGTGTGATCGTCGCCATTCGCCGCCAGGGGAACCTGCTGATTCCCCACGGCGACACTCGGCTGCGCGTTGGCGACCAGGTGACGACGTTCCTGCGCCGCGGCGATGCATCCCAGCTCCGCCGCTGCTTACTCGGCGATCCGCGCGGCGAAGCCGCCTACGAGCCCGAATAACCGCCCGCCAGCAGCCACTCCCGCCACAGCAGTCAGGATATTGCCTTCACTTTGAGATCAATGCCCCCGCCCGGCGTGGTCACACGTACCGTATCTCCTACCTTTGCGCCCAACAGCGCACGGCCAAAGGGAGACTCGTTGGAGATCAACCCGTTACCCGGTGCGGCCTCGTGCACGCCGACGATCCGGTACGTCTCTTCCGTCGCTTCGCCATCTGCGATGACCGTCACAGTACTCCCCACGCGGACACGGTCGGTCAGACCATGGTCCTCAATCACCTGAGCCCGGCGCAGCGCATTTTGCAACTCCAGAATCCTGCCTTCGAGAAAGCCCTGCTCCTGCTTCGCATCGTGATAATCGGCGTTCTCAGACAGGTCGCCCTGTCCGATGGCTTTCTGCAGGCGATCCGACAACTCAAGTCGCTTGACAGTCGTCAGGTGCTCTAGCTCGGCTTGGAGGGCCTGTAGCCCCTCTTCCGTTATGTAAATCACGTCTTTTTCGGCCATCGTTCACCCTGTCTTTTCCGTGGCCGCGCGCTGCGGCCCCCATTCTGTTAACAAACAACCCCGCCGCCTGCGGGGTTATTGCTCGCGGTGAGTATAGCGGATCCCTCAACGTCTGTCGACCAGGGCGGCAAAGGAGTGAGGATCGTTTAATGCACGCCGCAGAGCCCCCCTGTCGCGGCAACCAGATGGTGCTACAATGACGCCACGATGCAAGAACAAAGCCGCCCCGTCCCCCCTGCGATTCGTGCCCTCATTGCTTTTGTTGCTCCGCTCTTTGGCGCCGTCCTCCTGGGTGTGGTCGTCGCTCTTCTCGTCGGCGGCCCCGACGCGCGCGACCCGTCCGGGCGTGCCAGCACCACCCTCATTCTTGGTGGCCTAGGAATCACCAGCCTTATCTTTGGCGTTCGCTGGTATGGCTTCGATGACCTCGGCCTGCGCGGTGGACGCCCTCTGTATGCCAGCATCGGCTTCGCCACCGTGGCCTGGCTCATCTTCTTAGCCGCCCGCCTTCTTGTTCCCAGTAATACCAACGTCGTCGTCGCACCCGACTTTGGCCGCGCCTTTATCTATCTGCTGCTGTTCGAAGCATTCGCTTTGCAGTTGTGGACCTTCGGTTTTCTCTTCCGGGAGCTGGCCAACTGGCGTGGGCCACTGACGGCTGCCGTTACCTGCGGCATTCTATTTGGCGCCATCGCCTCCCAATTCTTTGAAGAGGCTTACATTGAGACGACCGTCAGCGTCATGTACTTCCTCGTCTGGGGCGTGCTGTACGGCTTGATCCGCCTGCGCACCGGAAGTTTCCTCGGAACCGTCATCATCCAGGCGATGCATAGCCTGACAGCATGGTACATTCTGCTGCCAGGCGTCGAGCCAACGCGCCAGGAGCTACACCCGCTCTACCTCATCAGCGCCACCCTTTACCTGATGCTCATCTGGCGGCTCTGGCCGAAAACCGAAGAGGATTATCGCATTTAGTAGTTCCTTCGCGGCCCGGCTTCGCGGCGCGCCGCAGGTGAGTCAGCCGTCCGCGCAATCGAGATTTCTATTACACGGAGGTTTCCATGGAATACGAAAACATTCTGGTCCGTTCTGAGCAGGGCGTCGGCATTGTCCAGTTCAACCGGCCGCAAGCCCTCAACGCGCTGAACCGGGAAATGATGGCCGAAACCCTGGATGCGCTCGAGCGGTTTGACGCCGACCCAGAGATTGGCTGCTTGCTCGTCACCGGTAACGAACGAGCCTTCGCCGCTGGCGCGGATATCAAAGAGATGGCCCACGCCACGCCGGTCGACATGCTCAACAACCCGTTCATCGACTATTGGGATCGCCTGCGCCGGCTCGGCAAACCCCTCGTCGCTGCCGTCTCCGGCTACGCTCTCGGCGGCGGCTGCGAATTTGCCATGGCCTGCGATATGATCATCGCCAGCGAAAGCGCCCAGTTTGGCCAGCCGGAGATCAACCTGGGGGTCATCCCAGGAGCCGGCGGCACCCAGCGACTGACACGTGCCGTCGGCAAAGCCCTCGCCATGGAGATCATTCTCGCTGATCGCCGCCTCACCGCTGGGGAAGCCGTCCAGCACGGCCTCGCCAATAAGATCGTGCCCGTCGAGAGCTATCTCGAAGAAGCCGTCCGCTTTGCCGCCCCAATCGCTGCTCAGGCCCCCGTCGCCGTGCGCATGGCCAAAGAAGCGATCAACGCA
Source organism: Anaerolineae bacterium (assembly GCA_032260445.1). Lineage (GTDB taxonomy): Bacteria > Chloroflexota > Anaerolineae > Promineifilales > Promineifilaceae > JAAYYY01. The sequence continues at coordinate 1,078 of JAVVFG010000002.1, read as the reverse complement.
GCTTTTGAGACGTCGCTCCAGGCCGGTCTCGCCCACGAGCGCCGCCTCTTCTACATGCTCTTCAGCACCGAAGATCAGAAAGAAGGTATGGACGCGTTCATTAACAAGCGGCGCGCCAGCTGGCAGGGAAGATGATCTTGCGTGTCTTCTTGCCTCACCCGCCACAAGAAAGCGAGGCAGCGCTCCTGCGCCAGCAGCTCGATCCTGGCGTCAACCTGCTCCTCGGCCCCGAGCAGCCCGAGCCCGCCGCTTACCAGGTTCTTGTCGCGGGCCGCCCCACGCGCGAGCAGCTCGCCGCCAGCGCTGACCTGCACACGCTAATCATTCCCTGGGCAGGCATCCCTGCAGAGACACGGGAGCTCATGCGCGGCTTTCCGCAGATACGCGTGCATAACCTGCACCACAATGCTGCCCCGGTAGCCGAACTCACGCTCGCGCTGCTGCTCGCGGCGGCCAAGTTCATCGTGCCCCTCGATCGCGCCCTGCGCCAGCACGACTGGCGCCCGCGCTACCAGCCCAATCCCTCCGTGTTGCTCGACGGCAAGACGGCACTCATCCTCGGTTACGGCGCCATCGGGCGCCGCGTTGCCCGTGCCTGCCGCGCCCTCGGCATGGAGGTCCTGGCAACGCGGCGTTCCATCCCTGGGGCAACCGTCGATGAAATAGGCGTCGTCATCTACCCTGGTGACCGCCTGGACGAGCTGCTGCCGCGCGCCCACGTGCTGATCATCACTCTACCGCTCACTGAGGAGACTGAAGGTCTGATCGACGGCGCCGCGCTCGGCCGCTTGCCCCCCGGCGCCGTCCTCGTCAACGTGGGGCGCGGCTCCATCGTCGACCAGGAAGCCCTGTTCGTGGCGCTGCAGAGCGGCCATCTAGCCGGCGCCGGACTTGACGTCTGGTACAACTACCCCGAAGACGAGGCCGCCCGCGCCAACACACCGCCCGCCGGCTTCCCGTTCCACACCCTCGACAACGTCGTCCTCAGCCCCCATCGTGGCGGCGCCGTCCGCGAGACTGGCGCCCTGCGCATGGCCTATCTCGCCCGCCTCCTCAATGCCCTCGGCCGCGGCGAAGC
>JAVVFG010000001.1:42447-43896 GCA_032260445.1 Anaerolineae bacterium | reverse complement strand
GTCACGCTGCTGATGCCCAACTGCCCGCAATTTATCATCAGCCAGCTCGCTGCTTGGCAGGCAGGGGCTATCGTCGTGCCCCTGAACCCGCTATACAGCGAAGAGGAGCTGGAATTCGCGCTCAATTCGAGCGGCGCGACGACGGCTATTGTCCTCAGCCTCTATTACCACAAGCTCAAGGCGCTGCAAGGGCACACCGCACTGCAGCGGATCATCGTGACGAACATCAAGGAGTGTCTGCCCTGGCCAAAGCGGCTGCTCTTTACCGTGGCCAAAGAGAAGCAAGAAGGCCACCGAGTCGAGCTGAAGCCTGGCGATCGCTGGTTGCCCGCACTCATCCGGGAGGGACAAGGGGCCGGCCAGCCCCCAGTGACCCCTGGCCCAGATGACCCGGCGCTGCTCATGTTCACCGGCGGCACCACCGGTCGCTCTAAGGCGGCGCTGTCCACACACGGCGGGCTGCTGGCGGCGGCCATGCAGATCCGCGCCTGGCTGGGCGACACCTGTGTGGATTGGGAGGATCGCATCCTCCTGTTACTGCCGATGTTCCACACCTACGGCAACATCGCCGCCCTGGGCGCGGCACTGTTCGCCCACCTGCCGATGGTCCCCATTCCCAATCCACGCGACCTGGACGATCTCGTCGCCACGATTGGAGCGGAACGGCCCGCCTTCCTCACTGGCGTCCCGACCCTCTTCATCGCCCTGCTCAACCACCCGCAGGTGCGCGCAGGCCGGGCGAACTTCCGCTCGCTCAAGCTCTGCCTCTCCGGCGCGGCGCCGCTGCTCCTGGAGACGAAACAGCGCTTCGAAGCGCTTACCGGCGGCCGCATCCTTGAAGGCTACGCCCTCACCGAATCGGTAATGGCCACCGTCATGACCCCGGTCAACGGTGTATACAAGTCCGGCTCCGTGGGTCTACCCCTGCCCGACGTCGAGGTGCGCATCGTCGCTCCCGAAGACGAAGCGCAGGATCTGCCGGTGGGCGAAGTGGGTCACATCCTGTTACGCGCCCCGCAGATCATGAGGGGCTACTGGGAGGATCCGCAGCAGACGGCCGAGACGCTGCGCGACGGCTGGCTGCTCACCGGTGACCTCGGCTATCTTGATAGCGACGGCTATCTCTTTCTGGTCGACCGGCTCAAAGACCTGATTAAGGTCAGTGGCTACCAGGTATGGCCGCGCGAGGTAGAGGAGGCCCTGGCCACCCACCCGGCGGTCACTGAGGTGGGCGTTAGCGGTGTCCCCGATCCTCTGCGTGGCGAGGTGGTGAAGGCCTGGGTTGTCTTGCAGGGAGAGGAGCGCCCCACCGAAGCCGACCTGCGCGCTTACTGCCGCGAGCGCCTGGTGCCGTACAAAGTCCCGCGCAGCATCGAGTTCTGCGAGAGCCTGCCCAAATCGGCAGTCGGTAAAGTCTTGCGCCGCAAGCTGGGCGAAGCGACGCCGCAG
>JAVVFG010000001.1:3740-42347 GCA_032260445.1 Anaerolineae bacterium | reverse complement strand
CAAATCGGCAGTCGGTAAAGTCTTGCGCCGCAAGCTGGGCGAAGCGACGCCGCAGCCGGCGCAGCCGGCCCTGGCTACCGCCGATTAGCCTTTCTTCTTCTCATAGAGGGTGCGCGTCATCTGCTCCAGATGCAGGCTGTCGTGCTGCGGGACGAGAAAGAGCTGGTCGAACAGTGACATCTCGCCGCGGGTCGGATGCTGCGCCGGTCGTTCCCAGTCGGCCCCGTCACGGCTGCGCAGGTAGGCCAGCAGGCTGGCGCGCCTTTCCTGCCACGCCGCTAAGGCAGCTTCCAACCCCTGCTCGCTATAGCGGCCCTCGCGGGCCAGGGCGTCCGGGTCGGGAAACGGCAGGGGCGGGTTGTCCTGCTCCACTGTGCGGCGGGCGCGCTCGTGGAACACCTTCTCAAAATCACGCAGATGGCAGACCACCTCCAGCACCGTCCAGCCGCTGCCGCCGTCACGGAAGGTCATCAGCGCCTGTGGCTCGCTGCTGCGGACCAGCCATTCCACCGCTTTGATGTTGTCTTCCATCTGTTTGTACTGCCACTCGCGGATCGTCGCGACAAGCATCCTGAGCCCTCCATGGTGATGATCAGCCAATTTCCATCATTGTACATGACCCTCTCTTAATCGGTAGCAGCGCTTACACTGCGCCAGCATCTGGTCGCCTTCAGCAGGCGGATATTGCCAACGACCACCGTAGCGGTTGCCACAGCGCCAGTTTCCGGCTACAATGTTCATTAGTTTCAAAATCTTTTGAACAATATGAACAGACAGGGAACAAAGTGAGGCGCTTATGGGCCAGCAGGTACAGCTAGAAGAGGAGCGCGGCACTCACGCCGTCACCGGCGCCTTTGGTTACTCCGGCAAGTACATCGCACGCCATCTGCTCGCAGAGGGCCAGCGGGTCATCACGCTGACCAATGCGCACCAGCGCCACAGCCCGTTTGGCGATCAGGTCGTCGCCTACCCTTTCAACTTTGACCGGCCGGCTGCTTTAGTCGAGAGCCTGCGCGGCGTCTCCGTTCTCTACAACACCTACTGGGTCCGCTTTGAGCACGCTGGATTCAGCTTCGCGGAGGCGGTTGGCAACTCCGAAACCCTGTTTACGGCGGCGCGTGAAGCCGGCGTGCACCGTATCGTGCATGTAAGCATCACCAACCCGTCGCTGGATTCTCCCCTCCCCTATTTCCGCGGCAAGGCTCTCGTCGAGGAGAAACTGCAGGCGACTGGCCTCTCCTACGCCATCCTGCGCCCGGCCGTGCTCTTCGGCCGCGAAGACATCCTGATCAACAACATCGCCTGGACCCTACGCCGGCTGCCCGTGTTCGGCGTCTTTGGCGACGGCAATTACAGGCTGCAGCCGATCTACGTCGACGATCTGGCTCGCCTCGCCGTGGCGCAGGGCCGGGCGCGCGAAAACGTTGTCCTCAATGCCATTGGGCCGGAGACGTTTACCTTCCGCGAGCTCGTCGCCACCATCGGGGAGGCGATCGGCAAGCGCCGCCCCATCATTCCAGTGCCCCCTGCCCTTGGCTACCTCGTGGCGTGGCTCCTCGGCCGGCTCACCGGCGATGTCATGATTACCCGTGATGAAATCGCCGGCTTAATGGCCGGGCTGCTGCACGTGGAGACGCCGCCGGCCGGCACGACCCGCCTGACTAAATGGGCGCAGCAGCACGCGGACACGCTCGGGCAACACTACGCCAGCGAGCTGGCGCGGCGTCGCCCGGTGAACCCCGCCTAGCCTGGTTAGCCACCGCGCACCGCAGGGCCGGGGGGTTGCCAGATACCTGGGGAACACGGTCTTCTCATCGCCCCTTCGAGCGCAATAAGGTGATATTTGTCACCTCATATAGGTTGCAAGGTATCACTGTTACATTGCCGTCAAATTCGTGATGATTACATTAGCGGTCGTAGATCTAGCCTCTGCCCTTTATAGCGCTGTGTCCCAGAGTATCCAGCTGGTCGAGAGGGCAGCCAACCTCCTAGCCGAGCGTTAACAACATTGCCAGGGGCAGCATTCGGCGCCCCCAGTGCAAAAGGATGGCCAGATGATGAGGTCCCAAACGGTGCGACCGAAACCAGCCGCGGTGCTCGTCGTCGGCGGCGGCATTGCCGGTATGCGGTCGGCCCTGGACCTGGCCGATGCCGGGCTAAAAGTGTTTTTGGTCGAGCAAACGCCGTGCCTGGGCGGGCGTGTGGCGCAGCTTGGCTACATGTTCCCGCAGCACGATTGTGTCCTCTGCCGCGGAACCTCAGACCATGGCTACGGCTGTACGCGTCCCTCTATCTCCCCCGCGTATATCTATCACAACCAGCACCCCAACATTCACATCCTCACCGATACCCACGTCACCGACGTCGTCGGCCAGGCCGGTGACTTTACCGTGTCGTTGCGGCAGGAACCGCGCTACGTCGATGCGCAGCGCTGCATCAACTGCGGCTACTGTGCTGACGTCTGCCCGGTCGAGCTGCCTGACGAGCACCAACTGGGCATGACCCGGCGCAAGGCCGCCTACAAAGTGGCGGCGCGCGCCGTGCCCGACGCCTACATCATCGACCGCGGCCCGTACTGCGATGGCTGTGCTGCCTGCGTCGAAGCCTGTCCCGCAGACGCGATCGATCTCCACGAACAGCCGCGCCTCTTCTCGCTGGAAGTAGGCGCGATCATCCTCGCCCTGGGGATGAGTGTCTTCGATCCCTCCCCTCTCGGCGAGCTAGGCTTCGGTCGCTATCAAAACGTGATTGACGCGATGACCTTCGAGCGGCTCGCCAGCCGTTCCGGGCCAACAGAGGGGATCGTGATCCGCCCCTCGGATGGGCAGCAGCCGCGCTCCATCGCCTGGCTGCAATGCATCGGCTCGCGCGACCAGCAGAACCGCTTCTGTTCGTCGATCTGCTGCATGTACGCGACCAAGGAGGCCATGCTCGCCAAGCAGCGGCTCGGCGAGGAGACGGAATGCACCATCTTTATGATGGACGAGCGCGCTTTTAACAAGGAGTACACCACCTATTTCGAAGGGGCGCGCAAGACACACGGCGTCCGCTACATCCGCTGCCGTGTCTCCGCCGTGCGCGAAGATCCGGCGACCGGCAATCTCATCCTACGCTTTAACGATCCCGGCGGACGCTTGCGGGAAGAGCAGTTCGACATGGTCGTGCTCTCCGTGGGGCTGCAGCCGCCGGACTCGGCGCGTCATTTCACCCGCCTGCTCGATCTGCATCTCAACGAGCACGGCTTTTGCGAGACGTACAAATTCTCGCCACTGCAGACAACACATTCCGGCGTCTTTGTCTGCGGCGCGTTTTCATCGCCCAAGGAGATTTCCGAGACGATTATCGACGCCAGCGGCGCTGCCGCCGAGGTGATGCGCCTGCTCAACGAACAGCTCAACAGCTTCCCCTACACCCGCGAGTACCCATTCATCGCTGCATCGGATTTGCCGCCGGAGCGCGACACCAATGGCGAACCGCCGCGCATCGGCGTCTTCGGCTGTACCTGTGGCGGGACGATGCCCGTGCTCGACATGCCCTGGCTGGCGGATGAGGCAGGACACCTGCCAGATGTTGCCCGGGCCGAGTTGGTCAAGTTCGCCTGTTTCCCCAAGGGGGTGCAGCACATCCAGGCACGTATCCAGGATGAAGGGCTCAACCGCGTGGTTGTCGCCGGCTGCAGCAATCGCACGCACGACGCCCTCTTCCAGCGTGCCGTGCGCCAGGTAGGTCTCAACCCCTATCTGCTCGAGCTGGTCAACCTGCGCGACCAATGTGCCCAGGTTCACAGCGGGCAGCCAGAGCTGGCCAACCGCAAAGCGCTCGAGCTCGTGCGCATGGCGACCGGCCGGGTGCGCGCCGCCCAGCCGGTGCGCAAGCAGCGTTACGTCACCCAGCCGGCCGCGCTGGTCATTGGCGGCGGGCTCTCCGGGATGACCGCCGCGCTGGCCATTGCCGACAGCGGCTACGACGTCCACCTCGTAGAGCGCTCAGAAGTGCTTGGCGGCAACCTGCAGAACATGTACTACGTTGCCGAGGGGGACAACCCGCGGCTGCTCGGGCGCGACCTCGTCAATCGCGTGCGCGCCCACCAGCGGGTCAGTACCCACCTGCGTACTGAGGTTGTGGCGCATGGCGGGCACGTGGGCCAATTCTGGGCCGATTTGCGCGTCACCCGGCCGGGCGGCGCTGCGGAGACGCTGCGCATCGAACACGGCGTGACCATCGTCGCCACCGGAGCGCGCGAGAGCCACGGGCACCCCCTGCTTGCCCAACCCCAGGTGATCACGCAACATGAGTTTGAAGAGAAGGTGGTCGTCCGGCCGGAGGAAATCGCCGCGCTGAAGAACGTGGTGATGATCCAGTGTGTACAGCCGCCGGGTGAGGTGAACTACTGCTCTCGTGTCTGTTGCACCGAGACGATGAAAAACGCCATTCGCCTGCGCCTGTTTAACCCCGGCTGCCAGGTCACCGTCCTCTACAAGAACATCACGACCTATGGTTTTCGGGAACAGTACTACACGAATGCGCGCGATCACGGTGTAGTGTTCATGCGCTACTGCGAAGACGAAGACATCGAGGTGTCTCCTGCCAGCGGCGGCGTTGAAATCCGTGTTCGCGATCTGGCGCTCGACCGCCAGATGGCGATCCCCGCCGATCTGGTCGTGCTTAGTATGCCGGTTGTCCCCTCCTCCGGAACCGAGGCGCTTGCCCAGATGCTGCGCGTGCCGCTCTCCAGCGAAGGCTTTTTTGCCGAGGCGCAGATGAAGTTGCGGCCGATGGACTTCATGCGCGAAGGGATTTTTCTGGCCGGGATGGCCCACTATCCGAAATTTATCGAAGAAAGTAGCAGCCACGCCCTCGCCGCCGCGGCACGCGCCCTGACCCTGCTGTCGCAGGGCGCCCTCGATTTAGGCGGCATCGTCGCCGAGGTCGATCCGCAGAAATGTGTCGGCTGCCTCACCTGCACGCGCGTTTGCCCCTTCGAGATCCCGCAGGTGGTGCAGCTCGAGGGGCGTGTGGGCGTCGGCGGGCTCGGCGGCGCCGCCTACATCGACCCGGCGCAGTGCCAGGGTTGCGGCACCTGTACCGGCGAGTGTCCGGCCGGCGCCATCCAACTCGTCAACTACGGCGACGAGCAGGTGATGCTGCACGAAAGTGGCGGCCTGGGCGCCTGGCTGCCGGCGAACGTCTACCGGCGTTAAGGCCGGCATGAGCGAGAAGGTCTATGGACGGCGATCACCACGGCGATACATTTGAACCAGAAATCACCGCCTTTTACTGCATCTACTGCGGTTACATGGCGGCAGACACGGCCGGCGCGATGGGCGTGCAGTACCCGGCCAACGTTAAGTTCGTGCGCCTGCCGTGCACCGGCAAGATCGACATCCGCTACATTCTCGAGGCATTCGAGCAAGGTGCCGACGGTGTCTACGTCGTCGCCTGCCCCATCGGCAACTGCCACCATGTACGCGGCAACGAGCGCGGCCGCGCACGCGTCCTGCGGGCACGCCAGATCCTGCAGGATGTCGGCCTCGATGGCGAGCGGTTGGACATGTACTTCATGTCCGGCAGCCAGGCACACGCCTTTGCCATCGCCGCACACACGATGACCGCCCGCATGCGGCAGCTTGGCCCCAACCCATTGAAGGCGCCGCTGGCAGCGGGCGAAGAGCCAGACGGCGAGGAGATTGCCGAGTTTCGCGGCAGAAGAACGACGCAGTGAGCTAGATGGAGGGAGGGTAGACGTGGCAGCTACGGCGCAAAATGGGCAACAGGCAGACCAACCGGTAGGGGCCGCCATGGTTGTCGGCGGTGGCATTGCCGGCATGCAATCTGCGCTGGACCTCGCCGAACAGGGCTTTAAGGTCTATCTGGTCGAAACGCAATCGGCAATTGGCGGGAAGATGGCGCAGCTTGACAAAACCTTCCCCACGAACGACTGCGCCATGTGCACCATCTCGCCAAAGCTGGTGGAGACAGGCCGGCATCCCAACATCGAGATCATGACGAATACCGACGTCGTCGACCTGCAGGGGAGCGCCGGACAGTTCCGGGTGCAGCTACACCACCGTCCCCGCTACGTCGATCCGGACAAGTGCATTGCCTGCGGCGACTGCAGCAAAGTCTGCCCCGTCGTCATCCCCGACACGTTCAACGAAGGGCTGGCGCAGCGGCGCGCCATCTACAAGCGCTACCCGCAGGCTGTGCCCAACGCCTTCGCCATCGAGAAGCGGGGCATCGCCCCTTGCCGCGACGCCTGCCCGGCCGGCCAGCGCGCCCAGGGCTATATTGCCCTCATCCGCGAAGGACGCTGGCACGATGCCCTGCGTGTTATCAAGATGGACAACCCCTTCCCCGGCATCTGCGGGCGCATTTGCAACCATCGTTGTGAAACGGCCTGCAACCGGGGCCTGGTCGACGAGCCAGTTAACATCCGTGCCCTGAAGCGCTTCGTCACTGATAAGGTCTACGCCGAGCCACGCCAGCCCGTCGCGCCGGCCGAGCGGCTGCACGGCGAGCGTGTGGCGATCATCGGCGCTGGCCCCTGCGGCCTCACCGCCGCTCAGGATCTGGCGCTTGCCGGTTACGGCGTCACTGTCTTCGAAGCGATGCCGGTGGCCGGCGGCATGCTCCGCCTCGGGGTCCCGGAATACCGCTTGCCGGCCGAAATCATCGAGCGCGAGGTGCAGGATATTGTCGATTTAGGCATCGACCTGCGCCTCAACCACCAGGTTGAGAATCTCGACGACGTCTTTGCCGAAGGGTTCGAGGCGGTGCTCATTGCCGTCGGCGCGCACGAAGGGATTCGCCTGCCCATTCCCGGCGCCAACCTCGACGGGGTGCTGGTCAACACCCACTTCCTGCGCGACGTGCGCCTCGGCAAGTACGCCAGCGGCGAGGCGGCGGCGCAGCTCGGCCGGCGTGTCCTCGTGCTCGGCGGCGGCAACGTGGCCATCGACTGTGCGCGCAGTGCCGTGCGCCTCGGCCGCGAAGTGCACCTGGCCTGCCTGGAGAGCCGCGAGGAGATGCCGGCTCACACCTGGGAAGTGGAAGCAGCCGAGGCAGAGGGCGTGGTGGTACACGCCGGCCGCACCTTCGAGGAGATCCGGCCGGACGGCGACGGCCGCGTCGGCGGCGTGAGCTGCTCGCGCGTCAAGCGCTTCCAATTTGGCGAAGGGGGGCGCCTCTTCGTGGAGAAAGAGCCCGACTCGCTGCACACCATCCCCTGCGACACCGTCATCTTCTCCATCGGGCAGCGGGCCGGCCTGGCCTTCCTTCCCGACGATGCCGGCGTTGGCCTCACGGAGCGGCAGACCGTTGCCGTCAACCCCAATACTCTCGCGGCGACGCGCCCCGGCGTTTTCGCCGCCGGCGACACCATTTCGGGCACGGCGTTTGTCATCGAGGCTGTCGAGAGCGGCCATACCGCGGCGCACTCGATTATCCGCTATTTGCAGGGGGAGCATCTGGAGCCGCCGGCCAAACCTGAGCTGCCCGTGGTCCATCTCGCCGAAGCAGAGATCGCGGAGCGCATGGCGCGCGGCGAAATCCAGCGCCAGCCGCGTGTCGCCCTGCCGGAGCTGCCGGTGGCGGCGCGCATCGACAACTTTGCCGAGGTCGAAGGCGGCTACGACGACGCCTCGGCGCAGCAGGAAGCCGCGCGCTGTCTCGCCTGCGGCATCTGTTCCGAGTGTATGTCCTGCGTCTTCGCCTGTGGCGTCAACGCCATCGACCATGACATGGTCGCTCGGGACGAGCAGATTGAGGTGGGTGCGGTTGTCCTTGCCCCTGGCTACCAGGTCTATCGCGCCGAGCTGTCCGAGGAGTACGGCTACGGGCGCTACCCCAACGTGATCACGGCTCTGCAATTCGAGCGCCTTCTCTCCGCCTCTGGCCCCACCATGGGTGCCCTGCAGCGCCCCTCCGACGGCAAACAGCCGCGCCGCATCGCCTTCCTGCAATGCGTCGGCTCGCGCGACCAGAGCCACGACTACTGCTCCGCCGTCTGCTGCATGTACGCCACCAAAGAGGCGATCATCGCCAAGGAACACCACCCGGAGCTGGACATCCACGTCTTCTTCATGGACATGCGCGCCTTCTCCAAGGGCTACTGGTCCTATTTCCAGCGGGCGCGCGACCGCTACGGCGTGGTCTACACCCGCTGCCGGGCGAGCGCGCTGCACGAAGAGCCAGCGACGCGCAACCTGACAGTGGCCTACCAGGACGAGGCAGGGCAGCGCTACGAGCTGGGCTTCGACCTGGTGGTGCTGTCAGTGGGCATGGAGATCGCCCCGGCGGTGCGCGACTTGGGGCGGCGGCTGGGCATCGAGCTAGACCAGTACGGCTTCTGCCACACGGCGCAATTCAACCCGCTGGAGACAAGCCGGGCGGGCATCTACGCGGTGGGGCCGTTCCGCGAGCCGAAAGACATCCCCGAGTCGGTGGTGGAGGCGAGCGGTGCCGCTGCTGCCGCGGCGGCGCGGTTGAGCCCATCGCGCTTCACGCTGACGGAGAAGGTAGTGTACCCACCGGAGCGCGATGTGGGCACGGAAGAAGCGCGCATCGGCGTCTTCGTCTGTCACTGTGGCTCCAACATCGGCGGTTATCTCGACGTACCCGCCGTCGCCGAGTTTGCCCGCACCCTACCCAACGTGGTCCATGCCGAGGCTAGCCTCTATGCCTGTTCGCAGGACAGCATCGCCCATATCAGCGAGCAGGTCGCGGCGCTCAACCTGAACCGCGTGGTCATTGCCAGCTGCACGCCGTTAACGCACTTGCCTCTCTTCCAGGACAGCGCCCGCGCCGCCGGGCTTAACCCCTACCTCGTGGAGATGGCCAACATCCGTAACCAGTGCTCCTGGGTGCATTCCCACGAATGGGACGCAGCCACGACCAAGGCGATGAGCCTCGTGCGCATGGCAGCAGCCCGTGTTGCCCACCTCGAGCCGCTGCAGACCGGCGAGATGGCGGTGCAGCCAGGGGCGCTCGTCGTCGGCGGCGGCGCGGCCGGCATGACCGCGGCGCTCTCGCTGGCCGAGCAGGGCTTCCCCGTCCATCTGGTCGAGCGCGAAGCAGCGCTCGGCGGCAACCTGCGCCACGTGCGCACCGCGTTGCCGCCACGGCGACCGCCGGACAAGGAGAACGGGCAGCAGACGGTCGCCGCTCGGGCGCACGGCGACCCGCAGCACAAGCTGCAACGCCTGGTCGACCTCGTCGCAAAAAACACGGCGATCACCGTCCACCTGGAGAGCGAGGTCGTCGCAACCGCTGGCTTCAAGGGCAACTTCAGTACCACCGTCCGTGACCGGCACGGCGGCAAGCAGGTCATCCGCCACGGCGCGACCATCCTCGCCACCGGCGCCCAGGAGTTTCGCGGCCCGGTGTATGGCTACAGCCAGGACCCGCGTATCGTTACCCAGCAGGAGTTCGAGGCGCTGCTCGCCGGCGACGGCGCTCGCCCGCTCCCGCAGTCAGTGGTCATGATCCAGTGCGTCGGCCCGGCCGAGCGCTACTGCAGCCGCATCTGCTGCACTGTCGCCCTCAAGAATGCGCTCGCGCTCAAGGCCCAGAACCCCGCGGCGCAGGTGGTTGTCCTCTTCCGCGACATTCGCACCTACGGTTTCAAGGAGGAGCTGTACGGCGAAGCGCGCCGGCAGGGCGTCCTCTTCGTACGCTATGACGACGAACACCGCCCCGGCGTGGAGATCGCGGAAGACGGCGCGCTCACCGTGCACGCGTACGAGCCGGTGCTGCAGCGCGAGGTGCGCCTGGAGCCCGATCTCGTCGTGCTCTCGATGCCGGTTGTGCCCCACGCCGACGCCCCAACCGTTGCCGGGCAGTTTAAGGTGCCGCTCGACGGCGACGGCTTTTTCCAGGAGGCGCACGTCAAGCTGCGGCCGGTTGACTTCGCCACCGATGGCGTCTTCATGGCCGGCATGGCCCATTACCCCAAGCTCCTGGACGAGACCATGATCCAGGCGCAGGCGGCAGCGGCACGGGCGGCCATCGTCCTCGCGCAAGAGACGATCCTCACCAATGCCCGCGTGGCCGTCGTCGATCCCCAGAAATGTGTTGGCTGCCTCACCTGCGTGCGCATCTGCCCCTACGGCGTCCCCCAGATCCGCGGCGAGGATAGCGGCGCCGGTGGCATCCTGGGGGCCGCCTACATCGAGCCCACCATTTGTATGGGCTGCGGCTCGTGCGCGTCCGAGTGCCCGGCGCGGGCCATCCAGCTGCTCCATTTCACCGATGCGCAGACGATGTCCAAGATTGATGCCCTGTTTGAACAAGAGCCGGTGGCGACCGGTCTCATTTTGACCCGTGACATTGAGGTACGTTGATGGATTTCCAACCTGAGATAGTCAGCTTCTGTTGCCACTACTGCGCCTATGCCGCCGCCGACCTGGCAGGTTCGATGCGGCTCGAGTACCCGGCGTCGATCAAAGTGATCGAACTGCCCTGCTCGGCAAAGCTCGACGTGCTCTACGTGCTGCGCGCTTTCGAGGATGGCGCCGACGGCGTTTTGGTGGCCGGCTGACTGGAAGGCGACTGTCATTACCTGGAAGGTAATATCAACGCCCGCAGGCGAGTCGAATACGCGAGACGACTCCTGGAGGAGATTGGTCTGGAGGGCCGGCGTGTGCAGATGATCAATCTCTCGTCGGCTATGGGAGGCCAGTTCGCCTGGTCCGCCGCTGAGCTAACGGAGGAGATCAGGCGGATGGGGCCCAACCCGCTGAAACAAGCGGCACAGGAAAGGTGAGTATGGCTACGCAACCCTACATCCTCATCGTCGATGATGACCCCGACGTTTTGGAGAACATTGTTACTGTGCTCGAGACCCAGCCATACCGGCTGGCGACGGCGCAGGATGGCAAGAAATGTATGGCCCTGATGGAACAGGAGCTGCCCGACCTGCTGATCCTCGACCTGCTCATGCCGCGCATGGACGGCTGGGCGGTGATCCGCGAGATGCGCAGCGAACCGCGCCTGGCGCAGGTGCCGATCATGGTCTTGACCACGGTAATGGAAGACGCCAGCCGCCGGCGCTACGAGCTGGAGACGGGCATGGCCATGAACGTGCAGGACTACGTGCAGAAACCGGTCCGCGCAGCCGAGCTCCTGCGCCGGGTCGAGAAATTATTGGCGGTGCAGCCCCATGCATAGTGAGGTGTCGCCTTCCGTGGCTATTATCGCCCGTCGCCTCGGCGAATCTGACATCTTCGCCGATGTCGAGCCGACAGACCTGCTGACCATCGCCGAGTGCGGCCGCGAGATCGAATTGCCCGAAGGCTTTCTGATTATCGCCGAAGGCGAACCGGCCGATCGGCTCTTCGTCGTCCTCCGCGGCCGAGTCGCTCTGGAAAAGCGGGTCCAGCTCAGCGCGCAGTCCACCCCCCGCAGCGCGACCCTGGACTACGTCGGCCCCGGACAGGTCACCGGTGTCTCGGCACTGACCTCACCCTTTCGCTACTCCACCTCGGCGGTGACCGTGGAACCGACGCGCGGCATTCTCATCGATGCGGCGCCCCTGCGGCTGCATCTTCAGGCCAACCCCGGCGTTGGGCTCACGGTGATGAGCACATTAGCGACGCTGCTCGGCCAGCGTTACCGTAGCTCGACTTATACGCTGACCTACTTCCTGTCCATTGTCTCGCACGAGCTACGTTCGCCTCTGGCGGCAATCGAAAGCTATTTGCAGACGATGCTCGATGGGTTCGCCGGCGCATTCAGCGCCAAGCAGGAGAAGATGCTGCAGCGCTGTGCGCTGCGCGTCAAAGACATGCGCGCCCTGATCGGCGACGTCGTCGACCTCGCGCGCATGCGCCGCGAGCAGATCCAGGCTGATTTTGAATGGTTTAATCCCGGCGAAGCTGGCGCCGAGTCGATCGAGGATGTCTCCCTCGCCGCCGCGGAGAAAGGCGTGAAAATCAAAGTTGAGCCGGCGCATGATTTCCAGCCGGTCGTCGGCGCGCGCCGGCGCTTCCGCCAGGTGCTCACCAACCTCCTGGCGAATGCCATCAAGTTCTCGCCGGAAGGAGCCACTGTCCGGTTCCGCGCCTGGTACGAGCCGGACGCCGTCTACTTCCAGGTTGAGGACGCGGGGCCGGGCATTCCCCCCGACGAGCTGGACCACATCTTCCAGGACTTCTATCGCGGCAGCAATGTTGCCGGTCAGCCGGGAACCGGCCTCGGCCTCTCAATTGCCAAACTGATCATGGACGCCCACGAGGGCGAAATCAAGGTGGAAAGCGTCGCCAGCGGCGAAAGGACCGGAACCTGCTTCACGGTCATCCTTCCGCGCACGTTGAAGACGCCGGAGATTAAGCGACAGGAGTGGACTGCAGGGTAAGAGACTGACCGCTTGCGGCTGCCTGCGCGCAGCCCGAGGGAATGGTGCGATGAACGGCGCGATGGTTGGCAAGGGTAACGGCAGAAACGGCGAGCGGTCGCCCCCCGTCGGGGCGGTGCTGGTCGTCGGCGCCGGCATTTCCGGCATCCAGGCTGCCCTCGACCTCGCCGATCAAGGTCTCAAGGTCTATCTCGTCGAGAAGCGCTCGGCGATCGGCGGGCACATGGCGCAGCTCGACAAGACCTTCCCCACGAACGACTGCGCCATGTGCACGCTCAGCCCAAAGCTGGTCGACGCCGGCCGCCATCCCAACATCACCATCCTGACCGGTAGCGACGTCCTCGACGTGCGGGGGGAGGCCGGCGACTTCATCGCCACCGTCATCCGCCGGCCACGCTATGTCGACGTCGACAAATGCATCGGCTGCGGCGACTGCGCCGCTGTCTGCCCCGTCTCGCTACCCGATCTCTACGAGGAAGGGCTGGCCCAGCGCAAAGCGGCCTACCGCCTCTACGCCCAGGCAGTTCCCGGTGCCTACGCCATCGAAAAGTTGGGGACCGCGCCCTGCCGAGACGGCTGCCCGGCCGGCCAGCGTGCCCAGGGCTACATCGCCCATATCGCCAGAGGCGAGTACCGGAAGGCGCTGCAAGTCATCAAGGAAGACAACCCCTTCCCCAGCGCCTGCGGGCGTACCTGCCACCATCCCTGCGAAAACCGCTGCAGCCGCGGCCAGGTCGACGAGCCGGTCAACATCATGGGCCTCAAGCGCTTCGTCGTCGACTTCGCCCTCGCCTACGGGCGCGAGAAGGTCGAGCCGGCGCCGCGCACGCAATCGGAATGGGTCGCCGTCGTCGGCGCTGGTCCGGCCGGCCTCACCGCCGCCCGCGACCTGGCGAAGCTGGGCTACGGCGTCACCGTCTACGAGGCATTACCGGTTCCCGGCGGCATGATGCGCGTTGGCATCCCGGCCCACCGGCTGCCCAAGGGCGTCCTGCAACAAGATATCGACGACATCCTCGACCTGGGCATCATTCTCAAGACGAACAGCCCGGTCAAAGACCCGGCGAAACTCCTGCAGGAAGGTTACAACGCCGTCTGCCTGGCGACCGGCGTCTCCTCCCGCGACCTGAGCCTGGATATCGACGGCGAAGAAGCGGATGGCGTCCTTTCCGCCGCCACCTTCCTGCGCAAGATCAACCTGGGCGAGCCGGTTGATATTGGTGATCGCGTCGCTGTCGTCGGCGGTGGTATCACGGCGCTCGATGCCGCCGCTGTCGCCCGCCGCCTCGGCGCCGAGGTCTTCCTCGCTTTGGACCGGCCGCGCGGCGAGCTGCCCGCCTATCACTGGGAGCTGGCGGCGGTGGAGGCCGAAGGGATTACCCTCTTCGAGCGCAAGACGGCCACTCGCATCCTCGCCCACGATGGGCAGGTAACCGGCGTCGAGTTAGCTCAGGCCGGAAAAGGCATGACCGTCGACGAACAGGGACGGCGCCGTCCCAAGATTGAGCCTGGCAGCGAGTTCCGCCTCGAAGTGGACACCGTCATCGGCACCGCCGGGCAGTTCTCCGACCTCTGCCATCTCGATCCCCAATTCGAAGAGCTGGCGGTTGACTCCAACACGCTGTCCAGCGATATTCCCGGCCTCTTCGTCGTCGGCGGGCGCAAGACCGGCGCTGCCTACATCATCGAGGCCGTCGCTCTCGGCCATCGCGTTGCCACTTCCATCCATCACTACCTGAGGGGCGAGCCGCTTGCCACGCCGGAGACCGCCCGGGCGCCCGTGGCGAAGTTCACCCGTGAAGAGCTGGCCGAACGGGTTGCCCGCGGCGAGATCACGCCACAGCCGCGCGTCGAAGCACGCATGCTGGGTATGGAGGAGCGCGTCACCAGCTTCCGCGAGGTGGTTCTGGGGCTCACCGAACGCCAGGCCCGCGCGGAGGCGCAGCGCTGCCTGCAGTGTGGCATCTGTTCCGAATGCCTTGCCTGCGTGCACGCTTGTGGCGTCAACGCCATCGACCACAACATGCGCGCGGTGGAAGAGGAGCTCCACGTCGGCGCCGTGATCCTCGCTCCCGGTTACCAGGTCTATCGCGCCGAGCTGTCCGAGGAGTACGGCTACGGGCGCTACCCCAACGTGATCACGGCTCTGCAATTCGAGCGCCTTCTCTCCGCCTCTGGCCCCACCATGGGTGCCCTGCAGCGCCCCTCCGACGGCAAACAGCCGCGCCGCATCGCCTTCCTGCAATGCGTCGGCTCGCGCGACCAGAGCCACGACTACTGCTCCGCCGTCTGCTGCATGTACGCCACCAAAGAGGCGATCATCGCCAAGGAACACCACCCGGAGCTGGACATCCACGTCTTCTTCATGGACATGCGCGCCTTCTCCAAGGGCTACTGGTCCTATTTCCAGCGGGCGCGCGACCGCTACGGCGTGGTCTACACCCGCTGCCGGGCGAGCGCGCTGCACGAAGAGCCAGCGACGCGCAACCTGACAGTGGCCTACCAGGACGAGGCAGGGCAGCGCTACGAGCTGGGCTTCGACCTGGTGGTGCTGTCAGTGGGCATGGAGATCGCCCCGGCGGTGCGCGACTTGGGGCGGCGGCTGGGCATCGAGCTAGACCAGTACGGCTTCTGCCACACGGCGCAATTCAACCCGCTGGAGACAAGCCGGGCGGGCATCTACGCGGTGGGGCCGTTCCGCGAGCCGAAAGACATCCCCGAGTCGGTGGTGGAGGCGAGCGGTGCCGCTGCTGCCGCGGCGGCGCGGTTGAGCCCATCGCGCTTCACGCTGACGGAGAAGGTAGTGTACCCACCGGAGCGCGATGTGGGCACGGAAGAAGCGCGCATCGGCGTCTTCGTCTGTCACTGTGGCTCCAACATCGGCGGTTATCTCGACGTACCCGCCGTCGCCGAGTTTGCCCGCACCCTACCCAACGTGGTCCATGCCGAGGCTAGCCTCTATGCCTGTTCGCAGGACAGCATCGCCCATATCAGCGAGCAGGTCGCGGCGCTCAACCTGAACCGCGTGGTCATTGCCAGCTGCACGCCGTTAACGCACTTGCCTCTCTTCCAGGACAGCGCCCGCGCCGCCGGGCTTAACCCCTACCTCGTGGAGATGGCCAACATCCGTAACCAGTGCTCCTGGGTGCATTCCCACGATTGGGATGCAGCCACGGCGAAGGCGCGCGAGCTCGTGCAGATGGCCGTCGCCCGCGCCACCTACCTCGAGCCACAACACACGGTCGATGTGGCCGTAGAGCGTGCCGCGCTCGTCGTCGGCGGCGGTGCGGCCGGGATGACCGCGGCGTTGGCGTTGGCAGACCAGGGTTTTCCCGTCCATCTGGTAGAGAAGGAGGCCATGCTCGGCGGCAATCTGCGCCACGTATGGACCGCACTTCCCGGCGAGCCGGTACGAGAGCCGCGGCGCGTGCTGAAGGAGCTGGTGGCGCGCGTCACAGCCCACGACAAAATCACTCTCCATCTGCAGAGCGAGGTCCTGGCGACCGGCGGTTTCAAGGGCAATTTCACCAGCGTCGTGGTTGACGCGAGCGGCGCGCGCCGGCCGGTGGCCCACGGTGCTACCATCCTGGCAACCGGCGGGCGCGAGTACCGCGGGCCGGAATACGGCTACGGCACCGACCCGCGCATCCTCACCCAGCAGGAGTTCGAGCGCCGCCTCGCCAGCGCAGAGAGTGACGCCGATTTACCTGGCTCAGTCGTCATGATCCAGTGCGTCGGCCCGGCCGAGCGGTTCTGCAGCCGCATTTGCTGCACCGTCGCCCTGAAGAACGCGCTGGCGCTGAAGGAGCGCCGGCCGCACGCCGAGGTGATCGTGCTCTACAAAGATATCCGCACCTACGGCTTCAAGGAGCGGCTCTACACCCAGGCGCGCGAGGCCGGCATTCTCTTCGTCCGCTACGACGACGAACGGCGGCCTGAGGTCATGGTAGACGGCGATGGAACCCTTGTCGTACACGCCTGGGACAGTGTGCTCCGCCGGCCAATGGCCCTGCAGCCGGAGCTGGTGGTCCTCAGTATGCCTGTAGTGCCCGGCGAGAACGCTGGCGAGGTGGCGCGCCGCTTCAAGGTGCCGCGCGACGCCGACGGCTTTTTCGCCGAGGCCCATGTCAAGCTGCGCCCTGTCGACTTCGCTACGGATGGCGTTTTCATGGCCGGTATGGCCCACTATCCGAAATTTCTTGATGAAACAATGGTGCAGGCACAGGCCGCAGCCGCACGCGCCGCGCGCGTACTCAGCCAGGAGGCACTGGCCGCCGGCGGGCAGGTTGCGCTCGTCGATCCGGCGCTCTGTACCGGCTGCCTCACCTGCGTGCGCATCTGCCCCTTTGGCGTGCCGCGCATCGAGGCCGATCTCCGCGGCGCTGGCGGCATTTTGGGCGCCGCCCATATCGAAGCGGCGGTGTGCCAGGGCTGTGGCCTCTGCGCCGCCGAGTGCCCGGCGCGCGCCATCCAGTTGGCGCACTATACCGACCTGCAGATGCGGGCCAAAGTACAGGCACTGTTCCGGCCGGATCCGGCTTTCGTGCCGGCGCTGGCTGTGGAAGTGGAAGGATGAGGCCGTGCCAGATGCCGTGAAGGAGGACTGATGGAAGAGGCGCAGCTACAGATAGTGGCTTACTGCTGTGAACATTGCGCCTACGCCGCTGCTGACCTTGCCGGTGGATTGCGCATCCAATACCCGCCGGCAGTCAAAATTGTGCAGGTGCCGTGCACCGGCAAGCTAGACGTGTTGATGGCCCTGGAGGCCTTCGAGGATGGCGCTGATGGCGTCATGGCAGCCGGCTGACTGCCGGGTGACTGCCATTACCTGGAGGGTAATGTAAGTGCCAAGCGAAGAGTTGACCGGATCCAGCACTTATTGCAGCAGATTGGTCTGGAACCGGAGCGCGTTCGTATGTTTAACCTGTCTTCGGCGATGGCGGGTGCTTTCGCCGCCGCCGTCACGGAGATGACCGGGCAGGTGGAAGCGTTGGGGCCGAGCCCTTTGCGAAAAGGACCAGGCCATTCGCCAGACCAGCAAACATCAGGAGAGTGACCGATGATAGTTGCGGAACAAAAACCATTGGAAGAGATCAAGGGACTGCTGGGCGATGCGCAGAAGGTGCTGGTGGTCGGGTGCGGCACCTGCGTCACCGTCTGTTTCGCCGGCGGCGCCCGCGAAGCGGCGATCGTCTCCTCGTCATTACGTATGGCGACACGGCTAGACGGTAGCCCGCGCGACGTCGCCGACGTGACCGTGCAGCGGCAGTGTGAATGGGAGTATCTCGACGAGGTCGCCGAGCAGGTTGCCGAGGCAGATCTGGTTCTCTCCCTCGGCTGCGGCATCGGCGTGCAGGCGATGGCCGAGCACTTCCCAGATGCCTGGGTCGTCCCCGGGTTGAACACTGCCTTCCTCGGCCTACCGACGGAACAGGGCGTGTGGGCCGAGCGCTGCGCCGCCTGCGGCGATTGTGTGCTCGGTCTGACCGGCGGCATCTGCCCCATCGCCCGCTGCTCCAAGTCGCTGCTCAACGGCCCCTGCGGCGGCTCGGAGGCCGGGCACTGCGAGATCGACCCCGATGTCCCCTGCGCCTGGCAGCTGATCTACGACCGGCTGAGCAGCATGGGCAAGCTCGATATGTTGCTTCAACTGCAAGCTCCCAAGAACTGGCGCACCGCCCGTGATGGCGGCCCGCGCAAAATCACGCGCGAAGACCTGCGGCTGGCCGCGGAGGAGGTATAAAGCGATGACTGTGCAAGCGAGCCCCAACGGTTATCTCAGCGGCTCTAACCTGGAACGCGTCCTGCGTGCCGGTCATTTTGCCGTCACCGGCGAGCTTGGCCCGCCACAGAGCGCAGACGCGCACGTGATCCGCGAAAAAGCGGCCCTGCTCAAAGGTCTCGTCGACGGCGTGAACATCACCGACAACCAGACGGCCATCGTGCGCATGTCCAGCATCGGCGCCGCGACTATCGTCGTCCAGGAAGGGCTGGAACCGGTCGTCCAGATGACCTGCCGTGACCGCAACCGGCTGGCCATCCAGAGTGACCTGCTCGGCGCCTATGCCCTCGGCATGCGCAACCTCCTCTGCCTCTCCGGCGATCACCAGACGTTCGGCAACCACCCGACCGCCAAGAACGTCTTCGACATCGATTCGCTGCAGCTGGTGAAGATGGTTGCCGACATGCGTGACGAGTGCATTTTCCAGTGCGGCGACAAATTCAAGGGACAGGAACCGCGCTTCTTCGTCGGTGCGGCGGCGGCACCGTTCGCCGACCCCATCGACTTCCGCCCCTACCGCCTCGCCAAGAAGGTCCAGGCCGGTGCGAATTTCATCCAGACCCAGCTTGTCTATGACGTACCCGCCTTTGTGCGCTATATGGACAAGGTCTGCGAGCTTGGGCTACACGAAAAAACGTACATTCTCGCCGGCGTTGGCCCGCTCAAAAGCCCCGGCATGGCCCGCTACATGAAGAACAACGTGCCCGGTATCCTCGTCCCTGACGAGCTCATCGAACGCATGACTGCCGCCGGCGCACCGTGGGCCGGCAAAGCCCCGAAGGAGATGAGCGCCGAGGAAAAGAAGGCGCGTGCCGCCGCGTGGGCCACAGAAGGCATTCAGATTTGCGTCGAGCTAATCCAGCAACTGCGCGAGATTGAAGGCGTCGCCGGCGTCCACATTATGGCCATCGAGTGGGAGGAAGCGGTCCGCCCGATCGTCGAAGGCGCCGGGCTCTATCCGCGGCCGCAGGTCGCCACGGCGACGCCTGCGGGCGCGCAGGAGCCGCCGCCCCAACCGCAAACGCCGGCATAGGAGGCACAAGATGGAAAGAATGCAGCACGGCGACCCCGAGCCAATGACCATCCGCCCCGATCTGGCGCGGCGCATCAAAGAGGAGCTGGGGCAGAACGCATATCTCTGCTACCAGTGCTCGCGCTGTACCAGCGGCTGTCCTGTCGGCGACTTCTTCGACTGGCAGCCAAACCAGATCATGCGCGCCGTCCAGCTTGGCCAGGAAGAGCTCGTCTTCGAGGCGCAGACACCCTGGCTCTGCGCCGCCTGCCAGATGTGTACCACCCACTGCCCGCAGGGGCTGGACATCAACGCCGTGATGGAGTTCCTAACGCGGGAGGCGCTCGCGCGCGGCTACGAGCCCCAGGTTTCGCAGGTGGACATCTTCAACGAGGCATTCATGCGCGAGGTGCGGCTGTGGGGCCGGGCGTACGAGCTCGGTTTGCTGGTGGAGATGAAACTGCGCACACAGGACTGGATGAGCGATGTCGACCTGGGGCTGAAGATGTTTCGCAAAGGCAAGCTGGCTTTCCTGCCCACCCCAACCCGCGCGCCGCACGAGGCCAAACCGCTGCCAGGCGCTGCGGCAGCCGTGGCCTATTATCCTGGCTGCTCGCTGCACTCGACGGCGACGGAATTCAACCGCTCGACCGAAGCGGTATGCGAGGCGGTGGGCCTGCAGCTCATCGAGCCGCGCGGCTGGATTTGCTGCGGCAGCAGCGCCGCTCACCGCGCCGATCCCGAAGCCGCGGTCCGCCTTCCCGTCACCAACCTGGCGCTCATCGAACAAAGTGGCTTCCAGGAGGTAGCCATGCCTTGCGCTGCCTGCTTCAACCGGCACAAGGCCGCCCAGTACGAGATGCGCCATCACGGCGAGCGCAAGGCAGCCGTGGACAAAGCCCTTGGCTATGAATACCAGGACACCGTTCACGTCAGCACCCTGTCGGAAGCCCTGCTGCGTCACGTAGGCACAGATGCCATCCGCGACCATGTGCAGAAGCCATTAGCCGGCCTGCGCGTGGTTGCCTATTACGGCTGCCTCCTGACCCGCCCACCGCAGGTGACAGAAGCCGCGCACACCGAAAACCCCACAGATATCGACGACCTCCTCCGCGCTGCCGGCGCCGACGTCGTCGATTGGTCCTATAAGACCGTCTGCTGCGGTGCTGCCCACTCTCTGACCCGTCCGGACATCGTGCTCAGTTTGAGCGGCAACTTGATCGCCCACGCGCGCGAGGCCGGCGCGGACGCCATCGCCGTCGCCTGCCCGCTGTGCCACACTAATCTCGACGCGCGCCAGTTCCAGATGAAGCTGGAAACGCCGATGCCCGTGCTCTTCTTTACCCAATTGTTGGCTTTGGCCCTGGGTCTGCCAGAGAAGGCGGCAGCTCTGGAGAAGAATCTGGTCGATCCCCGGCCGTTGCTTCGTGAGAAAGGTTTCCTGGACGTTTGATGAGCGGATGCCTTAGCGCGCCCGATACGTTCACTATCGCTGGCGCTGTCAGGGAGAAAGAAGGTGCCCCCTGCAGGCGAGCTCGACGCGACGCCGGATCCGCTGGCGCTCCTCGACGATGAGCTAGAGCGGGTCTGGTCGGATATCCGCCATACCTACGATGTCGCCGGCCCCTTGCCCGAGCTGGCGGTGCTGTTCGCTGGCGCTGATCTGCGCGATGCTGGCGCGGCAGCGGAAGCCGTCCTCGTTAACATGCTTACCGAAGTCATGGAGCGAGTGTCGCGCTTTTCCCCCTGGTACACGCGCCCGGCGAGCGCTTACGGTCTGGAACGCGTCCGCGACAGTGCGACAGGCCGGGTCTGCTGGCGGCTGCGAGCTGAGGTCAAACAGCATTGCCAGCCACTCGTGAGCCGGCTGGGCCGCGCCATCAGCGTCAGCCGGAGCCTGCTTCAGGTTTTCATTCTCGTCGATGACTTTCTCGAGACCACCCCAGGCGAGGACGACGAAGCCGTGCTCTGTTGCTGCGACTGCTCGCCGCCGCGCTACATCTGGTTGCCGCGCTGTGTTGTGCAACAGGCCGGGGCCGTCTGCGATCGGTGCCGGACAGCATTTTGTGCGGTCGAAGGCCGATGACATCGTGGTGTTATTGGCCAGGTGGGGGCCGGCCGATCCTGGATGCCAATCTGCTGGCGACCTCGTGCTGTCCCGGCCGGAAACTGTAGACACAGGCGAGCCGTAGACGTGTCGCATCGGTGTAAACGGGCAGGCGCCGGTGAACGCTCGTGTGAGGCTGATAACCCCGGAGCAGCGCCTCGGCGGCCCTGGCCAGGCGTTCCCCCGACAATCTCCCCTGAATCTCACGTAGCTCCAGATGTCCCAGGGCATTTGCCAGATCCAGCGCCGGCTCGCCCACTGCCAGCGTATCAAGGTCCAGCAACGTGATTGGCCTCGCCTTGCCTACTATGACCTGCTTATCATAGAAATCACGATGTAGCAATGCTGGTCCGGAGTATTCCGCCTCTAAGGCCCAGAGTATCGAACGCGCATACGGCTGCAAGCGGGCGTGCACTTGCGGCATATGGCATTGCAGATGACCAAGCCACTTGTTTATCACCCCGATTTCTTCTGCCGGGCCGTGCGGCCTCGC
The DNA here is from genome assembly GCA_032260445.1 of Anaerolineae bacterium. GTDB lineage: Bacteria > Chloroflexota > Anaerolineae > Promineifilales > Promineifilaceae > JAAYYY01. Next base: position 20,601 of record JAVVFG010000001.1, on the reverse strand, counting down.
AGCGGGTGCCAGCTCAGCTTGGTGCAGCGCACGCAATGCCCGCCCGATTTGCTCGGTGACACGAAGGAGGGAAGCTCCTTCTTCTGTCTCCTGCAGCATTTGGAAATAGGATGTCCCGGACACGGCCCGCACGACGATCAAACCACTCGCCTCGACAACCTCCTGTACCTGGGGGACCACAAACGCGTTCGTAAGCGAGGCCAGCGCGCTAAGGGCCTCGTTGGCCGCCGCAAGCCGCCCGATATCGTCGCGGCGGACGACTTTTACGTAGCTCACGCCCTGGCCGTTCAGCAGGCGAAGCACTGCTCGGCGCTCCGGCCGGTGACTGATCAGCTGCGCCGTAGGATCAGCCAGCAAGCCGGCAAGTGCCGTAAGCCGCCTGTCCGCCCCCCCTACCTGGAGCAAGAGCCCGTCACCAGGAATAGTGATCACGCGTGCGGTGGCGGGTCGGCTCGCGAGGCGTGTTTCGTTGGCCACTTCGCGCAGTTGGTCCGCGTCCGCGAACCATTGCCCAGGGATTAGTTGGCCGCGCGCATCAGTATACTCCAGGCTGACATTTCGGCCAGACCGCGGCCACGCCCGCCGCAACCGGAAGGGACCCCGACGGCCCAGTGCCTCCTGTTGCCCGGGTGTCGGGTGCAGAACAGCCAGAGATGCCAGACTGAATTTGAGCATGGTGAAGGCGATCGGCAGCATTCGCCGCCTCGGCAGCTAACTAACCCCTAGAATCTACGCTCCCGGGCGATGACCTCTGCCCTTTCGATTATGGCCGCAGTGGCGGCCGGCCAATCGGGCATCCTGTATCGAAACGGCTCGGCCACACGGAGCAGCAAGCTGGCGGCGACGTATGGCCAGAGTTCAGGTGCACGGCCGATTTCCCTTACCTGGTGGTACCCGTCTCGCAGGTTACTGTTGATGCTATCAACTGTGGCGTCATCGGTTCTGCCCAGGGCGGCCTCTAAATTCAGCACGGCCAAAAAGGAGCCGAGGTCTATCCGAGGATCTCCGAGCCCGCTCGAATCAAGATCAATGAAGGCCGCCGTGTCGCCGGCGACGAGCACCTGGTCGGCGGAGAAATCGCCGTGTATCAGAGACCGTTGTTTGGGCTGCTTCCTGATGGTTTCGTCCAGATCTCGACTAACTTGAAGCGCACGAGACGCACATGGCGGGTGAAGATGGGCAACCGTCCTGGCGTTTGCGAACAATGATGCGATGAGTGCCTCTGAATCGACAGTTTCTGCGAGCTTAACATCTTGCATATGAAGCTCTGCCAGAGCCGCTCCAACCGTCGCGATTGAACTCCCGTCGCAATCCGGGTTTCTACCAAGATTGGCCAGCGAATGGCCCGGCAGCCATTCAAGAAGCAGAATCCGGTGGCGCCTGGAACGACCCAGCCTTGCTGGTACACGGAGCGCTCCGCTGGAGCGTACGTGTTTGACGGCCGCGCTTGCTTGCTTGAAGGTTTCGTCGGCGTATGCCTTGATGACGGCAACCTCCCCGGTTGCCGAGCTCAATTTGGCCACATAGCGTTGCTCAGGCTTGTAGTGCAGCGTCTCTAGCGCCGACCCCCACTGGGCGCCCGCCTGCGGCAGCAGTGAAGCCAGCAATTCTGTTCTGCGTTGCCCATCGGCCAGGTTTGGCAGCTGCGGCAATGCCCGATCTGCTGGAAAGCGACAGATGACGATCTGTTCGTCACGCCATAGATCGTTCTTGTCCATCAGACCAGCCTGTCTTAGGCGGTTTTGATGCTTCCGGTATTTCATCAGGCCGTCTCGCGTAAACGCCGTGGCGAAGAGATGCCTAGCATTTCCTCCCGCGACTACGTCGAAGGCCACCAGACAACTGGTGTAGGGTTTGTAGCGCACGTAACGGGCCCTGACTTTGTCTACCTCAAGACCATCCATCTTTGCGTTCAACTGCTCGGCAAAGGCATCGGGGTCAAGCACAATAGACAGACCGGGGAGCGCCGGATCCCGTGCGGCGAGCTCAGCGTCTGGGAACGATAACACCGTTGCTCTCCGGGACCTGCTGCCCGTTCCGCTTGTGGGCTTGCAGTTCATACATCGCCGCGTACCGCTTTTCCAGGCGCATGAGCTGATGATGCGTGCCGGCCTCGACTATACGCCCGTCCTCCAAATAGAGGATCTGGTCTGCGTTCTCCGCCGTGCGCAGATCGTGCGCGATGATGAATGTCGTCTTACCTCTCATGATCCGGTCAAGTGCGCTCTGCACAATTGCCTGATTTCGTTTATCCAGGCCGGTAGCCGGTTCGTCAAGAATTAGGATCGGCCCTTTCCGTAAGGCCGCGCGAGCAATGGCGATTCGTTGTCGTTGTCCCCCCGAAAGCGTCTCGCCACGCTCACCAACAATGGTGTAATAACCTTGAGGAAGGACCGTAATAAAATCATCGGCGTTAGCCAGCTCGGCAGCCATCCGCACGTCGGCATAGGTCGCATCTGGCGAACCGTAGGCAATGTTATCGCGGATGCTAACCGCGAATAACACACTATCTTGGAGAACGATGCTGATCTGCGATCGCAGCGATTGTAGTGTGTAACGCCGTATATCCCTGCCGTCGATAGTGATAACGCCCCTGGTCGGATCGTAGAAGCGCAGGAGCAGACTGACCAGGGTGGATTTACCGCCACCCGACGGGCCGACAAGGGCTATCTTCTGGCCGGGGAAGGCCGATAGGGTGACGTTCTTCAGTGTCGGATGCCCAGCCTGATATTCAAAAGAAACATGGTGAAAACCGACTGCTCCGCGAAAACGTGGTGCGGGTATCGCATCCTTTGCGTCTCGGATGTCGGGCTGCGTTTCAAGCACCTCAAGCACCCGTTCTCCAGAGGCAGTCGCCTTGGCGATACGACCTGTGTACTTAGCCATGCTGTTCGTGGGCCGGTAAGCGCCCTTGAGGTAGCTCATGAACACGAGTAGGTCGCCAGGTGACATTTCGTTCTGCAAGACTTGCCGGGCGCCGAATCCGAGGACAAGCGCTGTCCCAATCGCCGTCAGTATATCGACGAGACTCGATAGACGAGCAGCCAACCTCTTACCTTTTACGCCGTCCTTGTAACTGCGCCGGTTCTGGCGCGAGAAGCCTTGCTGCAAAATACGTTCCAGCGAGTAGGCTTGTACGACCTTGATCGCCCCCAAGGCCTCGGCCGCATTCGTGGCTAGCAATCCTTCACGCTCGCGCTGTTTGCGGGCCACCCGCCGGATCTTGCCGGACGTGCGCACCATGCTCAGGGAGAAGAAGGGGAAGGCAGCCAGCGCAACCAGGGTGAGCTGCCAATTCAGCCAGAACATGAGGGCGACCATTGTGACCTGGGTCAGGGTATGGACCAGCAGCGGCAGGATCGCAGTAACAGCCACTTCCTGCAAGCGGCCAATATCGGCGGTGATGCGCGTAACGAGATCTCCCGTGCGCGACCGGGAGTGATAGGAAAGGGAAAGGCGAAGCAACTGCTGGTAAAGATCCCCACGGATCTTCATGAGTACGCGGTTGCCGGCCAGCGCCAGGGCTACTGTGCTCAAGTAGTCTGCCAGCGAACGGAACACCACGATTAACACGAGGGCGATTGCCGCGCCCGCGATAAGCATGGGAGGAGACAGCGCTGAGACAACGCGTTCGATAATGCGCTCGTTAGAAGGAGCGCCCCCAAAAACGCCATCGAACAGGAACTTGAGGGGCCAGGGTTCGAGGACGCGCATCGCTATCTGGGTGACCATGGCGACGAAAGCGCCAACAAGCAGTAACGTTTCCGAGCGGATCTGCGGCCAGAGCCGCTGAATGACCCGGGTAAACCTGGGCAGCGATTGCTGCAGGCCTTGTGGTCTCTTAGGCCGGCTCACAAGACCAAGTCCTCACATACGAGGGAGGCTCGTGGCTTCACACCGGCAAGCGAGAACACGCGCCTGGCGATAGCCTGCCAGGAATGATCGGCCGCAACTTTCCTCCTCGCCGCAGTTCCTAGACGAATACGCAGCTCCGGCTTCCGGATCAACAGGTCAAAGGCCGACGCCAATTTTCCCGGGTCTCCCGGATCGACGAGTAAGCCACTGACGCGATCTTCAACCACTTCCGAAATCTGGCCCAAGTCGCTGGCGACGACTGGCAGTCCCGCCGCCATATACTCGAATACCTTCAGCGGTGAGAAGTAAAAGCCTTCAATGGCTGGATAGGGCGCGACCGCGAGATCCATTGCGGTAAGCCAATGCGGTACAGCATCGTGCGCAACCTGGCCGATCAGCCGGACTGTCTTTTCCAAACCACGACGTTCGATCTCGCTTTCTAGCTCTGTGTAACCAGGCCCGTCGCCGACGATAAGCAGACGCGATGAAGGATGGTGACGGACCGTCTGGTCAAAGGCCTCCATCAGGACCTCCAGACCGTGCCATGGCTTTAACGATCCGGCGAAACCGATCACAAATTCATCGGGCGCATAAGGGTGCGCGGGTACCATATCAGGCCGGAAGCGCTCGGTATCCACGCCGTTCGGGATCACATGAATGCCGCTTACACCATCTCCGTAGCTCTTTACATGGGAAGCTACCTGGTGCGAGACTGCTAGCAGTGCCGACGCCGAACGAAAGGCGCGCCGGGCCACGCGTTCGGCGTGCGCGCGTCTAACGAGCGTCCGGTACTTCTCCTGCTCTTCGATGAGTGGCGCATTCACCTCCAACACACCGGGCGCTCCAATGGAGCGCGCATAGGCCATCCCGGCATAGCTCCATAGCGAGTAGCGCTCGTACACCATGTCGTAGGGGCCATCTTTCTCAAGGGCGCGCCGTAATTCCCGGTTAGCAGCCAGTTCTGCTACTTCCCGTTGCAGGACATCTCCCTTTGGAGGTGGGGTCAGCGCCTTGAGCGTTACCGGTTCGAGGCCACGCGGGACGCCGCCGCCGATCCTGCTCGCATAGAGGTCGACCTGGCTGCCATTCTGGAGAAAGGCTCGTATGACTTCTTGCACGTGACGGGACGAGCCCTTGACACCAAAGACGGGCACGCCCGCGTCTGCGCAAATATACGCCACTCGCATCTAGGATGGCTCCACAGCTAGCTGGCTGACTGGCGATGCCTGCGCCGCCCGCACAAAAATCTCACGCATGGCCCTCGCCGTTTGTCCGTTGTCGAAATTCTCTTCGATCAGCCGCCGCGCATTTTTGGCCATCTTTAGCCCCAGCGCCTCATCATGCAGAATTCTTTCAAGGGCGTTTGCCAGGGCGATGGCGTCCTGAGGACGGACTAGCAGCCCGGTTACTTCATGGCGAATAACCTCTGGGACACCAGTGACGTCCGTAGAAATACACGGCGTCCCTGAGGCCATAGCCTCGAGGAGAACAGTGGGTAGGCCCTCTCGATTTCCATCCTGGCTAATAACGAACGGGGCAGCAAATACGGCCGACCCTGTCAACTGCCGTATCACTTCAACTTGAGGTTCTGGCCCTAACAGCTCGACGTGAGTTTCGAGGCCTAACTGGATGATCTGCTCGTGAAGGGCGTCTTCAAGCGGTCCTGTACCGATGATTGAACACCGGAAGTCCCGTCCCCGTCTGGCGAGCTCGGCACATGCTTCAATCAAATAGCTGAAACCCTTCTTCTCGACGAGCCGGCCAACTGAGAGGATGCGCGGCGGGCGGCCAAGGGGCGTCTGGTAGCTAAATCGTTCGAGGTTCAGTCCATTGTAAACACGCTCGACGTGGGAAGCCGCCTGGCCATAGTTGGCAATGAGATGGCGGCGATTGTAGTCGCTGACCGTGATCACGGTCGCCGCATCCTCCATACTGCAGCGCATAGCTTCCTTGTCGACGTCCTGGTGATAAATGTCCTTGGCATGAGCAGTAAAGGTGTAAGGTAATCCCGCAATCTTGCTCGCCAGGCGCGCCACGCGCGTCGCCACGCTGCCGAAGTGTGCATGGAGGTTTGTAATGTCCCGGCGCTGCGCCGCTTGGGCCAGCAGCATGGCCTGATACACGTCCCGAACACCCATGTCATTGGCCCCATCCAGAATGGACCACAGTTTTGGCTGGTCCCGGCGCACGTCTGATATTAGCGTCCATAGAGCAGAGGCCGAAATGTTCTCAGCTGTTAGGTAGGTTAAGGGCGCCCGGACCATGGCTAAGGTGTCATGGAAGCGACCGTCGATCGGATAGCGAAGTGAAAAGATCTCAACCGATAGCCCGGCGGCTTCGTGCGCCAGAATTTCATTCACGATGAAAGTCTCCGAATAGCGCGGGTACATTTTCAAGACGTATGCTACTCGAAGAGGTTGGAAGTTTAGCAGTTCCATTTCACCGCTTTAGTCGAATCTTGATGATGCGCCTGAAGAGATTGAGCGTCGACGTATAACACCGGCATCAGTTCAAACTGGTCGATTAAGAAGCGTTCCTGTCAAGGTCGCGACGCGTCGTAAGCCGTCGATATAAGGTCGGGACAACTGGTAATGCTGTTCGTGGGCAGGCGCCGATAGCCAATTCTCGAGCCGGCCGGGCTCCAGGTCGCTGGGATGAAGCAGATCGATAAGACCGAGGTTTGAAAAGAGTTTGGCACGTATATATTGCTCCTGTCTCGGTGCGATTCGCGGCACAATCAGGGCACTCTTATGAAGCGCCAGAATGTCACACATTGTGTTGTAACCGCCCATGGCGATAACACGTGTGGATTTCTTTAGCAACGGCTCTGGCTCGGCTACAAAATCCAGCACAGAAACGTGGCTGCGCCCCGCTGCCTCTTCGTGAAGACGCTGCCGGGCGCCCGGCGGCATGTAGGGCCCCGCAACAATGACACTACTCATTTCAGGTGGCAGGCTAGATTGGGCGAAGACACTGCCGAGGCGGTAACCGTCCTGACCCCCACCGAGAAGGCACAAGGCGAAATTATCCGGTAAGTCCTTCATCTTCGCTTGCGTGTCTAGCGTCTCGATAAGAAGCTTATCGGCGCGGCAAAGGTAGCCCGTATAGCGGATTTTGGATTGTATTTGCAGGGAGAAGCTGTATTCGCGCACCGGGTTAAAGATGAGCGGATCGCCATAAACCCAGACGGCGTCATAGAATTCGTGGATTGCGCGCTCATAGCCCATATCCGACCACTCGCGCCGAGCCGCAGCCGACTCGTCGAGAATATCGCGCAGACCAAGCACGATTCTGGTTTGTCTTCCTTGTCGCAGATAGTCCAGGCTCTTTAGTAACTCGCCGAAGGCCCCAAGAGGAACCTTATCGACGATCAGCAAGTCGGGCTTGAAGGACTTGAGGCCAGCATAGATGGTCTCGCTTCGTAGTTCAATCAGATCCGAAAAAGGCACACTCAGCCTACGGGAGTGATAATCCCCGTTATCGCTTTTGCCCACGGCAGGCAGGGACAAACAGTCAACGCCGGGTGGAAGCGAAAAACTGGCGGCTTCGCGGGCCCCGGTAATGAGAAGGGATGTTGGGCGCAGCTTAGTCTCTGCTAACGCGGTGGCGATGGAAAGATTCCGCCTGATGTGACCCAGGCCCAGCGTATCATGTGAATAGAGTGCGATTCGTGGCTGGCTCATTTGACTCTGTTCCATATCTCGAACCACATAACTGGAAAAGTGCCGCAGAAAGTTGATATGGAGTAGAAGTAGCGGAAGCATAATACCTAGAAATTCATACGATGTGTTAGCCCATTAGTACTATCGGCCAAAGAACTGTGCCTATGGCTCGCAAAATACTCACATTGAATGCGTACGCGAAAGTCATTGCTCCTCGACTAAGAGCACCCAATTATGACTTACAGGCTAGATCGTAAGAAGTCTATGAGTGAGGGTTTTGCTACGTTGAGTCCGAACCGTTGGTAAGGCAGAGTCGTTGCCAGAGCGCTTCGCACGTTGCCGCGATTTGCGGATCAATCCCCGGCCTGGCGGCCTTCCCAATCGAGGATGCATAGACGCCCTGTGCCATAGTTGGCGTGAAGGGAATCTCCACAAACGCTGCCAACGCCTTAAATCGTCGTTCCGGTTCCATAACGGTCTGCTCGTATTGAACAGACATTACCCGAGAACTTTCATTCAGCCCCAGATCAAAAAAGAGGCTGTTGTAGAAAAGCCAGTACAGGGCGATGGAGGATTCCGGGCCCAGATCTGGACGCCATCTGCTTTTAATCCGTTCTTTCGTGACATCTGGCAGTGGTGCGGCGGCAAATCTGGCGAAATCGTCGCGTACCCAGTGGGCGACACTCTTTGTCCATTTCAAGGGGCCGAACCGGCGAATACTGGAATTGACCACGTCCCCATAGTGGCGAAACGCAAAGAGTAACCTGGCGTCGGGGAAATGTTCTAGCAGATGGAGCGACAGGTGTGTGTCGAGAATCGGTTTAAACAGAACGACTTGAGCCGTACTCTGCTCGACGAGGCGTTGTATGACCTTTATCTCGCGCAGACGATATTTGGCGAAGGCATCCAGATGATCTTCGTTGAACAAGACCACGTCGGGCGACTTGGCAAGTTGCCGGGTGATCATGTTGGTTCCCGAACGGCCACAGCCAACCAGAAACGCCGCCCGTGGCTCTTTCGTTCTTTGCGACTTCTGTTTCGCCGTTTCTTTACCGATTTCTTCCACTTGCATTACCGATGGTGACCGAGCTGTTCGCAGACACATCCTGTAGAGCTTAGCGAGACGGCCCTGTCGAACAGCGAGTGACTACTCTATCAGATTCTCGTGCGCGAACGAATAGCCAGAACGTCAGCTAATTCTGCTGTCATCCCGTCGCGAGGAGGGCCAGACGAATCCAGCCGTTTTATATCCCCGGTAGAGGCGCGATTGTGTCTGGTGATACATTCGGCGCAGCGCCACCTTTGCGAAAATAGGCTCACGATGTAGATCAAGAAAAGAACACGCGCCGCTGCTGGCAGCCGCGCGTGCGCTTTGCCGTAGATGCGCCGGCTCTGACGCTTGTCATTGCTACCGGCCGGCGCTGGAGGTACGAACATGGGTACAATTCAGCGTGAACAACGACTGCAGTACGTACTGCGTCTTGAAGATCCGCCCGTCGCCCAGGCTCTCTTTGAGTCGGTGCGCTGGTCGTGGGTGTGGCTGATTCTGCGCCTGTATGCCGGCTGGGCCTGGCTGCAGGCCGGGATTGGGAAAATAGGCGCCGACGCCTGGACTGGCGAAAATGCCGGCGCCGCGATCACTGGTTTCGTGCGCGGCGCCCTGGAGCAGACTGCCGGCGCCCATCCCAACGTGCAGGGCTGGTATGCCGCCTTCCTGGAGAGTTTCGTCCTGCCTAACGCCGCTCTCTGGGGCTTCATGGTCGCCTGGGGTGAGCTTCTCGTGGGTATTGCCCTCATCGTCGGGCTATTCACGGGCATCGCCGCCTTCTTTGGCGCCTTTATGAACATGAACTACCTGCTCTCCGGCGCGGTGAGCACCAACCCCATCCTTCTGGCCATTGCCATCTTGCTCATTCTAGCTTGGAAGACGGCCGGCTGGTGGGGCCTTGACCGCTGGGTCTTGCCCGCGCTTGGCACGCCGTGGAGCCCGGGCCTGGTCTTCCGCGAGGATGAGGTGGTCGAAACCGAGACCGTCTGATGCAGCGTCTGGCACAGAGCGGCCTCATTATGTTCCTGGTTGCCGATGCCGTCCTGCTCCTGCTCTTCGGCCGGCGCTGGGTGCGCTTCACGCGCTTCGGCCATCCTAGCAGCGCCTACTACCAGCTCATGACCTGGTTCCTCAAATGGCCCGAAGCCGCGCTGCGCCTATTCGGCGCGCTTGAGGTGCTGCTGGGCCTCAAGCTCTTCCGCCGCTGGGCGCGCTAGCCGCCCAACCGCTACCGGCGGCCCGCCAGCTCTGCCCCCTGGCGCTTCCGCTCCCCTCGTAGGCATTCCCGCCAGGGGCAGTCCGGGCTCTAAGCGCAGCCCGCATCGTCGCGTGCCTACCGCGCGACCACTCCTTTCCCCGCATTCTCTGCCTGTTGCTTGACAAAGCCACCCCTTTTCGTGTATGGTTTTGCCAAGTAAAACTGTGTTTCTCTCAATAAAACCACCGGACGTCGACGGGCGTTACTTCATAGGCACCATTCACCGTGGCTTGCGCATTCTCGAGGCTTTCTCCGAAGCGCGACCCAGCCTTAGCCTGGTTGAGATTGCCGCGGCCGTCGACCTCGACAAGAGCACGGCATTCCGCTTTGTGTACACCTTACAGGAACTCGGTTACCTCGAGCGCGATCCCGAGACCAAGCGCTACCGGCCGGGCCTGAAAGTCCTCCGGCTCGGCTTTACCGTCCTAAACGGCCTCGACAGCGCCCAGATCGCCCGCCCCTACCTCAAGTCCCTTTCCGCCCAGACCGGTACCGCCGCCAACATGGCTCTGCGCGACGGTACTGAGATCGTCTACATCCAGCGCGTCAGCCCGCTGCAGATTCTGAACGTGAACCTACATGTCGGCTCGCGGCTGCCCGTGCACTGCAGCTCGATGGGCAAAGCCCAGTTGCTCGACTTCTCGTGCGATGAACTCGACGCGCTCCTAGGCAGTGGCCCCTACCAGGCTTACACGCCGCACACCATTATTCGCCGCGACGCCTTGTGCGCTGACCTCGCCCGGGCACGGGAGCGCGGCTATGCCGTCAGCGATGAAGAGATGCTCGTCGGCATCCGCTCGATCGCCGCCCCAATCCGCGACACGGCCGGCGAAATCGTCGCCGCCATTAACGTTTCTGCGGCCAGCGCTGGCCTGTCCCGCCCGGAGATGGAAGCGCGCTACGCGCGAGAGGTCGTTGACACGGCCGCCCGTATCTCCCGCGAGCTAGGCGCGGCGCCGGAAACGCCGCCCATACGGCGGCAAAGGAGGGAAGAGAGCGAAGAAGAGTAACGCGACTATCTAACTGACGACCCTGGGGGGAACCTGATACCGGGAACGAGATCGAAGCTACTAGGGAGGAAAAGAATGGAAAGAAAATACTTACGTCCGTCATTGATGATCATACTGCTGTTGGCGCTGGTTCTAAGTGCCTGCGCCGGCCAGACCACAGAAACCGTCGTGACCCGTGTCGTGGAAGTGGCCGGTGAGCAAGTAGAAGTGACCCGCGTCGTCACCGAAGAGGTCGAAGTCACCCGTGTCGTCGCCGAGGAGCGCACCGTACCGGAGGGCGACACCATCGTCATCGGCGGCTTCGGCCCGCTCTCAGCGCCCGGCTCCTACCAGGGCGGCACCGAGATGCGCCAGGCGGCCGAAATGGCCGTCGATGAGGTGAATGATGCCGGCGGCGTGCTCGGCAAAGATGTCGAGCTCATCTTCGGCGACACCGAAGGGCTGCCCGAGCGCGGCACCGCCGTCACCGAACGGCTCATCACCCAGAACAACGTCGTCGGTCTCACCGGCGAATACCACAGCGGTGTCGCCCTCGCCGAGATGGAAGTGGCGCACAAGTACGGCGTGCCGGTGGTCTTTGCCGAGCCATGGTCTGACGACGTCACCGGCAGCGGTTACCCCGAGATTTTCCGCATCGCCCCCTCAATTGACTTTTACAGCCGCGTCGCCACCGACTACATTGCCGCCGCCGGCTGGCAGACGATCGTCTTTGTCGTCGAGGACAGCGATTATGGCCGGGAGCAGGCTGATACCTGGGTAGCACAGCTAGAAGAGCTGGGCATTACGGACGTCGAAGTCATGTTCGCCGATCCCGCAACCGACGACTTCACCCCGATCCTGCAGCGCATCGCTCAGGATCCGCCGGACATGCTGGCTGGTGTCGTTACCGGGGCTGGCAACAGCCGGATTCTCAGCCAGGCATGCGAGATGGGGCTGGCACCCACAGCGCAGACGGCCTACTACGCGAGCATCGACGCCCAGTATCCCGAATTCTGGGAGAACGTCGGCGACTGCGGCCAGTACGTCTTCTTCACCTACGTCGGCCTACCGCGCTCGCTGTGGAACGACAAGACCGAGGCCTTTATAACCAACTTTGAGGAGCGCTACGGCACCACGCCCGGCGCCGCAGCCCTCGAATCCTACGACGCCACCCACATGCTGCTTACGGCCATCGACGAGGCCGGCTCCACCGAGCCTGCGGCGATCATCGATGCCCTCGAGCAGATGCGCTACACTGGCGCGCTCGGCGAAATCTGGTTCGAGTACGGCAGCCACAACCCGCTGCCCGACGACCAGCCGGCCTGGATGTGGCACCAGTGGCCGACGCCGACCGTGATGATCCTGCAGTACACTGAGATAGGGCAGTCCGTGGACGAGGCTACCGTGGTCTTCCCGGTGGAACGCGCCACAGGCGAGCTGTACACCGCACCCCCACAGTAGTCCTGCTCGCAGGCGCCCCACGAACCGCTTCGTGGGGCGCCTCTCTCTAGGAGAACACATATGGACTACTTCCTCGCTCTCCTCATTACTGGCCTCGTCCTGGGGATCATCTATGCGCTCATGGCGCTTGGTCTCACGTTGATCTTCTCGATCCTCAACGTGATCAACTTCGCGCACGGTGAGTTCTACATGCTGGGCGGCTACGCCTCCTACCTGCTGCTGCAGATTTTCACCGACATCCACCCGCTGATCATCGTTCCCGTGAGCGCGATCATCGTCGGCCTCATCGGCGCCGTCTTCGAGATCTTCTTCCTGCGGCCGATGCACGAGGAACAGATCGCCCGGCCGGCGGAGTACGCCGTGCTCATCACCTTTGGCCTCTCCTTCTTCTTGCAGAACCTGGCGCTGGCCCTCTTTGGCCCCTACCCCCACAGTCCCCGCTCCTTCTTCCAGGGTTCGGTGACGCTGGGCCCGGCAACCCTCAGCGCCGACCGGCTTGCTGCCGCCGTCATCTCCCTCTTGTTGCTCGCCGGCCTGTTGCTCTTGATTAACAGGACTTGGTTGGGCAAAGCGCTGCGCGCCGTCAGCCAGGACAAGCAGGCGGCGGCCGTCGTGGGCATCAACCCGTACGTGATGAACACCGTCGCCTTTGGCCTGGGGGTCGGCCTGGCAGCAATCGCCGGCTCACTACTCGCCCCTGTCTTTTCCATCACGCCCGACGTGGGGGCCGTACCGGCGATCCGCGCCTACATCATCATCGTGCTCGGCGGCATGGGCTCTCTGCCGGGCAGCATCCTCGGCGGTTTGGTCATCGGCCTCGTCGAGAGCTTCGGCGCCGGCTACTTCCCGGATCCCAGCCGGGCGCTCAACTATAAGACAGTGTTCGGCCTGGTGATCTTCGCGCTCGTCTTGCTCTTCCGGCCGCGCGGCTTCTTTGGGAGGAAGGAAACATGAGCCAGCTCACCGGACTCCTCAGGCGACCGCAGAATCTCGTCGCCTTGCTCCTCGCGGCGCTCGCCCTCATCCTCCCGCTCTTTCTACCCACCTACTGGCTGCACGTCATGGTCGTCGCCTACTTCTACGCCATTCTCGCCTCGAGCTGGGCGCTGCTGGCAGGCTACGGCGGGCAATTTTCGTTCGGGCACATGGCCTTCATGGCCCTAGGCGCCTACACAACCGGCCTGTTGACGACGCTCGCTGATCTACCCATCCTGGTGGGCATCGTCGCCGGCATGCTCGTCGCCGGTATCGCCGGCTGGGCCATCGGCGCCCTCACCCTCCGCTTCAAAGCCGCCTACCTCGCCCTCTTTACCATCGCCTTTTCCGAAATCCTGCGCACCATCCTGCGTGCCGAAGCGCAGATCACGCGTGGTGACCGCGGCTTGCGCGTGCCAGAGCTCTTTGCCGAAACGATTTCGCGCGTGCCGGCCTATTATCTCATGTTGGGCATCCTCCTCGCCAGCCTCATCTTCATGTATTGGCTGGCCCAATCGCGCGTCGGCCTCTTCCTGCGCGCCATCCGCGAAGATGAAGAAGCTGCGGCCGCCCGTGGCGTCAACGTCGTGCGCTACAAGGTGCTGACCTTTGTCATCACCAGCATGATTGCCGGGCTGGCGGGCACCATCTTCGCCCACTACATCACGATCCTCACGCCGAACATCATGGTCATCCCGCAGATGGGCTTGGTCATCGCCATGGCAATCATCGGCGGTGTGGAGAGCCTCGTCGCTGCAGCTATCGGCGCCATCCTCATCCAGGTCAGCCTCGAGCTCCTGCGCGAGTTCGGCGCCTGGCGCCTGGTCATCTTCGGCGCCCTGCTCATCCTCACGCTGCGCTTCGCCCGCGACGGCTTGCTCATCGAGCTGTCCGAGCGCCTCTTCAAGCTCGGCCCGCGCGCCGAGCTGCGCACCAGCAGCGGCGAAGAGGGGATTCACGACGATACTGAGATGGAGCTCGTAGAGAGCCGCAGTGAAGGAGCGCCCGCCGATGGAGCTTAGTATCCAGCACGTGGTTAAACGCTTTGGTGGCATTATTGCGCTGAAGGGCGTTTCGCTCGACCTCAGCGGCAACGAGCTGGTCGGCCTCATCGGCCCCAACGGCTCGGGCAAGTCGACCCTGGTGAACACGATCGGCGGCATCCATACGCCGGAAGAGGGCAAGATTGTCTTCAACGGCGCCGACATCACCACCAGAGATTCCTATGAGATTGCCCGCCTCGGTATCGGGCGCACCTTCCAGGTCACGCGCGCCTTCCGCCGCATGACCGTCATGGAAAACCTGCTCGTGCCGGGCATGGCCTTGGCGCCGCAGCGCGGGCGTCGCGCCTGGGAAAAACGCGCCCGCGAAGTGCTCGACTTTCTGACGATGACCCACCTGCGCGACGATTACGCGCGCAGCCTCTCCGGCGGGCAGCAGAAGCTGCTCGAGCTAGGACAGGTGATGATGACCGAGCCGGAGATCATCATGCTCGACGAGCCATTTGCCGGGGTCCATCCCCGCCTTATGCAGATGATCTTTGACTACATCAAAACGCTGCACCAGAACGGGACGGCGTTCATCATCGTCAGCCACGACATGGATTCGATCTTCACCCTCAGCGAGCGTCTGATCGTGCTCAGCTACGGGGACATCATTGCCGACGGGCCGCCCGCCGTGGTCAAAGAGGATGAGGCAGTCATCGAAGCCTATCTGGGGCGTGAAGAGGAGGAGGAACCCGTTGCTTGAGATAAACGATCTCCACGTCGGCTACTATAAAGATTTGAATATCCTGCAGGGTGTTGACCTCAAGGCACGCACGGCGCAGATTACGGCGGTCCTCGGTGCCAACGGTGTGGGCAAATCCACCCTGCTTAAAGCCATCTACGGCTTCATCCGTCCCTCGCTCGGCGAGGTCCTCGTCGACGGCGCCGATATCACCCATCTCTCCTCCCACCAGCTCGTGCACCACGGCGTCGCCTACATCCCGCAGCGGCAGAGCGTTTTCCGGCACATGACGGTGGAAGAGAACCTCGAGCTGGGCGCCTGGTCCTTCCGCGGCGACCGCCCGCGCGTCGAGGAGAAGATCGAGGAAAACTACGCGCGCTTTCCCATCTTGCGCGACCGGCGCCGCTCGCCTGCAGGCGAGCTCTCCGGCGGTATGCAGCGCATGGTCGAGCTCGGGCGCGTACTCATGACCGAGCCCAAGCTCATCCTCGTCGACGAGCCGACGGCTGGCCTCGCTGTCATCCTCTCCAACGAGATCTACCAACTGCTCGTCGGCCTGAAGAACGAAGGGATCACGGTGCTGCTCGTCGACCAGAACATCCGCCAGGCGATCAAGATCGCCGACTACGTCTACGTGCTTGAGCTGGGCCGCAACCGCCACGAAGGGCCGCGCGAGGCCTTCGGCGATCTCAAAAAGGCGCTCTGGCTGTGAGACTCGAGAGTATGGTGTCGGCCGAACCAGATCTTTTCACCGGCAACCCGTTCCTTGCCGGCGCGCTCGTCACCGTCGATTCCCACACGGCCGGCGAGGCAACGCGCCTGGTCGTCGGCGGGCTACCGCCCATCCCCGGAGACAGCGTCGCCGCCAAACGCCGCTACGTTGCCGAGCACCTGGATCACGTGCGTCTGCTGCTCACGCGCGAGCCGCGCGGGCACCGCGATATCTTTGGCGCTATCGTCACCGCGGCCACCAGTGCAGATGGCGATTTCGGCCTGATCTACATGGACGCGCGCCGCTATCCCTACATGTGCGGTCACGCCACCATCGGCGCCATCACCACCTTACTCGAGATGGGCTGGGTGCCGGTCACGCCCGGCGCCGCAGAACAAGAGGTCGTCGTTGATACGCCCTCTGGCCCTGTGTGCGCCAGCGCCCGCCTCCGCTGGGAAAACGGGGCCGTGCGCGTCGCTTCCGTGGCGATGCAGCTGATGCCCTCCTTCGTGCAGGCGACGGACCAAACGGTTACCGTGCCCGGCGTTGGAACCTTTCGTGCCGAGCTCGTCTGTGTCGGCGGCACCTTCATCATGGTCTCCGCCGACCAGATCGCGCACGAGCTTAGCGCCGTTAATGCTCCTGCCCTCGCCGAGCTGGGCATGGCTCTCATCGCCGCTGGCAACGAACAGCTCGCCGTACGCCATCCTACGCGGCCTGACGTCAACACCATCGACGTCGCCGAGTTTTACGCGCCGCACGGCAGCGGCAATAGCCGCAGCGCCGTCGTCTACGGCGAGGCCCACGTCGACCGCTCGCCCTGCGGCACCGGCACCGCCGCCAAGCTGGCCCTCTTCCACCACCAGGGGCTGCTCGCGCCCGGCGACGAGCTGGTCAGCGAAGGGCTGCTCGGCACTACCTTCATAGGCCGTATCGTCCGCGAGACCACCATCGGCGACCTACCCGCCATCGTTCCCGAAATCCGCGGCAGCGCCCACATCACCGGCCTCCACCGCTTCGTCGTCCGGCCCGACGATCCGTTTGCCGAGGGCTTTCTATTTTAGCAACCGTCGCAGTAAGATCCCGGCTTACGCCTCCGGAGAGACCTATGCACGCTGACACCCTCCTCTACAACGCCACCATTCAAACCCTCAACGCGGATCAGCCGCTCGT
>JAVVFG010000001.1:0-3640 GCA_032260445.1 Anaerolineae bacterium | reverse complement strand
GCGCCGGTGTCCACAGCGGCACCGCCGATCCCGAGGGCGGCACCATTGGGCGCGACACCGCCGGTGCGCCCAATGGTGTGCTCTTCGAGACGGCGATGGAGCTCGTCGCCGGCGCCATCCCGGCGCGTACGCCGGAGGAGGTCGCCGCGCGCGTCAAGGTCGCCATCGCCCACGCCCACCGCAGCGGCCTCACCGGCGTACACGATTTCGATGGCGCGCTCGCCTTCCGCGCTTACCAGACCCTGCAGCAGCGCGGCGAGCTGACCTTGCGCATCGTCAAGAACATCCCTGTGAGCCTGCTCGACGAGGCCATTGCCGTCGGTCTGCAGTGGGGCTTTGGCAACGACGTCCTGCGCATCGGCGGCGTCAAGACCTTTGCCGACGGCGCCCTCGGCCCACGCACGGCGTGGATGATCGCGCCTTACGAGGGCGAGCCGGACAACTTTGGCATCGCCGTGACCGACCCCGAGGAGATGATGGAAAATGTGCGTCGTGCCAGCGCCGCCGGCCTGCCCTCGACCATCCATGCCATCGGCGACCGTGCTGTGCACCACGTGCTAGACGTCTACCAGACGGTGCGCGCCGACGAGGCAGCGCGCGGCCTCAAGCCGGCGCAGATGCGCCATCGCATCGAGCACGTGCAGCTTATTCATCCCGACGACGCGCGGCGGTTGGGCGAGCTGGGCGTCATCGCCTCCATGCAGCCCAACCACGCGCCTTCCGACATGCATATGGCTGATAGCTACTGGGGCGACCGTGCTGACTACGCCTACAACATCCGCCTGCAGCTCGAGGCCGGCGCGCCCGTAGCCCTGGGCAGCGATGCCCCCGTCGAGCCCATCGAGCCGCTGCCCAACCTCTATGCTGCCGTCACCCGCCGCCGCCCGGACGGCAGCCCCGGCCCCGAAGGCTGGCGCCCTGGCCCCGGCGGGCGGCGCCACCTGAGTATCGACGAAGCCGTGCATGGCTTCACCACCGGCCCCGCCTACGCCGCCGGCATGGAAGACCGGCTGGGCCAGCTACGCCCCGGTTACCTCGCGGACCTCATCGTGCTTGACCACAATCTCTTCAACGAAGGCCCCGCAGTGATCCTCAACACGCAGGTCCTGGGCACGATGGTCAGTGGCCGCTGGGTGCACCGGGAATTCTAGCCCGCTGGCGCTTACCACACGCCAGAAGATGATCTTCATCGCGCCGAATACGGTCATCTCACCCTGCCAATTCTCGTCGTCGTATGGCATAATAATAAGACAATCTCGACGGGTGCCACGTTAACCATGCGTTCGCTCGAAAGGGCGCGAGGAGGTGGCGAGATGGAGCGGCTGCGCCGGCAGTTGCCCAGTTTGTCCCTATTACAGCGGATCGTCATTGCCAATACGGTCATCATCGTGATCGGCGCTATCGGCGGCACGCTGCTGACGGCCCATCTCGCCAGCCGAGTTGGCGCCGTGGGGTTGATTCTTGCCTTTGCGGGCGCGGGCATCCTGTTCAGTTTTGCGGTTAACTACGCCCTGGTCAGCGCGGCCCTACGTCCGCTCTATACCCTGCGTGACCGGGCCAGCGCCATCGCCGCGGGCGCAGGCGCCATCCAGCCAGTGGTGGCGCCCGATGCTGACCGCGACGTGCAGGAACTGGGCCAGGCGCTGGCGACCCTCGTCCAGCAGCTCGAAAGCCGCAATCGCGAGCTGGAAGCATTGTCACAACGCATTTTGGATACCGAGGAAGCCGAATGCCGGCGCGTTGCCCGCACTCTCCACGACGACACAAGCCAATACCTCTCCATGCTCATCGTGCAGCTAGAGCGGCTGGAACAACGGCTTCCCCCAGAAGAGGAACCCGTCTACAGTCAGATTGTGCGCAGCCGCGAGATGGCGCAGCAAATCCTGCAGGAGCTACGCACGCTGATCCACGGCTTGCGCCCAACGCTGCTCGACGATCTCGGCCTGGTGCCCGCCATCCGCTGGTACGGGCGCACCATGCTCGAAGACGCGGGATTAGCCGTCACTTACGCGTTGCCGGCGGAGACGCCAACACTGACGGAGCAGCAGAGCGCTGCCCTCTTCCGTATCATCCAGGAAGCGATGAACAACATCGTGCATCACGCTGGCGCGCGCCGTGCGAGGATCACCCTGGACGCCGCGGGCGGCGAGATCTGCCTTGTCGTTGCTGACGACGGCGTTGGCTTTGACCCTGAGACGATCGGCAGACGCCTGGGTCTCCTGGGCATGATCGAACGCGCGGCCCTCCTCGGCGGGCACCTCGACCTCGATACAGCGCCAGGACAGGGAACGCGTATCAGAGTCCGGGCGCCCGTCGCCGGAGCGGCTGCTGCTGCCTGCGAAGAAGCGACGCGGTATAGAAGCGGCAGGGAAAGTTGAGCGCGCGT
This sequence comes from Anaerolineae bacterium, assembly GCA_032260445.1. GTDB lineage: Bacteria > Chloroflexota > Anaerolineae > Promineifilales > Promineifilaceae > JAAYYY01. Next base: position 1,254 of record JAVVFG010000001.1, on the reverse strand, counting down.
GGAGGTTTAGACAGCACATGAGCAAGATCCGGGTGTTACTGGCCGACGATCACACAATTGTGCGCGATGGCATCTGTGCCCTCCTCGAGGGTGAACCAGATATGAATGTGGTAGGTGCAGCGAAGGATGGGCGGGAAGCGATTCAACTCGCCTGCGCCCTGCAGCCCGACGTCGTCCTCATGGACGTCGTCATGCCGGGGCTGAACGGGTTGGAGGCGACGCGCCAACTGCGCCGCGAACAGCCGCAGATCCAGATCCTGGTCTTGTCGATGCACGAGGACGAGGAGTACGTGCGCCAGATGCTGGCAGCCGGCGCATCCGGGTACGTGCTCAAGGATGCCGCAGCGCGCGACCTTCTCGGGGCGATCCGCGCCGTACACCGCGGCGAGGCGGTGCTGTCCCCGGCCGTCACGCGACTCGTGCTCGAAGATTATCTGCGCTGGGCCGACCTCAATTCCATGCCGGAGGAAAGCTGCCTCACGCCGCGCGAGCGCGAGGTGTTACAGCTCATCGCCGAGGGGCATACCAACCGGCAGATAGCCGGCATTCTCTGCCTGTCCATCAAGACGGTACAGAGCCATCGCGCGAACCTGATGCACAAACTCGGCCTGCACGACCGTGGGGAGCTGATCAAATACGCCATCCAGAAGAAGATCATCGAAATATAGGGAGAGATGCGGGCGAGGTACGAGATGGCCATCGGGCGCTCATCACGGCAAAAATAGGGTCCGGAGCGGAGGGGAATCCCGGCGCGGCCTGATTGCAGGACGGCTCTTGCAGCCCTTATCCTGTAATTAACGCTGACATGGTCTGCAAGCTGGGAGGTGGCTATGGCTGCTCCGGCCCGTCGCTGGTTCTTAGTTGCCAGTATCCTCATGCTGGCTATCCTCGTCTTTACGTTCTTATTCACGCATGCACAGGCCGAAACCGCCGCGCCAGCGGCGCCGCTGGCTGCCGAGGTCCCGGTTGGGGCGGTAGCCCGGGACTCTTGCCTGCACTGCCACATCGGCGGCGAGAACAAGAGCCTGTGGGCGCCTCTGGCACGCTGGACTGTCTTTGGCACGGTTGGGCTCGTCTTTGCGTTCGGCCTGCTGCGCAGTACCTCGACGTGGCGCACGCGGGCCCCGTGGCGCCCTTTACACCTGCGCGCTGCTGACTGGGCCGACGAGCGCTACCAGCTGCGCCCGGTCCTTCGTCCCATTCTAGATAAGCCGGTGCCCCTTCAAGCGCGCCGCTGGTTCTACTGCCTCGGCG